>CAYPDA010000017.1:0-36760 GCA_964409375.1 uncultured Hyphomonas sp.
GGCCGCATACTGACGCGCAATGCCGAAGGGGCGGTCCGAGCGGTGGAAATCCGCGATGGCGCGCTGGCGGATGAGGTCAGGGCTGTTGCGCAGGGAGGGCGCGGAGCCGATGGCGCCCTGCGCGAAGACGGCGATATCGCCGATCGCCTCCGGCGTGCGCGCGGTCGGCACGGCAGTGAGCGCGGCCATCGCTTCGTCCGAGGCGGGCGGCAGGCCCGGTGCGCCGGAGGTGGTCATCACGGGGATCAGCTTTCGCACCTTGTGCGGATGGTTGAGGGCCATCAACTGGGCGATCATACCGCCCATCGACACGCCAAGCACATCGGCCTTCTCCACGCCGAGGGCATCCAGCAGACCGGCCGTGTCGGCGGCCATGGCATCGAGCGTGTATGGCACAAGCGCCGAGGCGTCCTTCCCGCTCATCAGCGCCGCGATCAGGTCACCGGGCGCAGGGGGGATCTGGGTCTCGAAGGCGGTGGAGAGGCCAATGTCGCGGTTGTCGAACCAGATGACGCGGTAACCGGCATCCGCCAGGCCGCGCTTCAGCCCCTCCGGCCAGCGCGTCATCTGAAGGGAGAAGCCCATGATGAGCAGGATAGCCGGGTCGCCCTCGCGGCCCAGCGTGTCATACTCGATCTCGATTCCGTTGGCGCGCACGCGGGGCATGGCCCGTCTCCTTTCCCGTGTTCATCGGGCAGAGCGTACCGGCAGGCGGGGCCGGATCAAGCCCCGCGCATGCAGCCTCGCGTTACGTCAGTTTAGAACGCGGCGATAGATGTCCCAGAGCCGGTCATGCGCTTCGCTACCCGGTTCGATATCGAGGAAGACCGCGCCGCTGTCGAGCACGCGGCTGCCCTTGCGGATGACCACATTGCCGATGCTGCCTTCGGTGACGGTCATATAGCCGGCATCGCCGAGATCGCGGATTTCAGCGAGTTCAACAAAGTCCGGAAAGGTTTCAGGGAAGCTGGCCCGTATGTCCCGGTCGGAGACAGCGACCTGGATGTTGAAATAGGCCATCCCGTCCTCGCGCTCGGCCCACATGCAGCGGTTGGTGCCAGGCGTCACGTGCACGACCTTGTCGCGCCGGGCGGCAGCGATGATGTCGAGATCGGCCTCGGTCACGATTTCGCAAACATCGATGGAGAAGTCCGCGGCGCGCGCGGCCTGCGGGCTGTCGCCGCTGCAGGCGGGGAGTATCAGGGCCGCGGCCACGGCGGCAAGGTTAAGAGGTTTGAATGACATCGGTGTTCCTCCAAAGATTGTATCTGGTTCTGGATTGCCAGATGCGACCGGTAACACATGACTGTGAAGGTAATTCGGGCCAGGGGCGCGCACAGACGGTTCGGGCCGTACAAGAAAAACGCCGCCCCCGGATGGGAGCGGCGCTGTTCGTTTTCAGGCCGTGCCTGAGGCTCAGAAGTTGAGCGTGGCCTTGGTGTAGACGAAGCGGCCGGAATAGCCGAACGGCGAGTAGGTCGAGAAGGGCGTGTTGCCGGTCCCGTTCAGGCCGAGCGGGGCAGCGTCCGGGTACTCGTCGAAGAGGTTGTCCGCGCCCACAGCGATTGTCAGGCTGTCGCGCCAGGTGTAGCGGGCTTCGAAATCAACAATGGTGGCAGGATCCAGCGTGTAGTCATTTGCCGGGTTCGCGTTGGGAACAAGTACCTCGCCATACCGAATGCCGCGAAGGGTGGCCGCAAACGGACCCATATCCCAGTCAACCTGGCCGGTGAACTTGCTCTTTGGAGCGCCTTTTTCGAAGGTCAATACATTGACGCGGCCAAACAGCGTCGGTGCCGGGGAAAGGGCGGTGAGCTGCGGCACCTCGGGAACGGCGGTCACTTTCGTTTCATTGAAGTTTGCGCCGAGCACCGCGCTGAACCGGCCCAACTCCGTTTCCGGGAAGGCATAGTTCGCGATGATGTCGACACCAGTCGTCTCGGTGTCCACCCCATTCAGGAAGAAGCGGCCCGAAGCACCCTGAAAGCCCTGGGACAGAAGGTAGGCCTGTACCGCAGTATCGGCGGCAGAGGAGCCGGTTCCAAGGTTCTCTGACAGGACGATCCGGTCTTCGACATCAATCCGATAAGCGTCAACGGTCAAGCTCAGATCGCCGAAACGGATCACTGCACCCAGCGCGAAATTGATTGAAGTTTCGGCATCGAGATCCTGGGCGCCGAGGGCAACGGCGACAGGGTCGTCAACACGGAACGTCGTTACATCAAAGGGAACCCCGCCCACAAAATTGGTCGATGTGGTGGTGAAGTACTGTTGTTGCAGCGAGGGAGCGCGGAAGCCGTTCTGGATTGATCCGCGCAGGGCGAAGCTCTCGGTGAAGTCATAGCGTGCTGCCAGTTTCCCGGTCAGGGTTTCACCGAAATCCGAATAGGATTCGCCGCGCACAGCGCCCGAGACGAGAAGGGCGTCGGTGACATTGGCTTCGAGGTCGAGGTAGACGCCGAAAGCCGTGCGGTCTTCATCCAGTTCGTTTCTCGGCTGAAAGCCTGGGAACACCTGAGAACCGGAGGCCGTGGTGTCGCCGTTCGGCAGGAGTACGCCGCCGTTCCGGTAGGAGTCCGGTTCGCCGGCGAAGATCTCATAGGTCTCGCGGCGAGCCTCGGCGCCCCAGGCGACGTTGAGATCGGAGGCGAGGCCGTCGACAGCAAAGCCTCGCACGAAGCCAATGTTCGCGACGAGCTGTGAGTTCTGGTAGCCGCCGGCATCGAAGGAGGTTTTTGAAGCCGGACCAAGCGACCGGTTCAGTGTATCGATAATCTGGAATTCCATCTTGTTCGAGCCGTAGCCGAGCGATGCATCCGCGTCCCAACCTGCGAACTGGAAGCGCGCGCCGCCGAGGGCCGAATAGTCCGTCGTCGTCGGATTGATCTTTGGCAGGAAGCCGTTGGGATAGATTTCGATGACGTTCCGGGCATCATTCGCCCTGCGGTAAAAGCCGGCGGAGACCGTCTCGCGTTCCTGGGCGCTGGCCCAGCCATAGAGCTCCACGCCGTTCTGAAGATCAATACCGGCATTGGCGAACACACCGATCTGGTCCAGTCTGGGCTCGCCGGTCCAGCCGTTGAAGCGGTTGATCTCGGCTTCTGCGGCCGGCTGCGTGCCTGGATATTGCGGGCGGTGATCATAGCCGGTGCGGATGGTGTTAGCCTGGTCCTTCATCTCGCCGGTGATTGTCAGGAAGCCGTTGTCGCCGAGCTCGAAACCTTTCCAGCCCGAGAGTGTGAGCAGATGACCATCTGACCGTTTGCGAGAAACAGAGCGGCCTGGATCGGGCACGCCGGGGGCGGTCGGCTGAACCACCGGCACAGTATATTCCGTCTCGCGCCAGCCATAGCTGACTTGCGCCGCGCCGCCGGAGCTCGCTTCGCGCAGGCGAACGTTCACCACACCGGCAATCGCGTCAGAGCCATACAGCGCCGAGGCGCCGTCGCGCAGCACTTCAACACCGCCGACAGCGAGGGAGGGGATCGTGTTGAGGTCGACGGCCGATGAGCCGCGTCCGATCGTTCCGTTCACGTTGACAAGGGCGGCCGAGTGGCGCCGCTTACCGTTAACGAGGACAAGGGTCTGGTCCGGCGCAAGGCCGCGGAGGGCAGCAGGACGGATGGAATCCGTTCCGTCTGCGAGAGCAGGTCTCGGGAAGTTGTATGACGGAAGATTGACAGACAATGCCTGGTTCAATTCGCCCACCCCGATGCTCTGGATCGCTTCGGCAGAGACGACATCGACCGGCGCGGCCGTGTCGAGGGCGGAGCGGTTGGCAACACGCGTACCGACCGTGACAACGGTGTCGAGCGTACGCGCACCTTCGTCCTGTTCCTGCGCAAAGGCAGGGGCGGCAGCCAAAATGAGCGCGGATGAGGCAGCAGCGGCCAAAAGAGTAGAACTGAATTTCATGTGATCGTCACCCTGTCAGAGCCGGGTCAAAGGTCCGGCGTTGTTTGTGGAATATACCCACAGGCGTAAGGTGCGCACTAGGTCCAGATCAACAAGCAGTAACGGCTAACACCACGATTTAGTTCCAGAAATGTTGTAATTTTGACACAAGTTTACTTAGGCAGGAGCAAATTTTGGGCATGGAGCGGCGGATTTGTTTGATCACGGGGGCCTCGGCCGGCATCGGGGCGGAGTTTGCGCGGCAGTATGCGGCGCTGGGCTGGGACCTCATCCTGACAGCAAGGCGGGCGGAGCGGCTGGCGGCGCTGGCTGCAGAACTGAGCAGCGCGCATGGGGTCAAGGCCCAGGTGATTGCAGAGGACCTGTCGGATCGGGCTGCGCCTGAGCGCCTGCTGGCGGCAATCGAGGCGAGGGGGATGACGGTCGACGCGCTGATCAACAATGCCGGCTACGGATTGCCTGGCACGTTCTTCTCGACCACCTGGCCGGAGCAGGCGGCGTTCCTGCAGGTGCTGCTTCTCGCACCGGTAGAGCTCACCCATCTCCTTCTGCCAGGCATGGCTGCGCGCGGCTTCGGGCGGATCATCAATGTGGCCTCGCTTGCCGGCTACACCGCGGGCAGCGCGGGCCATACGCTTTACGGCCCTGTGAAAGCGGCGCTCATCAAGTTTTCGGAGAGCATTGCCGCGGAGTGCGCGGCGCTCGGGCATACGGGTGTGCATTGCACGGCGCTCTGCCCCGGATTCACCTGGAGCGAGTTCCATGACATGAATGGCACCCGTGAGGCGACCGGCCGGACACCGAAATGGGTGTGGATGGACGCGGCACCGGTTGTCGCGGCGGGTATCAGGGCGGTAAATCGGGGTCAGCCGGTGGTTGTGCCGGGGGCGGTCAACAAGCTGATCGCGACGTTGACGCGCATCCTTCCGGAGCCGGCGGGGCGGGTGATCGTGCAGTCTCAGTCTGCGCGTTACCGCAAACTTCAGGCCTGATCCCGCCCGGGAGGCGTGTGCGTTGTTGCACCGCACAAGCCCGGTGTGGCAATGTAAAGTCATCGCTGTATATTGGTCCGGACAAACAGGAACAACACAGGTCAGGGAGACGTAGGATGGATGGGTTGAGCGGGCTGGAGCAGATCGAAACACCGGTTCTGGACAGGCTCACTGGGTTGATGTCCAGCGCTGTATCGGCCGTCGACACCTATGTGACCGAGGCGACAAGGGGAGCGCGGGCGCAACTCGCCGGCGCCGACGGCCGCCCCGACCGCGGCGCCTTCGAACGCCACCAGCACATGGCGCATGGCCTGGCCTGGCTTGCGACGTATGCGGAAACCTTGCGTCAGGTGTCGGAATGGGCCGTCCGCCTCGAAGCGGAGGGGAAGTTCGGGGAGGCCGAAGCGCTGCTCTCGCAGATCCTGTTCAGTGAATACTGCGCGCAGATCGTCGGCGGCATCCCGATGAACCAGGGCGAGACGATCCGCCCGCATGAGCTGGGCAGCCTTGCGGCATCGGACGCCCTGTTCGCCAATGAAACCATCCGCAAGCTGATTACCGAAGGCAAGAGGCCGGCCTCGCTCGCGGCGGCAGCCCGGCTGCTTCCCGGCTCCCTGTCGCGCCATTCGGTGGAAGCCACAGGTCTCGATGAGACGATGGAGATGGTCCGCGACCAGTTCGCGAAATTCTCTGCAGACCGAATCAAACCTCATGCCCATGGCTGGCACCTGCGCAATGACTACATTCCAATGGATGTGGTTGACGAGATGTCAGAGCTCGGCGTGTTTGGCCTGACGATCCCGGAAGAATTCGGCGGACTAGGCATGGGCAAGACGGCGATGTGCGTCGTCTCCGAGGAATTGTCGCGCGGCTATATCGGCACCGGCTCGCTTGGCACGCGATCTGAAATCGCGGCGGAGCTGATCCTCATCGGCGGCACGGATGAGCAGAAGGAAAAATGGCTTCCGAGGATCGCCAGCGGCGAGATCCTGCCGACGGCTGTCTTCACTGAGCCGAACACCGGCTCTGACCTCGGCTCGCTGCGCACGCGGGCGGTGAAGTCCGAAGACGGATCTCAATACGTCATCACCGGCAACAAGACCTGGATTACCCATCCGGTGCGCGCCGATCTGATGACACTGCTCGCCCGCACCGATCCGGCCACGAACAATTTCTCCGGCCTGTCTATGTTTCTCGCCGAAAAGCCGCGCGGCAGCGACGCCGAACCATTCCCGGCCGAAGGCATGACCGGCGGCGAGATCGAAGTGCTGGGCTACCGCGGAATGAAGGAATACGAGATCGGCTTTGACGCCTTCCCCGTGAAGGCGGATAACCTGCTCGGCGGCGTGGAAGGACAGGGGTTCAAACACCTGATGGCAACCTTTGAAAGCGCCCGTATCCAGACGGCTGCGCGCGCTGTGGGCGTCACCCAGAACG
Source organism: uncultured Hyphomonas sp. (assembly GCA_964409375.1). GTDB lineage: Bacteria > Pseudomonadota > Alphaproteobacteria > Caulobacterales > Hyphomonadaceae > Hyphomonas. The sequence continues at coordinate 6,345 of CAYPDA010000017.1, forward strand.
CATTCGAGACAGGCCTGCGCTACGCGCTCGACCGCCAGCAGTTCGGCCAGCCAATCTTTAACTTCCCGCGCGTCGCCAACAAGCTGGTGATGATGGCGGCTGAACTTCTCGGTGTCCGCCAGCTGACCTACTACTCGGCGCGCCAGAAGGATGAAGACAAACGCTGTGACCTCGAGGCCGGGATGGCGAAGCTGCTCGCGGCCCGGGTGGCCTGGGCGGCCGCAGACAATGCCGTGCAGATTCATGGCGGCAACGGCTTTGCGCTGGAATACCCGATCAGCCGGATCCTGCAGGATGCGCGTATCTTGAACATCTTCGAGGGCGCGGGCGAGGTTCAGGCCATGGTGATAGCCCGCCGGCTGGTCGAAGGCGGCAACTGACCCAAGTTTTTGCCGCTAACCTTCTGGTTGTGACATGGCGTTATGCTTCAGGGGGCGAGGCATGACTCGGCTTGGCAATGACTGAGGATTGGCATCGATGACGCAGCCGGCGGAAGCGAGGGCGCAGCGCCGCCCGGAATGGGCGCGCCGGCTGAAGGTTGCGCGCTGGCGGGGCATTCGCCGGATCAACCATTTCGAGGTCGTCAAGCATGTGCATGAAGAGGGCGGCCTGACGGGGCGCTATCTGTTCATGACGGCGATGTCCTGCGGCATCGCGATCCTCGGCCTGCTCTTGTCATCCCCGGCGGTCATCATTGGCGCGATGCTGATCTCGCCCCTGATGGGGCCGATCATGCTGATGGGCTTCTCGCTGTCGATCCTCGAACTTGCGGCGCTGCGCGAGTCCATCGTCTCGCTCGCGGTCGGTACCATTCTGGCGCTGGGCACATCCTTTCTGATCGTGTTCCTGTCACCGCTGACGGATGTGACCTCCGAGATTCTCTCGCGGACGCGGCCGAATTTCTTCGACCTGCTGGTGGCGATTTTCTCAGGGCTGGCGGGCGGCTATGCCGTGATCCACCGCAAGGGCGAGACCATAGTCGGCGTGGCGATTGCCACCGCGCTGATGCCGCCGCTGGCGGTGGCCGGCTACGGCCTCGCGACCGCGCAATGGCATATAGCTGGCGGCGCGTTCTTTCTCTACATGACCAACCTGCTGGCGATTGCGCTGTCGGTGACTGTGCTGTCGCGCTTCTATGGCTTCGGTGAGCGCCACAGCCCCCGACACACAATGTTCCAGACCGGCCTGATCGTCAGCGTGTTCATCGGCCTGTCGATTCCGCTGGGTCTTGCCCTGCGCGACATTGCCTATGAGACGCGGGTGCGGGATGTGGCCCGCGAGATCATGCTCGAGCCCTTTTCCAGCACCGAGGCGCGGCTGTCGGATTTCGATGTCGCCTTTCCGCGCCGCGGTCCGGCCCGCATCACCGTGCAGGCGACCATCCTGACCTCCGAACGGGTGCCAGGCGCGGAGGGCGTTCTGGCCGAACGGCTTACGGAACGCTTTGACCGGCCGGTGGCCGTTTCGATAGACCAGATCTTTGTCGATGACAGCAATGTCAGCGAGACTGCGCGCTTCATGCAGGCGGCGGAGACGTCGCTCGGCGCGCCCCTCAGAGCCCAGATGTCCCAGTTCGAGGTGTTGGCGACGGAGCGACGGACACAGCGCGAATTGCGCTCAGCCTTTCCGTTTCACCTGGCGGCTGCCGATATCGATCCGCAGGCCCGGCGGGCGGTCTTCGTCGCAGCCCCCACCGAGGGCGTGACACAGTCCGGCTGGCGGCAGCTGGAAGCGGGGTTGGGGCGGAATTTCCCGGACTGGTCTGTGCAGGTCGTGCCGCCTGCGGGCGTGCTGCCGCCGATCCGGTTTGCGCCGGGCGAGGAGACATTGTCGGCTGAAGCCGCCACGCTGGTGCGCGACCAGGCCTGGGCGCTGCAGCGCTGGTCGAGCGGTGCGGTGGACGTCGTCGCCTATGTCCCGAACGCGCTGGTAGCGCAGACGTTTGACGAGCGGGCGCTCGGCTATCGCCGGGCCGCGGCTGTGGCGGCGCTTCTGGAGGAAGCGGGGCTGGAGACGGCCATCGCGGGTGAGTTCCGCCGCGGCGCGTCCGGCGAGGCCGAGCGCACCGACGTCATCTCCATCCGTGTCCGGATCAGCGAATAACGCCGCCGAGCGGGTCGACGTCAGCCCGTTCATGCTGGATGATGACTTTCGCGCCGAGCGCTCCGGCGCGCGCTTCGAACGCTTCCATGGCGGCGAGGGTCTGCGCCTCGTCAAAGTTGAACCGCGGCACGCGGGTACGCTCGCGGCTTTCTGTGCGGTGATAGAGGTCGCCTGTCAGCAGCACCGGGCCGGTTTCCGGGAGGGTCAGCTGCAGCGAGGTATGGCCCGGCGTGTGGCCCAGCGTTTCGAAGATAACGACGCTGCCATCTCCGAACACGTCCTTTTCGCCGGTGAAGGTCTCGCGGGTGAGGCCGCCGAAGGCGCTGAACAGCGCGGCCTGGTCGGCGGTGGTCTGCGGGGCTGATCCGTCGGGCGGGATCATCGCGTCAAGCTCCGCCTGGTGCACCAGCCAGGTCGCGCCCTGCACCTGGTCGACCTGCCCAATATGGTCGAAATGGCTGTGCGAGATGGCGATATAGTCGATGTCGGGCGCCGACAGGCTGAGCGCGGTGAGCTGCTCGGTGAGCGTCGCATCGAGCGAGACGGTGAAGATGTCCTGCGTGACCGGTCCGGCCTCGCGCAGGAGGCCCGGTACGCCAAGGTCCCAGAGCAGGCGGCCCTCCGGATGGTTCACGAGATAGCACGTGTTGGTGAGGGTTCCGCTTTCGCCGGCATAGTCGCCGGCGGAGGAGAAGGCATCGAGATCGGAAACCTGGATCGTGCCGCAATCGAGCACGTCGACATGGAGGGCCGGGGCGTTGTCCGCCGTTTCGGGAGCGGCCTCAGCGGTGGGGGCCTCACTCGTCGGCGGCGGAGTCGCTTCCGGCGCGCAGGCGGCGAGCAGGGCGGCGGCAGAGCCCGCCAGCATGAGTTGGATCAGGCGCATCAGATTTGTCTCCCACATTATGGCGGCAGCCTAATCGGACTCGCCGTGAAAGGATAGGGTCAGGCCATCGCCCTCCACACGCCGGTAGAAGCAGCTTTCGCGGTGCGTGTGGCAGGCCCCGCCGGTCTGGCGCACCTTGAGCAGCACCGCGTCCTGGTCACAATCGACGCGGATCTCGACCACATCCTGCGTGTTGCCGGACGTTTCGCCCTTGACCCAGATTTCCCCGCGCGAGCGGGACCAGTAGGTCGCACGGCCCGTGGCGATGGTCTGCGCCAGCGCCTCGGCGTTCATCCAGGCGAGCATCAACACCTCGCCCGTTGCCGCGTCCTGCGCGATGGCCGCGACTAGACCGGCGGCGTCGAAGCGCGGGCGCAGCTCGCCGGTTTCGTCCTGTGCGGAGCCGGAAAGGGAAGGGGAAAAGACGCTCATCGCCCGCAGCGCTCGCGCAAGGCGGAGGCGAAGTCAAGCCGCGGCGGCTTGCAAGCCGCCCGCCGCTGGGCCACATCAGCGGGCATGACACGCCGTATCGATATCGTCGAAGTCGGCCCGCGCGACGGGCTGCAGAACGACCCCGCCGACCTTACAGTCGACCAGAAGCTCGAATTCATCGCGCGGCTGGAGGAGGCGGGCGTCAGACGCGTGGAATCCGGCAGCTTCGTCAATCCGAAGGCCGTACCGAAGATGGCTGCATCGCCGGCTGTGTTCGCGGGTCTCGACCGGACGAAGCTGACCCGGCATATCGCGCTGGCGCTGAACGAGACGGGCGTGCGCAGGGCCATCGATGCGAAGGCGGACGAGATCAATTTTGTACTGGTGGCGGGCGAGGGTTTCGGCCGGCGTAACCAGGGCATGAGCCCGCAGGAAAGCGCCGAAATGCTGGCGAAATGTGCGCCGCTGGTGCTAGAGGCGGGTCTTTCTCTGTCAGCGACGATTTCGGTGGCGTTCGGGGACCCGTATGACGGCGATGTGGACATTGCCGTAGTCGGCAGCCTCGCGGCGCAGGCGCAGCGGGCGGGGGTCGCAGAACTTGCCCTCGGCGACACGATCGGCGCTGCGACGCCATGGGACGTCCGTAGACGGATCGACAGGGTGCGGATGGAAGCGCCGGACGTGTTCTTGCGCATGCATTTTCATGATACGCGCGGCGCGGGCCTAGCCAATGTGTTTGCGGCGATTGAGGCGGGCGTCGATGTGATCGATGCCAGCTGCGGCGGCATCGGCGGCTGCCCCTTCGCCCCGGCGGCGACCGGAAATGTGGCGACCGAAGATGTCGTCTGGATGCTCGAACGAGCCGGCTTCGAGACGGAGATCGACCTTGGACGGATGATCGCTACGGCGAAATGGCTTGAAGGCGTGCTGGGACATCCTGTGGCCAGCGCACTGAGCCGGGCGGGAACGTTTCCGGTTTTATGATTGCGCGCGGCGCGCGCCCGTTCGATATGATCGCGGAAGAATGCTTCTCCTGCTTGCTGTCGCTTGAACGCCGCCAGCACTCCTTATTTTGTTTTCCCGGGAAGTTCTGAAACTCTCTCCTGACCAGGGACTTCCTCAAGCTTTTCTCGAAATCGAAGCACCATTTTGTCGATGTCATGATCCAGCGCCGTAATACTAACCCGGTACTGATGCGTTTGCGCGCTGCAATGCGGGCAATCAACTAATTGGGACCCAAGATCCAGAGGCTCATACAAGGTCTCCGAACTCTTTCAATCAGAGTTTGTACAAATAGTCTGCGGCAGCAACATACTAAAGTGGCCTCAGCCCGAAAGTCTCCCAACTTTTGGAAACGCATCCTAATGCCGAAAATGCCTCATCCCCGTAAATACCATCGCCAGCCCCGCTTCGTCCGCTGCGGCGATCACCTCGTCGTCCCGGATGGAGCCGCCGGGTTGAATGATGGCGGTGGCGCCGGCGCTGGCGGCCTGGAGGAGACCGTCCGCAAACGGAAAAAAGGCGTCCGAGGCGGCGACGCAGCCCTTGGTGCGGGGCTCGGCCCAGCCGGCGGTTTCCCGCGCGTCCTCAGCTTTGCGCGCGGCGATGCGGGCCGAATCGATGCGGCTCATTTGCCCCGCGCCGATCCCGGCCGTGACGCCGTCCTTCGCATAGACGATGGTGTTCGATTTCACGTGCTTAGCGACGCGCCAGGCAAACAGAAGGTCGGCGAGCTCCTGCTCAGTCGGCGCACGTTTGGTGACGACCTTCAGGTCCGCGGCGCGCAACCGGCCCGCGTCCCGGTCCTGGAGAAGGAAGCCGCCAGCGACGGTCTTGAGGGACACGCCCGGCGCGGCGGGGTCCGGCAGGCCGTCTGTAATCAGTAGGCGGAGGTTGATCTTCCTTGCAAAGACCGCTTCAGCAGCGGCATCCGCGCCCGGCGCGATGACGACTTCGGTGAACACGTCCGTGATGACCTTTGCGGTTTCCTCGTTCAGCGGGCGGTTGAGAGCGACGATGCCGCCGAAGGCAGAGGTCGGGTCGCAGGCGAGGGCGGCGCGGTAGGCGTCGATGATGGTCGCGCCGAGGGCGACGCCGCAGGGGTTGGCATGCTTGATGATGGCGACGGCGGGGGTGTCTGGGCCGAGTTCCCCGATCAGCTCATAGGCCGCGTCGGTGTCGTTGATGTTGTTGTAGGAAAGTTCCTTGCCCTGAAGCTGGCGCGCGGTGGCAACGCCTGGGCGCTTCTCGGCGGTGGTGTAGAAGGCAGCTTTCTGGTGGGGGTTTTCGCCGTAACGCAGCGGCTGGGCGAGGCGGCCGCCGAGGGCGGCCCAGTCCGGCGCGTCGCCCGCGATCTGACGCGTATACCAGGCGGAGATGGCAGCGTCATAGGCGGCGGTGCGCGCATAGGTCTTTGCGGCGAGGCCACGCAGCGTGCCGGGGCTGACGGCGCCAGTCGCTTTGGCCTCGGCCAGCACGGCCTCCACATCGCCGTCATCGGTACAGACGGCCACGAAGGCGCCGTTCTTGGCGGCGGCGCGCAGCATGGCGGGGCCCCCGATGTCGATGTTCTCGATACAGGTTTCAAAGTCCGCGCCCGAAGCGACGGTCGCCTCGAAGGGGTAGAGATTCACATAGATGAGGTCGATGGCACCGATGCCGTGGGTTACAGCGTCTTTGACGTGGCTGGGATTGTCGCGCAGGTAAAGGAGGCCCCCGTGGACGGCGGGGTGAAGGGTCTTGATGCGCCCGTCCATCATTTCGGGAAAGCCGGTGAGGTCCGAGACGTCCGTCACGTCGAGGCCAGCGTCTTTAAGCGCACTGGAGGTGCCCCCGGTGGAGATAAGCTCGACGCCCAGGGCGGCGAGGCGGCGGGCCTGGTCGACGAGACCGGTCTTGTCGGAAACGGAGATGAGCGCGCGGCGCAGAGTGACGGGGGCGCCGGATTCCTGGGCTGCCATGCGGGCGGCTCCTTGCTTTGGTGTCTAGAGGGCTGGCGCGCGGCCTAGCACCTCGCTGCGGGACGTCAAGCGGGGCTTCAGGCGGGCGTTTCCCGGATGAAGGCCCAGCGGACGGCGTTCGGCGGCTGGCTGCCATCGCCGTTGGGGTCGGCGTAGCCTGACAGCACGATCTGTTCGGGCTGCTCGACGCCGCCGCGCGCGAGATAGACGGTGCGCTCCAGGCGCGCGCCCTCATGGCTTGTCTTGAAGCGCCAGATTGGGCCAGCCTCGCTGACAAGGCGGATCGCGTCACGCCCCATGACGGCGGTGACGGTCGGGTGGAGGTGGAAGCGGATCTCGAAGGGCGTGTGTTTGCGCTCATCGCTGCGCGGCTGGGCGACGGGGCGGACCAGCGAATCCTCCCCGGTCAGCTTGTCGCCGTCGCCGGAGACGAAGATGCGCCGCCGGTGGAGCAGGCCGTGGGAGGCCTTGTAGCCGGAATGCTGGGCGTCGAGCCAGATTTCGCTGGCTTCCTCGAGGCGTTTGGCGGCGATGCCTTCCGGGCCGATGGCGGCGCGCAGGCGCGTCTCTTCATTGAGGGCAAAGGTGGAGCTGTCGCGTCCGGCGATGATCAGGGTAGAATGGGCGCTGGTGCGGCGCACGGCGGCCTGCCAGTCAACGTTCACTTCCGGGCTGAAGCCGCAGGAGGTGACGAGCCGCGCGGGGCCGTCTGACAGCTCAAAGCCGAGCGCGCCGGCGCGGGTCTGCTCGGCGAAGGGGCGCGGCGGGGCCTCGCCGCAATCCATGATGAAGCGCAGGCCGCCGCGCTCGATCTTCTGGAAACCGGACTTGGGCGCGAACATGAACCGCCGGGGCGGGGTGTCGAGGCGGGCGAGCGCCGCTTCGACCACTTCGGGGCGGGATTCGTCGCCGTCATGGAACGGATCAAGGCCGCCATCACCCGAGCGGAAGAAAGCCAGCATCGCGCCCATGCGCGGCATCCACTGCGTCATCCATCCGGGTGCGGCGTGGCCGGCCCGGGTGAGGGCGCGGGCAAGGGTCTGCAGCTGGATGAGGGCAGAGAGCAGGTGGGCGGGGCTGCGCGAGATGTGGCCGCCGTCCGGCAGGAACTGCGCGGTGACTTCGGCTTCGACACGCGCGAGTTCGGCGTCGGGACTGCGGCCATTCTGTGCACAGATGGCCCAAGCAGCGAGACTGACCGCGCTCAGCCAGCGCGATTTGGGGTCGTGCGCCGTGTGTGCGGTGTCGGCGAGATAGGCGATCTGACGGGCAAGGGTGTCGCTGCGGGCGGCGCAGCGGGCGTCGTCGCCTGCCTCGAACAGGGCGGCGCCGCAGCGTATCCAGTTCCAGGCGCGGCTGGCTGTCGGCTCGATGCGCCAGGCGAACCCGTTGAAGCGGCCGAACCGCTCGGTCCAGTCATCGACATGCGCCCGGGCGAGGGCTGGGCCGTCTCCGCCAGCGGCGACCAGGTCCGGCAGCCATCCGAAGCGGTGCACCCGGTCGGCGAAGTGGCGGGAGGGCATCTCGAGGCTCCAGGGCGCCTCGTGCGGATCCAGCGCCATGCGTTGCTGGCCGATGCGCCAGATGCCGCCTGCGATCGCCTCGCCGCGCAGGCAGTCCGGGGGCAGAAGATTTTCGAGATGCGAGGCGAAAGTGCCCGGCACAGGGACCGGCCTCGCGCCGGACACGGCAGTGATTCGCGCATCATCGCCTGCCACGCCGCGGAACCGGCGCCACAGGGCAGCGTCATCGCTGCTGGAGCGGGCGCGGGCTGTCTGGAATTCTGTGCTGCTTTCGGCCAAGGCAGAAGCCCTTTGCTGGTTCGCCGTCAGGCCGTGACCTGCGGTCTGAGGGCACGGATGTTGCCTGCATAGGCGTCCGGCCCGCCCTTGAAGATGGCCGAGCCGGCGACGATCGCGGAGACGCCAGCGGCGATGGCTTTAGGCGCGGTTTCCGCGTTCACGCCGCCATCGATTTCCAGGATGATCTCTCGCCCGGACGCGTCGATCATCCGGCGAAGGGCCTCGACCTTGCGCAGCTGGCTCTCGATGAAGGCCTGGCCGCCAAAGCCGGGGTTCACGGACATCACCAGAACCAGATCAATATCGTCGATGACGGGCTCGATGACGCTGGCGGGGGTGGCCGGGTTCAGCGCGATGCCGGGGCGCATGCCAGCTGCGCGGATTGCCTGAAGGGTGCGGTGCAGGTGTGGTCCGGCCTCGGGATGCACGGTCAGGATATCGGCGCCGGCGCGGGCGAAATCTTCGATGAAGGGATCGACCGGCGCGATCATCAAATGCACGTCGAACGGCTTCTTCGTGTGCGGACGAAGTTTTTCGATCACCGGCGGGCCGAAGGTCAGGTTCGGGACGAAGTGGCCGTCCATGACATCGACATGGATCATGTCGGCGCCGGCGGCATCAATGGCGCGGATTTCCTCGCCCAGCCGGGCGAAATCCGCAGACAGAATCGATGGGGATATCAGGACGGGTTGCATGACCAATCCCTAAAAGGGAACAGCCGGCCGCACAAGGCAGCCGGCTGTCCGGATTTCACTTATGTGACGCGGCTTAGCGCGGGACGATACGCCAGCCATCTGCGCCGGCAATCGCGTTCACGGGCGCACCGGGCGGGATGTAGATGTCGGCGCCCTGCACGATCTCGCGCACTTCGCCATTGTCGAAGCGAACGATGTAGGCATAGCCGCGGCGGGTGCCGACAGCCTTGCCGGCCTCATTACCGGCGATGCCGCCGATGACTGCGCCGCCGATGCCGCCAGCGGTCTGAGCTTTGGAGCCGCCGCCGAGTTCCGAGCCGGCGATGCCGCCGAGAACGGCGCCGGTTGCCGCGCCGATGATCGAGCGGTCAGCCCGGATCGTCACTTCGCGCACCGATGTCACCGTGCCGGTGTAGACGGTCGAGGCCTGGCCAACAGCGCCCGGCGTGGAGGTGCCGGGGCCATAGCTGTTGGCGCAGCCGGCCAGCATGAGGGTGAGGGCTGCCAGCGCGCCAGCGGCCATTTTGTGGGTCGTTGCCCGGTGGGTCATCGCCATAGTCATTTCGTTTCCTTTCGCACTGCATACCTGCGAGTGAACGCCTTATAGCTCAGAAGCGCCTGAACGAGATATGAATTCCATTCAGGTTTTCCGTTCAGGAAACGCTTACAAATCCGTCAGGTTCCAGTCCGGACCAGACGGGCGATGTAGAAGGCATCATGCGCCCGGTCCGGCCCGGGCAGGGTGAGCAGGTCGCCGTGAGGGGTGATCGCCGTCTCGAATCCGGGGATTTCTGAGAGCCCGATGGGCGCGCGGGTCAGCTGGCCTGCCGCCAGCGCCGCCTCAACGACGTCCAGACCCTCTTCGCGCAGCGGCGTGCAGACGCAATAGACGAGCGTACCGCCGGGCGTGAGCATCGTCGCGGCTGCCGTCAGCAACCGGGCCTGGACCTGCGGGAAGCGCGCAATATCCGCTTCCGTCTTGATCCATGCGCCTTCGGGATGGCGGCGCAGGGTGCCAAGCGCGGAGCAGGGGGCGTCCAGCAGGATTTTCGGGAACGGCTCGGGCGGCTGCCACGCTTCGCCGTCGGCCACAATCACATCCGCTTGAAGCCCGGTCCGGACCAGGTTTTCCTTCAGCCGGTCGAGGCGCGGGCGGGAGCGGTCGAGCGCCGTAACGGCACCGCCGGCAGCCGCGAGCTGCAGTGTCTTGCCGCCCGGCGCGGCGCAGAGATCGAGGATGCGCTCTTCCGGCCGAGGGGCCAGCAGGCGGGCGGGCAGGCGCGCGGCGGCGTCCTGAACCCACCAGTCGCCCTCGTCATAGCCGGGCAGCGCCTCGACGCCGCCATTGGGCAGCTCGGCCGTGCCGCAGGGCCACAGAAGGCCGCCGGTGGCGCAAGCGAGGGCGGCGGGATCCGATCTCGCGGAGAGATGCAGGGCGGGCTCGGTCAGCTGGGCGGCCGCGAGTGCCGAGGCGCCTGCTTCGCCGAGGCTGGCTGCCATGCGCCGGGCCAGCCAGTCGGGCCAGAGGGCCAGGGGCGAGAAGGCCGCTTCGCCGGAATGGGTTTCGCTCGCCCGGCGGAGCACGGCATTGAGGAAACTTCCGCCGGAACGGGCCGGATGCCAGAGCCGTGCAGCTTCCACCGTCTCGGAGACGGCGGCGTGGGCGGGCACGTCCATGAACCAGAGTTGCGCGGCGCCGGCCCGCAGCAGCGCGCGGATTTCCGGGCCCGTGGCGGCGAGCGGGCGCGAGAGCAGCGGGGCCAGCGCCGCATCGATCCAGCCGAGATGGCGCAGCGCGGCCGAGGCAATGGCGCGGGCAAAGGCCCGGTCTGAGCCTTCCAGCGCGCTGAACGCCTCATCCGCAGGCATGGCCTCATCCAGGGTGCGCCGCCTGTCGAGCACAAGATTCAGGAGCCGGCCCGCGGCCAGCCGGACAGCAGCACCGCTCACGCGCGGCGTCCGGTCATCTCAGGCAGGCTCAACCCCACGGTCCGCTTTGGCGTCCGCCGGAGACAGGCGGCGCCGTGGACACGCCCATCTCGCCTGCCATCCGGCGCAGGGCCTCGACCCGGTTGGCGGTTGCCGGGTGGGTCGAGAAGAGGTTGTCCGCGCCGCGGCCATTCAGGGGGTTCGAGATGTACATGTGCGCCATGGCCGGGTTGCGCTCGGCATAGGGGTTGATCTGGGCGCGGGCGCCGCGTTCTATCTTTTCCAGCGCCGAGGCGAGCCAGAGCGGGTTGCCGCAGATTTCCGCGCCGCGCTTGTCGGCGACATATTCGCGCGACCGGCTGATGGCCATCTGAACCAGGCCGGCGGCGAGCGGGGCGAAGATCATGATGGCGATGGCGCCGACAATGCCGGTGCGCTCACGGCCGAAGAACAAAGCGAAGTTCGCCAGCATGCCGATGGCGCCGGCGAGTGTTGCAGTGACCGTCATGGTGAGCGTATCGCGGTTCTGCACATGGGCGAGTTCATGCGCCATGACGCCGGCGACTTCCTCGCGGGTCAGCATGCTGAGCAGGCCGGTGGTAGCTGCCACGGCGGCGTTCTGCGGGTTGCGGCCGGTGGCGAAGGCGTTCGGCTGGGGTGTGTCGATGATGTAGATGCGCGGGGCAGGCAGGCCGGCATTTTCTGCTAGGCGGGCCACATCCTCGCCGAAGGCGCGCAGCATCGCGTTCTTCGTATCGGGGAGAACTTCCTGGGCGCCCTGCATGCGCAGGACCATCTTGTCGGAATTCCACCAGGCGAACACGTTCATCGCGGCCGCCACGCCAAAGGCGATGATCATGCCGGCTGTGCCGCCCACGAGAAACCCAATGGCCATGAAGATCGCGGTCATCGAGGCCAGAAGAATGAATGTCTTTGCCGTACCCATCGGTGGGGATCTCCTCATCAACAAGAACGATAGCAGCGCGCGAATGCGGCTTTCGTATATTTGACGCTATATGGGAAGGCGTGAACGCATGGGAAAGATTTCAATGACCGATCCGCTGCCGCCCGAAGAAATCGCCCGCCGCGCGGCTCTGCCGGAGCCGGCCCGCCGCGCGCTGGAAGAAGCAGACGCCCGCAAGGCGAAGCATCAGGCCGATCCCGCCGCCCTGCCCGCTGACGAAATCGGCGGCCCGAAAGCGATTGAGCCCACACGCTATGGCGACTGGGAACGCAAGGGGATCGCGTATGATTTTTGAAGCGGGGCGAACGGAGGCTCATCCTGAACGACAGATAAAGTGGTGACTCACACCACCCTGAACTTCATCAGGCTCTTTGCGCCTGAGATGATCGCCTCTTCCGCGCTGCGAGGCTCCCAGCCGAGGACGCGTTTTGCGTGGTCGCTGGAGATGTGGCGTTCGCGGCCAAGTTCGGCGAGGATCTGCTTGGCCGGCGGGTTGATCATGGCGACGAATTTGACCAGCGCGTCCGGCATCTCGCCTTTGGGCAGCTTGCGGGCATAGGTCGGAAACTCCTTGCGCAGGATGTCCGCGACCTGAGTGAACCAGAGGAAGCGGTCGCCAGTGAGGAAGCGCTGGCCAGCGGCTTCCGGCACCGTCATCGCCAGCACATGCGCCGCGGCCACATCGCGCACGTCCACGATGACGAATCCGACCCGCGGCGCGGCGGGCAGCTTGCCGGACATCAGCTGGGTGAGGATCTCGACCGAGGCCGAGAAGTCCCCGCCCATGACGGGGCCGAGCACGGCGGCAGGGTTGATCGCGGCGAGTTCAAGACCCTCGCGCCTCGCATAATCCCAGGCGGCGCGCTCCGCGATGGTCTTGGACCGGGTGTAGGGCGTGTTGTCCTTGAGGTTGGTGTCGTCCGACCAGTGGTCCTCGGTCAGCAGGGGCGGGCGGCGATTGCCCCAGCCATACGCGACGGCGGCCATTGATGAGGTCATGACCACGCGCTTCACGCCGGCCGCTCTGGCCGCCTTCAGCACGCGCAGCGCGCCGTCACGCGCGGGCACGATCAGCTCATCGGCATCCTTCGGCACGGCGGTGGGAATGGGGGAGGCGACATGCTGGACATAGTCCGCGCCCTGGATCGCCTCGGTCCAGCCCGCATCGCTGCCGAGATCGGCGGCGCGGATTTCGATGGCGACGGGCTTGCCGGCATAGTCCGAGAGGGTCTTGTTGAGCGCTTCGGCCTTCGAGACCGAACGTGCCGTCCCGATGACTTCATGGCCAGCGTCCAGCAGCTGGAGGATGACATGGCCGGCGATGAAGCCGGTTGCGCCGGTGACGACGACTTTGGCCATCTGGGCCTCCTGTGAGCTTTGCGGAACAATGAATGATTTGTTCTTCGCTCACAACGGGAATCTCAAACCGGTTTGGGCGGCAGGACCGGCTTCTGCTTGCTGCGCACATTCTCGCGCCAGGTGATGTAGAGTGTCGAGACGACGATGATCGCGGCGCCGGCCCAGACGAAGGGGCCGGGCAGGATGCGGATCATCACCCAGTCGGCCAGCGCGCCCATCGGCAGGCGGAGATAATCCATCGGCGAGAGAAAGGACGCGTCGCCCACCGACATGCCCTTGATGAAGCAGAACTGCGCAACGACACCCATCAGCGCCATGCCGAAGATGAGGAGCCAGCCTTCTGCGTCCGGGCTCGCCCAGAAGAACAGCGCTGCTGGCAGGATGAAGATCGATGAGAGGGCGTTCGCCCAGATCAGCAGGGCGAGCGCGGAGTGGACCCCCGTGAGGGATTTCACCAGCACAATGGTGAAGGCAAAGCACAGCGAAGAGAGGATCGCGAACAGGCTGCCGGCATTGAAACCGGCGCCGCCGCCTTCGCCCAGCAGGGCCGGGACGAGCGTCATCACCAGTACGCCCACAAAGCCTGCGATTACGGCGCTGGTGCGGTGAATGCCGACCGTCTCATGCAGCAGGAGCATCGCCAGCAGCGTCACGAACAGGGGCCGCGTGAAGCTGAGGGCGTTGAACTCCGCCAATGGCAGCCCGAACACCGGCCAGATGGCGATCAGGCCGAAGACAAAGCCGAACGAGCCGATCAGGCTCCGCGTAACGAGGGCGCCGAAGCGCGCGGTGTGGATCTTCACGCGGCCGAGCAGAATGAACGGCGCGGCAAACAGGAAGGCGAGAAAGCTGCGCCAGAAGGCCAGGAAGATCGGATGGATCTCGGCAGTGATTTCCTTGGCCAGCGCCAGATGCAGCGTGTAGCCGACGCCGGACACGATCATCCACAGCGCGCCCTGAAGATTGCCCGACAGGCCTGGCCGCTTTACAGGTGGCGCGGGGCCAGAAGGTGTCTGTCCGTTCATGCCAGTCTTTTCACCTGAAGATATCGACGAGATCGACCGGCTGTGGCGCAGCCTGCCCGCCGATCACATCTGGACCGGTTGGGCCGCTGTTGGCCAGACCCCGGATACGGTCTGGCTGTTTCGGTCGCGGGTGCATTGGCGGCGCTTCGCGCTGACGCGGACCGAGACGGGCTATGCCCTCAGCGATGAGCGGCGGCGCTTGTTCCGGGAGGCGGGCAGCCTCGAAGATCTGTTGCGCGCCGTTGAGGCGTTGCCTGCCTTGCGCGCCTCCCCTCAGGACTGAACTCCGGCCTGCATGGCGAGGCGCATCTGCTCGGCCTGTTCCGGTGTGATGCCGAGCGCTTCGAGCACGGGGCTGGCCGCGTCCGGGTCCCAGCTATGGCGCGGGCCGACGGTGATGCCGCCGTCCACGACAAATTCTCCGCCGGTTATGAAGCTGCCATGGTCCGAGGCGAGGAAGGCGGCCATCTCCGCGATGTCCTGGCCGGAGCCGACCCGGCCGGCCGGTTGGATCCGTCCGCCGCCCTGCGCGATCATCTCGGCCATCTGGTCCGCTACTTCGCGCGGCAGGCCGAGAGAGGCGCCGAAAATGGACGTCGCGATGAAGCCCGGCAGGATCGCATTCACGCGGATCTTGTATTTCGAGAGTTCGGCCGCCGCGAGTTTGGAGAAATGCGCGACGCCTTTCTTCGCGACCGAATAGGTGATCGGCGCGTAACCGGCGCAGACCGCGCTGATGGAGGAGGTGTTGATGATCGCGCCGCCTTTCGCCTTCATGTGGGGAATGGCGAATTTCGTGCCGGCGAACACCTGTTTCAGGAGCAGGTTCATCGTGTGGTCGTAGCCGTCGAGATCGAGCTCCTCGACGGAGGTCGGCGTGCCGCCATGGCCGGCATTGTTCCAGACGATGTCGAGGCTGCCGAAGGCTGCAGGCGCGGCGGCCATGATGTCTTCCAGATCGGCCATGCAGGTGACGTCGCAGTGCACGAAGCGGACTTTGCCGGCCCCGAAGCGCGCCTCGAGGGCGCGGCCTTTGTCGTCCTGGATATCGCCGGCGATGACACGCGCGCCGGCCGCCACGAAGACTTCCACGCCTGCCAGCCCGATGCCGCTGGCCGCGCCTGTTATGACTGCCACCTTGCCGCTGAGATCCACCATGTCTGTTCCTCCCGTCTTGAGATCGAGTTGCGGCGCCCTTCCGCTAGGGGCGTCAAGGGGGCGGTTTGCTTTGGGGTGTCTGCGCTTCGAGGGCGCGTTGGGTGTCGATCCAAGCGGGGTCTACCGGCAGGCGTTTGGCGATCTTGTCGCCGCTGGAAATCAGCCGCCAGAACGGTGTGACACCCGCAAGGGTTTGGCCCTCCGCAAGCTCTCGCAATGCGGCTTCTGCAATCTGTCTTAGGAAGATGGCGGTCGACACAGGGCACATGGCGTCGCAGCGGCGGCGCCGGGCGATCTCTCGGCGCATGGCAATGATCGTGCGGGTCTCGCCATAGGGAATCTGGCGGATATAGGCGGCGAGAATGTCGGGTGTTGCGACGAACATCAGGCTGCCGCTCGGGATGCCGGCGAAGTCGAATTCGAGGCGCACCGTTTTCGGCATCTTGGGGGCGGGGGCTTTTCGGGGGCGAGGCATCCGGGTCATGCAGACAATCTGCAATACCCCTCACCCGGCTGCAAACAGGGCAAAAATTCCTTTTGAAAGACAGGGTGTTACGGTGAGGTGCCCCGCCCTTAGGGCCTGCGCTTCATCCCAAATCGGGAGATGAAAATCCTGTCCAGCCAGCGCTTCGGCAGGCGGGTCGGGATCGTGAAATTCGTCAGCTTGTCAGGCACGGGCGCATAGCGCGCCTTCGGTTTTGATGCGGTCAGCGCGGTCTCGATCACTTCGGCGATCTTCTCGGGCGGCAGGCCCGTCCGGCCGCCGTCGAGCATCGTTTTCTCGAAGACCTTCAGCGGTTCGGCCCAGTCGCTCCTGGCGTAGGGGCCTACTGCATTATCCTTCTCGGCCTTGTCCCAGATAGGGGTGCGCACCGAACCGGGGCCGATCGCGATGGCATCGATGCCATAGATGGAGAGTTCGCGGCGGAGCGTGTCGGTCATGGCTTCATTGGCATGTTTCGTGGCAACATAGGCGCCGAGGAAAGGTGAGGCGATGCGGCCGCCGACCGAGGTGATCGTCACGATCCGGCCGGGCAGGCCTTCGCGTGAGGGATCGGCGCCGAGCAGCGGCACGAACGCCTGGGTCGCGCGCAGCATCCCGAAGACATTGACCGAGAAATGCGCCTCGAAATCTTCGAGCGGCTGGATTGCCAGCGGGCCCATCTTTGCAATGCCGGCATTGTTGACGAGGCCCGTCAGGCGGCGATTGCCCAGGGACGCGGCAATGGCGACGACAGCCGCCTCGACATCGGCTGCCTTCACGACATCCAGAAGGATCGGGCGCAGGTCTCCGCTTGCGCCGTCGGCCAGCGCCCGGCCATCGGCCTGCGACCGCACCCCGGCAAAGACCGTCCAGCCCCGCGCCGCGAAGTGGCGGGCGGCGGCCCGGCCGATGCCTGTCGAGGCGCCTGTAACAATGATCGTGCGGGTGAGGGCAGGGGCGGATGGCTCTGTCATGTGTCTCTTTACGGCGGAAAGCCCGGTCAGGTTTCGGTTTTTTTTCTGCCGCCGTCGATGACAGTGAGTTTTGGCCTTGCGCCCTTGAGCCGCGTGACATTGCCGGCCGGGGGCGGCGGCAGGCTGGAGGCCGCCACGAGAGCAGGTTTCTGCCGCAGTTCCGACGGCGGGGGCGGGGCGTCCTCAGCGTGCGCGTCCGCGGCGCTGGGCGCCTCCCGTTGCCGGCGGCGCCCAGCGCCCATAGGCTTGCGCATGGCGAGGCCCTTCGGCGCCTTGCCGCGGGTCTTCTTGTCGATTTCGCGGAGTTTGGCTTGTTGCAGGCCCGAGAGGGCTTCACCCTCCTGGCCCTTCATCGGATCGGCAAAGGCAGAGCCGTACTTCTCGATGCGCTCTTCCACTTCCTCGAGGAAGGCGCGTTCCCAATCGCTGAGCGGCGGGCCAAGGCCCTGTTCGGCGAGCGCGGCGGCCCGTTGCAGCTTTCTCAGCGCGGCGCGCTTCTTGCGCTCATCAACTTCTCTCGCCATGGCCCCACCAGAGACGAATTTGAACTCAGCTGCAATCTCAGGCTTCACCCAGCGCGATCAAATACGTCTCGAGGACCATCTCCTGTTCGTCCCGCTCGGCCTTGTCGATTTTCCGCAGGCGGATCACCGAGCGCAACGCCTTGGTGTCGAAGCCGATGGCCTTGGCCTCGGCATAGACATCCTTGATCTGCTCGGCGACTTCCTTCTTTTCCTCTTCCAGCCGTTCGATCTTGGCGACCGTCTGGCGGAGTTTCTCCCGTGTGGTTTCGTCGATCTTGGTCAGCTCGAAGCTGTCATCCATGGCAGGCGCTCTCCAGGTTGATGGGCCGGATTTCAGGGCCGGTCTTGCAGGCCGGAAATCGATTGGAAGGGGGGCTCTTAGCGGGTCTCGGCGCTATTGGCCAGACGCCGGATGGCGCTCGCGACCGCTTCGCTTTCGCCGTGATGCGGCATGTGGCCTTCCTCCGGCAGGGCGACGAGTTCCAGCGGCAATTGTTTCTTGAGGCGCGCGGTGTGCAGCCTTGGCGCAAGTACCGTGTCCTGGCTGCCGGAGAAGACGATGACCGGTGCGGTGATCTCGCCATAGCGCGCGGATTGTTCGGCGAGTTCTTCCTTCAGGGCGATCATGTCGCGCGCATTCGCGCGGAAGTTGGGCGGGCGGAGGAGCAGGGGCAGGCCGGCGGATTCGTAATAATCCGGCGGGGTGGGAGCCGGATCGAAGACACTCTCCACGCCGCTGCGCATCATGCCCGGGCCAACGATGGGCACCACCTGAGAAAAAACCGGGCCGGCAATCGGCGCTGAAGCTACCGAATTGTACCAGGCCGTGCCGCTGCCTTCGCCCCAGTCATGCGTGACAGGGGCGAGCAGGACGAGGCCGGCGACGAGGTCCGGCCGGTCGAGCGCAAGGCGCAGCGCGACGGCGCCGCCAAAGGAGTGGCCGACGATGACGGCCTTCTGGCCGGGTGCCAGCTGGTCCAGTACGCCGGCCATCTGGCGGGCCTGGGCGCCGAGCTGCTCAGCGCCGTCGAAGCGGTCCGACCAGCCATGGCCCGGACGGTCGGCCATCAGCAGGCGCAGCCCGTCTTCCAGATGGGGGGTGAGGGAGATAGTGAATTCGCGGGCATTGGCGCTGGCGCCGTGGATCATCAGCACCGGCGGGGCCGCCTCTGGCCCGCGGGTGAGCACGTGAACGTCCTGGCCGCCGACATCCAGCAACAGGCCGTCCGCCGGATAGGTGCGCTCGACCCTGGATGTGTAGACGCTGCTGCTGATACAGGCGCCGAGGCCCATTAAGCACAGGACCGCGAGTGACAAGATGAGCATGCGTTTCAGAGGTCCTGACCTTCGGTGGCGGCAGCGAGGCGGCGCTCCGCGGAGCGGGCCTGCGGGAGCAGGGGATAGATCGCGAGCGCCTCGCGGTAGCTGACCAGGGCTTCGCGCGAACCGCCTAGCCGCTCCAAAATGAAGCCGAGGCCCATCCAGGCGCCGAAATGCCTTGGCTCAAGCGCCAGCGTCTCGTTCAGGTCGCGGATGGCTTCGGGGTAATTGTCTGCCTGAAGGAATAGTCCCGCGCGCATATGCCAGGCTTCGGAATAGTCGGGGTCCAGGAGAATGATGCGGTCCAGCAATTCGTGCGCAAGCTGAGGGTCGCCTTCGCCGAGGGCCGTCATGACCCTCTGCATGAGCAGATCGGCGGTGGGCGAGTCGGATTCCTGCCAGATCGCCCAGATGTCATCTGCAATGTCTGCAGCCTCCGATTCGGCTTCGGCCGCCTTGAGGCGCTCGAACAGCGCATCCGGCGGTCCGGCGAGAGCCGGCAGCGGAAGCGCAATCAGAAGGAGTGGGAGCAGGAAGCGGCGCATCCGTCTAATATGCCTCACTTGTCTCTCGCGGCAACGCCTGCGGGGCAGGCCGACTTTGCTTCAGTTGAGTGAGATTGTCAGATCAGGCCTTCGCGGACGAGTGCGGACTCAAGCAGGCCGGCATCGCGGAACAGGTGGGTGCGGTAGCCCAGCGCATCGGCAGCGGCGATGTTGCGGGCGACGTCGTCGATGAACAGCACGTCTTCCGGTGCCGGGCCGCCCATCTTGGCGAGTGTATAATGGAAAATGGCGGGGTCAGGCTTCGCGAGGCCGATCTGGCCGGAAACGACGACATGCCGGAAGCGCAAAAGCGCCGGGAACATGTCAAGCATCATCGGCCAGATTTCGGCCGGCATGTTGGAGAGGGCGTAGAGGGGCGTGCCGCGTCCGTGCAGCATCTCGATCAGCCGGTCAGTGCCGGAGATGTATCCATCGAACATATCCGCCCAGCGCCCGTGCCAGGCGCGGATCTGGGTCTCATAGTGCGGGTACTTCTGGATCAGCGGCGCGGCGTTGTCGGCAAAGCTCACGCCCCGGTCATGCGCGAGGTGCCAGTCCATCGTGCAAACTTCCGAGAGGAAGCGGTCACGTTCGGCCGGATCGGGGAAGATCTCAGTGTAAAGTCGCTGCGGTGACCAGTCGAGGAGGACACCGCCAAGGTCGAAGAGGGCAAGCCGGGCGGCCATTCAGGCGCCTTATTCCCTGTTCATCTTCGGGTCAGCCCTGCTTTGCTTTGAAGCGTGGGTCGGTTTTGTTGATCACATAGACCCGGCCCTTGCGGCGCACGATCTTGCAATCGCGGTGACGCGACTTGAGAGATTTGAGAGACGAGCGGACTTTCATGGGACTGGCCTGGATCAGTTAGGAATTGGGAAAGCGGAGCGCGTAATGACTCCATTGAGCCGAGTCAAGGATACTCACTGCGGCACGGCCGCAAAAAGGAAGGTTTCTGCGATGATTAGTGCGGGATGGACGAAGTCCAGATGGATGGGGCTCGTTGCGGTCTGCGGCGTGCTGGCGTCCTGCGCCAATGGCCCCCAACCGGCGCCGGGACAGCCCGGATCGCCGCCGCCTCCGACGGTGGCGGGGCCGGAGACCGGACCGATCAGCTACAATTCCTCCGGTCATGCCGGGATGGACACCTGGCGGGCCGATTTCTCGCAGCGGGCGATGGCCGCGGGCCATGACCGCGCCCTCGTGCAGTCGCTGCTGAAGAACATTTCGCCCATCTCGATGTGGCTGGGCACGGAAGTGCAGGTCCAGACCGCGCCGTCCGATCAGGCCGAGTTTGCCAAGCCCATCTGGGATTATCTGACCGTACCGCTGGGCAATACGCGTATCAACACTGGCCGCACCAAGCTGAACGAGTTGTCGCCGACACTGGCCGCGATCGAGGCTGAATACGGCGTTGACCGGCAGGTGCTGGTGTCGATCTGGGGCATGGAGACAAGCTATGGCGGCTTCATCGGCCGGGATGACTCAGCCAATGCGCTCGCCAACATGGCCGTCGAGGGCCGCCGCCAGACGCTGGCCGAGAACGAGCTTTTCGCCCTGATGCGCATCCTGGCGCGGGGCGACGCGCAGCGCGGTGATCTCGTCGCTGGCTGGGCCGGCGCGATGGGACAGACGCAGTTCATGCCTTCGACCTACTATGCCTATGCGGTCGATTTTGACGGCGACGGAAAGAAGGACGTCTGGAGAAGCGAAGCAGATGCGCTGGCCTCAGCGGCCAACTACCTCGCCCGGTCCGGCTACATGAAGGGCCAGCCCTGGGGCCTTGAGGTGCGGACACCGGCCGATTTCGACTACAGCCTCGCCAATGGCACGGAACGGCCCATGGAAAGCTGGCTCGCGGCGGGCGTGCAGCCGGTGAGCGGCGGCAGTTTCAGCACCGGCGGCGCGGAGTTTGCCGAACTCTGGCTTCCTGCCGGCGCCACTGGCCCGAAATTCCTGCTGTTCAAGAACTTCAACGTGTTCAAGACGTATAACCGGGCGGACTCTTATGCACTCGCCGTGGGTCTTGCCGCGGATTCGATCATCGGACCGCGCGGGCCGGTGACGGCCTGGCCGACGCATCTGCCGCCGCTGACAGTGGCCGAGATCCGCGACCTGCAGGCAGGGCTCAACGCTCTCGGGTATGATGCCGGCACGGTCGACGGGCTCGCCGGGCGGCGCACGAAGAATGCCCTGCAAGCCTTCCAGAAAGCCCGCGGCCTGATGGCGGATGGCTATCCGACGCGGGAGATGCTGGCGGCGGTACGGGCCGGCGGTCCGGTCATCAACTGACGCGCGGCGACCTGCGGCGGCGCGCTCAGCGCGCGTCGTCCTCGCCCTCGCGGTATTCTCCCAGCCCGTCCTTCATGCCGAAGCGGGCATAGAGGAACATGCCTGTGAGCATTGCCGCGCAAAGCCAGAAGGGCAGGTCGCGGCTGACATATTCATAGAAGAACAGGCCGAAGAAGGGCGTCACGATATAGCCCATGCCGTTGGCGGAGATGACGAGGCCGGCAACATTGCCCTGAAGCTGCGGCGAAACCGACAGGGAGGCGCCGCTAGAGAAGCCGGGCCGCGCCAACCCCTGGCCAAGCCCGATCAAGAACTGCGCGAAGATCAGCGTGGCGAAATCCTGCGCGGCGATCATGATCAGGGCGCCCGCCAGCAGCGGCAGGCTGCCGACCCACATCAGCGTCTTGTTGCGCAGGCGCAGGCGCGGAATCAGAACGAGCTGCGCCAGGAGCACCGCGACTGCGCCGACCGTGAAGGCCGGGCCGGTATATTGCGCCGCTTCGCGCCCCGAGACACCAAGCTTGTCCATGACCGCAAAGACGAACACCTGCGTCAGCACACCCGTGACGAGGGACAGGCAGACGGCATAGATCAGGAAGGGCAGCACGCGCTCCGAATACCAGAGGCCGCGGGCGCTGATTTCGGCTTCCAGCTTCACCGCGTCGGTGACGGGCGCGCGGGTCTCCGGCAGGCGCCAGAGGATCAGCGCCGCCATGAAGGTGGCGAGCGCCGCCGTGAACAGGGCAGGGGAGAGAATGCCGACCCAGGCCACGAGGGCGGCGCCGAAGGCCGGGCCGATCACGCTGCCGACGCTGAAACCGGAGGAAAGAAAGGCAATCTCCTGCTGGCGCTCCGCCTTGCTCGTGCGGTCAGCGACATAGGCCTGCGCAGCGGGGTTGGCGGCAGATCCGATCAGCCCGAACAATGCACGGGCAAGGGCGAGGCAGATGAAGATCGCCGCCATGTTCGTGATGACGCCGCCCAGCGCCAGCGTTCCCGTCAGCCAGAGCAGGAACATCGACAGGCCGTAGCCGCCAAGGCCGATCGCCGCGACGCGCCGCCGGCCCCAGCTGTTCGAGCGGGCGCCCCAGAAAGGCGAGGTGAGCGACCAGAGCAAGGCCGAGAGTGAGAAAACGGCGCCGGCCATCCAGTCCGGCATTTCCAGCTCCCGCGTCAGCTGCGGCAGAACAGCGGCGAGCAACATGGTGTTGCCGGCCCCGATCGCCATCAGCGCGAAGAACAAAAGAACAAACGCTCCCCGCCGGTCCGGTCTGGGCTGATCGGGAGGCGGGAGTTGCGAGCCAGCCATACGCGTCTCATCCGGCGGCGTGGGGGAAATGTCCAGAGGCCCCGCAACGAAAGCCACCAGAGAAAACAAGGCGCGCGTGAACGCCGCCTTAAGGCGCGCGGGGCAGTATGGGAGCGATGGCCGGTGATCCGCCGGCGCCAGAAATAAGGATTGCAGTGCTCCAGCTGGCCGGTCTCGTGATTGTCATGCTCCTGATCGGCGGCGGCCTTGTGCTGACCGGCGGGCCGGCCGCGCTGCAGGCGCTGCCTTTCGAACTGGCGCTGATCGGCGGGGCAGCCATCGGCACGGTGATGCTGGGCAATTCGCCGGACGTGGCGCGCGAGGCGTTCGCCGGATTCCTGCGCGCTTTCAGGGGATCCCGCTGGAAGAGGGCCGACTATGCCGACCTTTTCGTTCTGACCGGCAGCCTCATGCGCGATGCCCGCCGCAGGGGCTTTGTCGCGATCGAGGCGGACATCGAGGTGCCGGACGAGTCGGCGCTTTTCAGCGCGGCGCCGCGCATTCTCCAGGACGCCGCGGCGCGCAGCCTGATCTGCGATGCATTCCGGCTGATGGCGCTGGACCTCTCCGATGCGACGCGGGCGGACCAGCGGATGATGGAAGCCATCGACGGGCATCTTGATCGCCGGATGAAGGCCGTCGGCGCGCTGCAGACGCTGGCTGATGCACTGCCGGCGCTCGGGATTGTCGCGGCCGTGCTCGGCATCATTCGCACAATGGGCGCCATCGACCAGGAACCGGCGATCCTTGGCGCGATGATTGGCGCCGCGCTGCTTGGTACGTTCCTGGGGGTGTTCCTCGCCTATGGCTTCGTCGGGCCGATTGCGGCGCGCTATGGCCAGATCGTCGAGGAGGAGGCGCTGTTCCTCGAGACGATCCGGACAGTGATCCGGGGTTTTGCCGAGGGCGCCTCGCCGGCGCTGGCGCTGGAAATGGCGCGCACCACCCTTCCGCCGGAATTGCAGCCGGATCCGGTGCGCGCCGGCGGCGCCACTGTAACCCCGCTTGCGGCCGCGCGCCGCCCGGCGGCGTGATGTATGCAAAATTGGCGGCAAGGGCATTTGGAGGTTAGGCTTGCGCCTTGGTCAACAGGAGGGTTCTCGCATGTCCCGGTTCGATGAACTTGTCGCCATTGTCGAGACACAGCAGGCGCTCGCCGAAGAGAATTACAATCGCATCCGGCGCCTGGCGGAAGATGTCCGCGCAGGACTGTGCGACTATCTGGATGCGGGCGACGGGGACTGTGTGCACCTCGTGCCGCCCGCCGGTGTATTCGAGGCGCGGCCCTATGGCGATCAGGCTTTTTCCATCCCGCCCCGGGGATTCCGTCCGCTCGGGCCGATCTCCTTCGGGCTTGCGGTTCGCATTTCGCGCCGGTCAGACTGGCTTCGCCTGACGCTGCATTGCCGCAAATCGGGTGAGACATTCGTTGTCCAGATCGAAGAAGGCAGTGAGTATGCGTTCAACCTGCCGATCGGCGACGTAGATTCGGCGCCCTTTTACGAGCATATATACACCCACATCCTGGGCTGGTTCGCGGACAATATCGAACGTTATGCAGAGGGCGCCTATGCCAGCCGGGTCATCGGCTTCGACTTTTCAGAGCCTGAGTCCAAAATGAAGTCCGAATTCTCAGTTCAAAGCATGGACTATTGATTCAGCGTTCGCCACAGGCCTGAGTCTATAATTAAAACTCTCCTTTGCGGAGAGAAAATATATTATCCTGTTTCTGCCATTTTCCGTCTTGACACGGATTACTCGCCGGCCGCCTGGAGTTCTGCCCCATGAATGCGCAGCCAGGACCGCTGCCGCTTCCAGTCCGGGCAGCAACGGGCCACATGTGCCCAGAATTTCGGCGAATGATTCATCTCTAACAGGTGGGCGCATTCATGTGCCGCGACATAGTCGAGCACGGCCGGCGGTGCCATGATCAGGCGCCAGGAGAAAGAAAGCTGGCCATCCGAGGTGCACGATCCCCAGCGCGAGCGGGTGTCCTTGATCGAAAGCCCTCTGATTTCGACGCCAAGCGTCTCGCAGTGGCGCTGTACGGAGCGGGTCAGGTCTGCCCGCGCCTGTTTCTTGAGGTAGCGGACGACCCGTGCGCCTGCCGTATCAGGGTCCCCCGGCACCGAGAGGGTGCGCGGCGTGCCCTGAAGCAGCTTCGCCATGCGGCCATCACCTTCGGCGGAAATACTGCAGGGCTCGCCCCTGTACTGAATGACTGCGCCTTCTTCGAACCGGACAATCTCCGGGAGATGCTGCAGGCGCGAAGAGATCCAGTCGACCCGTTCGGCCGCAAAGGCCGCTGCCGCCTCGATCTGCCGGGAGCTCGGAGCCACGGCAACGGCTTCGCGGCGGCGTTCATCCAGCCGGATGATCAGACGGCGCGCTTTGGCATTGACTTCCAGGCGCACTTTTACACGGTGCCCGCCCGGGCCTCGCAATGTCATGGTCTGGCCATTGTTGTAAGGCATGTGTAAACAATCCGAATTGAACCCGGCGGTCATTCCGCGCTCCAAACCAACATCCAGAGGGACAACTAATGAAGTATTTGCTCACGGGCGCGATCGCTCTGTCTTTGCTTACGGCATGTGGACAGAATGACAAGCCGACTGGTGAGGCACCTCTCGCGGCAATTGAATTTGACGCAGAGGCCATGCCAGATGTCAGAGTTCGCAGCGGGGATGCAGCTACGGCGGGGCAAGCCCTGTCCGTTCTGTCATTGTCCTCTTCCGGCCAGGGCAGAGTCCAATTTTCCAATTCAGAAATTGATGGAGACCGTGCTGTCTTCAGCGGCGTGACGCTGTCGGCGCCGGAGCTGGCTGGCGAAGATGGCTGGGACGAGGCGCCGACCGTTACTGCGGAGCGTCTCGAATTCGACGGCCTCGGTGTCTTCGATGGCCAGACCAATTTCGGCCTGATGCGGCTCAGCGATATCCGCATCACGCCGGACGCAGATGCCGAAGACCAGACGACGGGCACGATCAGCTATATCGAACTGATCAACCCTTCGGCCGAAACCGCCGCTTGGGTTGCCAGCGTGATGGGGCAGGGCGAAGCGGCAGACTTCCCAACCGGCACAGCGCTGAGCTTTGATCGCTGGGCAGTGGGCGACATTAACATGACGGTTGCCGATGCGAGCGGCGAAGGCCGTTTCACGCTGGGCTCCTTCCACATCTCCGATCTCGGCCAGGAAAAGGCCGGCAGGGTCGGCCTTTCCGACCTCGTCTTCAACTTCAACGAAGTCGAGACGGGCGACGTGAATATCCGCCTCGACGGCCTTGGCCTCGCGGGCATCAATTACGGCCTCCTGGTCGCCGCCGCCAATAGCGGGGATGACCCCACCAGCTTCAACAATGCGCTGCAGGCCGATCCCAGCAATCCCGGTTTCGACGCATTCAGCCTGAAAGGCCTTACAGCGGATATCGTTGGCGCTGCGATCGATCTTCCGTCGATGGTGGCTACCGTCTCGCGCGACGGTCAGGGGCGCGCGACGCGGATCAAGACCGATCCTTTCACGATGACTCTCGCGGCGCGAGACAATGAGGACGGCGAAGGCTTCGCCAGCGCGCTGGCCACACTCGGTTACGAAACGCTGCGGATCAGCGGCGCCGGAGATCAGCAGTATGATCCGGATACAGATATCCTGACGCTCCCGGCGGGCCAGAACTATGTCCAACTGGATGATGGCTTCAAGCTCGACTTCTCGGCGAAATATGCCGGCACCCGCGCCGTTGCAGCCGCCTCGGCCTATTCCGAGACCGACCCGGATGCCGCCATGGACTCGCTCATGACCGAGCTGTCCTTCCATCAGCTCGGACTGTCGCTGAAGGATGACGGCTTCTTCAACCGCGCCCTTAACGCCTATGCGGCGCAATCGGGTGAGGACCCCGCGCAATTGCGCGCGCAGATGACCGGCTTGCTGGCCATGGCGCCGATGTTTGTATCCGGAACGGGGATCGATGCTGCGGTGGTCACTGAGCTGGCCGGCGCGCTGTCAAGCTTCGTGCAGGAGCCGAAAACGCTGACGATTTCCCTGGCGCCGCCCACGCCGCTGACCCCGCAGGCCTTGATGGATGCGGCGTCTGACCCGTCGAACAGGTTGACCAAGACCTCGCTCGGCTTTGCGGCAGACAATCGCTAGGCTGCAGACGGCCTAGCAATATAAGGGAGAGCGCGGTGGCCATCAGCTGCCGCGCTCTTTTCTTGTCGCCGCGCCGGACTAGGCGTAGGCTCCGCCGATGAAACTTGCATTCTTCGGAGATGTGGTCGGCAAGCCCGGCCGGGCGGCGGTGCTGGAACACCTGCCAGGCCTGCGCGCGGATCTGCGCCTCGATTTCGTGGTGGTGAACGGCGAGAACGCCGCGGGCGGCTTCGGCCTGACCAGCCAGATTGCGGGCGAGTTCTTTGCCGCGGGGGCAGACTGCCTGACGTTGGGCGATCATGCCTGGGACCAGCGCGAGGCGCTGACTTATATCGCGCGCGAGCCGCGCCTCCTGCGCCCGCTGAACTATCCGCCCGCCGCCGGCGCGCCGGGGAAGGGGGCGGAGCTGTTTACCCTGCCGGACGGGCGGCGCGTCGGCGTCATGCAGCTGCAGGGCAATGTGTTCATGCGCCAGGCGCTGGCCTGCCCGTTTGCGGCGGCCGACGCTGCGCTGGACCAGATGCCGCTTGGCACGGTGGCGGATGCGATTATCGTCGATATGCACTGCGAGGCGACGAGCGAAAAGATGGCCATGGGCCATCATTGCGACGGGCGGGCGAGCCTCGTGGTCGGCAGCCATACGCATGTGCCGACGGCTGACACGATGATCCTCAGTGGGGGGACGGCCTACCAGACCGATGCCGGCATGTGCGGCGATTATGATTCGGTCATCGGTATGCAGAAGGAAGGCTCGCTCTACCGCTTCACGACGCAGCTGCCGGGCGAGCGGTATCAGCCCGCCCTCGGTGAGGGCACGCTCTGCGGCACCTATATCGAGACCGATGACCGCACGGGGCTTGCCAAACGCGTCGAGCCGATCAGGATCGGCGGGCGGCTCAGCGCTCAGGTGCCACTGCGTTGAGGTGCTCCGCGAGCGAGCACTGAGTTCGCAGAAATTAATCCGCACAAAGTAGGATGTGACAGTTTTGTCATGAAATATCCTTTAATTACAATCCCCTCACAACGGCGCAAATCCAGGGCGGCGGGGTTGCGCATGGGTTGCGGGTTTGTTTCTCTGTGCAGGACAGAAACCGAAAGGAGACTTCCATGGCTTTCAACATTATCCGTAAACGCACCATCGTGGCAGTTGCCTCGGGCATGCTGATGGCGTCCGGCGCAGCCTTCGCACAAGGGGCAGGCGCTCCTGCCGCCCAGCAGCAGGTGGAGATCGCCCCGGTCAGTGAAACGGAGATAAGCCAGTTCATCTCAGCCAATCGCAAGGTCGTCGAGCTCGCGAACGAGATGACCCTCGAGGCGCAGAACGCATCGACCCCGGATGAGGCGCAGGCCGTCCAGGCTGAGGCCGAGGAGCGGATGATCGCCCAGATCGAGCAGGAGGGCCTGACCGCCGACCGCTACACCCAGATCGTGGTGCTGGCAGAGACTGACCCCGCCTTCCTCGCGCGGCTCCAAGACGCGGCCGGCGGCGGCTGACGCGCTTTTCAGGTTCGCAGATTCTGAGGGGTCGCTCCGCCAAGGCGGCCCCTCTTGCTTATGGCTGCGCGCCGGCGAGCCCTCGTTCGCCGTCCATGTCTGAAGTGTCGTTTGACTGTGTGTCCTGCGGCGCCTGCTGTTTCAGCCGGAACCCGCGCTATCTCAAACGCTTCCTCTGAGCCGGCGCCCGCGGACGCGATCATCACCTCGTTCCAGAGCGCGAAGCGCGGATACGGCTTCGCGAGGATCGCCCGCGGGAGCAGTCCTCCTAAGGGGTCAGTTCGGGCAGTTTTCCGACCACTGGACATAGATGCCGAACACCTCGTTCGATGGCGTCGTATAGTCCACCAAGACCGGCCGGCGCGCGGTCGCGGCGGCCTCGAGCGTGCCGATCACCATCTCCCATTTCAACGTTTCGGCGCGTGTCGGCAGGGGAAGCGGCGCCCCTGAGGCCACATAGCGGATCCGGTCGCGCTCGAAATTGAAGTTCCGGTCCCCGTCGCTGGTCGCGAGCATGAAGCTGACGCTGTAGCGATCCGCAGACTGTGTATTGTACAGCTGATGCTTTATGCAGCCGCCGACGCGCTGGCGCTCGGTGCCAGATAGATCGGGCATCGGGATGGGCGCAATAATGCGGCCATCGCGAGGGATGATGGGCCTTTCAGGCTAGACGATCTCCGGCGCATTCTGGGCGCTGGCGGATATGGCAACGGCCGATGCCATGGCGAAAACAGCCGCGATGCGCATGCTTGTCTCCTTTGAGTTGGCCCGACGCGCCCCGGGGCTATTGTCGCTGAAATCTTCGCCTGGGCAACCCTGTAGGGGAAATTTCATTCTGTAGCGATCGGGGGCACGCTGCCCCGACCACTGCCGCGCAGGCAGCTTCAGGTGCGGGAAGGGGCGGCGCGCGATTGATAGGCTGGGAAGTACGCTGTAAAATACTTTTGGCGGAATGCCCCAATGCTCCTCTCAATGGCTATTGAACGCTTCACCCGATCTATATCCGTGCATAAACGAGCGGCGATAAACTTGGCCGCCGGCAACCAATCCTTTCGTTCTCCAGTAAAGACAAGGCTTCAAGTAGCGAAACTTCCATGCCTGCGTGGGGAGCCGCATCAGCAGCCGGACCAGTGCATTCTGTGCCGAATGAACTGTGTATGCGACCCCTGACGCTGGCGAATGCAAGACTGGCTTCGCTCAAAACCGAAACCATTCAGCTACCCAGTTTCTGAGCTTGAGATTGCAAAAACATTTCAGAACCACCGAAATACCTCCAGAAGATCGATTCCGGCTGATGCACTGAGAAGATATCGCTCACAAACCTGTCTGCTGATAGGATGCGCGGAAACTGGATACATCGCCAATCAATTGCCTCACCTATCCTCAGACAGATAAATCTCCCCGCCCTTCTTGAGGAACTCCTTCGACTTCTCCTCCATCCCGCGCATCGCTTCTGCTGCCTGGCGCTCCATGTCCATGCGTTCGTTCTCGGATAGTCCAGCGGCGTAGTCGCGGACTTCGGCGGTGATCTTCATGCTGCAGAATTTCGGGCCGCACATCGAGCAGAAATGGGCCACCTTGTGCGCGTCTTTCGGCAGGGTCTGGTCGTGGAAGTCGCGGGCGGTTTCGGGGTCGAGGGCCAGGTTGAACTGGTCTTCCCAGCGGAACTCGAACCGCGCGCGAGAGAGGGCGTCGTCGCGCAGCTGCGCCGCCGGGTGGCCCTTGGCGAGGTCGGCGGCATGGGCGGCGATGCGGTAGGTGATGACGCCCACCTTCACATCATTCCGGTCCGGCAGGCCAAGATGCTCCTTGGGTGTGACATAGCAGAGCATGGACGTGCCGAACCAGCCGATCATCGCCGCGCCGATACCGGAGGTGATGTGGTCATAGCCGGGCGCAATATCGGTGACGAGCGGCCCGAGCGTATAGAATGGCGCCTCGCCGCAGACTTTCAGCTGCTTGTCCATGTTGATCTTGATCTTGTGCATCGGCACATGGCCGGGCCCTTCGATCATCACCTGGC
>CAYPDA010000018.1:0-36627 GCA_964409375.1 uncultured Hyphomonas sp.
TCGAAACTCATGACGTCTACATCACAGACTGGACCGATGCCCGCATGGCGCCGGTTTGGCTCGGCCGATTCGACCTTGACGATTATATCGACCATATCCGCCGTATGCTGACGAATCTGGGCGGCGGGGCGCATGTGCTGGCCGTCTGCCAGCCCGGCCCGCCGGTGCTCGCCGCCATCGCCATGATGGCCGAGGAGGAGGACCCGGCCCTGCCAGCTTCGATGACCTATATGGGCTCGCCAATTGATGCCCGCCGCTCGCCCACCGTGCCCAACAAACTTGCCGAGGAACGCCCGTTCAGCTGGTTCGAGCAGAACATGATCTACACCGTGCCCGGTCCTTATCCGGGCGTGCTGCGCCGGGTCTATCCAGGGTTTGTCCAGCTGGCCTCGTTCATGAACATGAACTGGGACAAGCATGTCGACGCCCACTGGAAGTTCTTCAACCACCTCGTGGACGGCGACGGCGACAATGCATCCCGTCACCGCGAATTCTATGACGAATACCTCTCGGTCCTCGACCTGACGGAAGAGTTCTATCTCCAGACCATCACGCGCATTTTCCAGGAACACCATCTGGCTCAAGGCATCTACCGTTACCGCGGCGAGCGGCTGGTGAAGCCCGAGGCCGTCCGCACCGTTGCGCTGATGACGGTCGAGGGCGAGAAGGACGATATTTCCGGAATTGGCCAGACCCAGGCGGCGCATGATCTCTGCGTCAATATCCCGAAGGATATGCAGACAGACTATATCCAGCCCGGCGTCGGCCATTACGGCGTGTTCAACGGCTCGCGCTTCGAAACCGAGATTGCCCCGCGCGTGACCCAGTTCACCCGCCGCTTCGTCAACTCCGAACTGGAAGAAGCCGCCGCGGCCAAGGCGCCTGACGACGTCTGACCCGCTGAATCAGTCGTGTTCCTGGTCATGACCGCGCTCATGGATACCGGCCGGGTCAACAGCGTTGTGCAGATGGCCGCGGTGGTCATGGCCGTGATCGTGTCCGTGTTCGCCATGGCTGTGCAGCGGTACGGTCATCAGCAGCGCTGCGATGACGATACCAGCGCCGAAGGCCCCGATGGCGCGGGCCGGCGGTTCCTCCTTCAGGGGCTGCATCAGCGGCCCGGTGGCGACATAGATCAGCAGGCCCGCCGAAACCGCATAGAGGCCGGCAACGGTTTCCGGCCCCAGCCCCCCCATGAACACGCCGCTGACTACAACACCAAGCGGTGTCGTCGCCGCCGCCGCCAGGAAGGCCCAGAACAGCGCCTCCCGCACACGGTAGCCATGCCGCGCCAGGATCGCAAACGCGATCACGCCCTCGGCAAACTCATGCATGATCAGCGAGGTCGCGGCATAGACCCCGGAGTCGTAGCTTGCCGCGAACGCGACTGAATAGATCACGCCGTCCAGGAAGGAGTGTAGCGCCACCGCAAGGATCGGCGTGATCGCCCCGGCGCGGCTCGTCTCCGGCTTCTCCGGGAACAGGCTACGGATGGCGAATGTCATGATCAGACCGGCGAGGAAGCCGCCCAGCAGGAAGTTCGGCGCGCGCGGGCTCAGCAGTAGCGCCTCCGGCAGGATGTGCAGCAGGCTAAGCGCAATCAGCATGCCGCCGGCGGCCAGCGAGAACAGGCCCGACTGCCGCGAAGTCCAGTCGCTGCGCAGCGCCACCGCGACCAGCCCCAGAGAGGCGATCAGGGCTGCCAGCAGGCCGAACAGAAGGGGCGCCTGTAAGGATAAGGGCATCAGGGGTAAGTTTCCGGTCAGTCTGGCCCGCGGCGGGTGACGCAGCGTGATTATCTGTTTATCATCGGCCCGGTCGCTGCGGTGCCTTGCGCTAGTTGTTATAATGTTTCATTCTGCTCACTGCCAGTCATTTTTTGCGTCGCTGTTACTTTTGGTTTTTCGAAAAGGCGGCAGACGGCGTGTTTGAACGCGACCAATTCCTGAGGAGCCTGCCCCCATGTCGATGAATTCGTCCCTTTCCCGCTTTGCCATGCCGCTGCTTGCCGGCGCTGCCCTCTCTGTCCTCGCTGCCTGCGGCGGTGAGCCCGCGGGTCCGTCCACCGACACGACCCTGGTTGAAGATCTCATTACGGCCGAGACAGAGACTGAGATCGAGATGGAGACTGACACAAGCGTTGAGCCGGCAATGGCCGAGACGGAAGACCATGATGAAGATGACCACAACGAGGACGACCACACGCATGTCCACTCGCACGACGATGATGATGACCATGCCGGCGGCACGCCACATGTGCACGGCATCGCCGATCTCGCGATTGTCCTCGATGGCAGCACGCTGACCGCCGAACTGATCTCGCCGCTCGCCAATTTCGGCCTGTCCGAATCCGAGGCCGTTATCACCCCGGCGGTCACCGAAACCCTGCCGCGCCTGATCATGCTGACCGGTGGCGGCTGCACCGCAGACACGCCGGACGCCGCCATCGACCAGTCGAGCGGTCATACCGATGCCCGCATCCAGTTCAGCTGGACCTGCACGAACGCGTCAGAGGTGATGTTCGCCAGCTTTGCCGGCTTCACCAACTATCCGGGCTTCGAGACGGTCAACGCCGTCTACATCAGCGATGGGGCACAGAAAGCCGCAGCGTTGACGCCTTCCGCGCCGCAGTTTTCGCTGCAATAAGGGCGCATGGCGGATCCCGTGATCGACATCGAAGGGCTGCGTTTCGCCTGGAAAGGCGGCCCGCCGGTTCTGGACATCGAGCGGTTTTCACTGAACGCCGGTGAGCGGGTTTTCCTGCGCGGCCCGTCCGGCTCCGGCAAGTCGACTCTGCTCGGCCTGATCGCAGGCGTGCTCGCACCTCAGGCCGGCCAGGTGCAGGTGCTCGGCGCCGACATGACGACACTCTCACCGCCAAAACGCGACCGGCTGCGCGCCGACCGGATGGGCGTCATCTTCCAGATGTTCAATCTCGTTCCGTATCTGTCGGTCACCGGCAATGTCCTGCTGCCGCTGCGCTTTTCCGCGGCACGCCGGAAAGCCGCCGGGAATGATCCGCAGGCTGAGGCGCATCGCCTTCTCGCCCGTCTCGGCCTTGACGATCCCTCGCTGCTGAACCGTCGGGTGTCGGATCTTTCAGTCGGCCAGCAGCAACGCGTCGCCGCCGCCCGCGCGCTGATCGGCGCGCCGAGCCTGGTCATCGCGGATGAGCCCACTTCGGCGCTGGACGCCGATGCGCGCGACCGTTTCATCAGCCTTCTGTCCGAAGAAGTCGAACGCTCCGGCGCGAGCCTCCTCTTTGTCAGCCATGACGGCGGCCTCGCGCATCTCTTCTCCCGCGCCGTGGACCTTGCTGAGATCAACCGGGCAGGGGTGGTCGCATGACCGCGCTCTTTTCCCTTGCCTGGGCGAGCCTCCTCAACCGCAAGGGCTCGGTCATCCTAACGGTTGTTGCGGTGGCGCTGTCGGTCGCCCTGTTCCTCGGCGTTGAGAAAGCCCGCAGCGGAGCGCGCGCCGGTTTCGAGAACACAATCTCCGGCACACATCTCATCGTTGGCGCACCGACCGGTAGCGTGAACCTACTGCTCTATTCAGTCTTCCGGATGGGCAATGCCACAGCCGAGATTTCCTGGCCGACCTATCGCCAGATCGCCGACCGGCCGGATGTCGCCTGGACTGTGCCGCTCTCGCTCGGCGACAGCCATCGCGGCTACCGCGTCGTTGGCACGACCACGGACTATTTCGCGCGCTACAAATACGGCGGCGGCCAGATGCTTGAGCTGGCCGAAGGCGAAATCTTCGACGACCTGTTCGACGCCGTCATCGGCGCAGAAGCCGCCCGCCAGCTCGGCTACACGCTGGGAACGCCCATCGTCCTGACGCATGGCCTCGGTACGGCCGATTTCGGTGCAGGCCATGACAACCGCCCGTTCCGTATCACCGGAATCCTAAAGCCTACCGGCACGCCGGTGGACCGCTCGATCCATGTCTCGCTGGAGGCGATCACCGCCATTCATGTCGGATGGGAAACCGGCGCGCGTAATCCGCTGGCCGATTCGATTCCCGAAGACGTGATCCGCTCCTTTGACCTGACGCCCCGCACGATCACGGCGATCTATGTCGGCCTTGTACGCCCCGGCTCGATCCTGACAACACGGCGCGAGATCAACACCAATCGCGGCGAACCGCTGATGGCGATCATTCCGGGAGAGGCGTTGCGCGAACTCTGGGGCGTCACCGCAATTGCAGAGCGGGCGCTGATGGCGGTCTCGGCTTTCGTCATCGCGGTCGGTCTCGTCTCGATCCTCACCTCGATCCTCACCAGCCTGAACGAGCGCCGCCGGGAGATGTCGATCCTGCGGGCCACCGGCGCCCGGCCGCGTCACATCTTTTCCCTGCTGGTGCTTGAAGCGGGCCTCGTGGGCTTCCTCGGCGCCCTCATCGGCATTGCGCTGATCCATACGGCTTTCGCGTTTATCGCGCCGATGCTTCAGGCGCGCTACGGCGTCGCTTTCGGCGCCGGCGGGCCGGGCCTGCTCGATCTCCAGGTGCTGGCGGCGGTCACGGGCGCGTCCCTGCTAATCGGTGTGTTTCCGGCGCTTGCCGCCATGCGCCGCTCGCTGGCGGACGGGCTTAGCATCAAGCTTTAGGGGTGGAATTCCGGTCTGGCGCCCGGCACGCTCCCGCCCTAGATAGAGGGTTATGATGAAACAGCTTCTTTCCGGCCTCGCCGTTACCGGTCTCGCTTTTGCCCTCGCCGCAGCCTGCGGCGGGACGTCGTCCAGAGGCACGGCTGAAGCGTCCCCGTCAAAACCTGCCGAAGCGGCGCCGTCCGGCCCGCAGGTCGGTGAGCGGATCGGCCAGACGGCAGCAGAGCGCGCCGCGGCCCGCGAACAGGCCGCCCAGCGTCGCGCAGAGGAAACCCGCCGCCGCGACGCCGAACTCGCCGCCCGCGGCGTCCGCCGGATCGGCTGGGAAGATCTGATGCCGGAAGGGGAGGAGGAGCGCCTCGCCCAGATGTACCAGGCGCAGATGGCGATGCTCTATTCCGCTGGCGGGGTTGCCGAAGGCTCTGCGGCGGACATGGCCGTACAGATTGGCACGTTCAACACCGTCAAGGAACTCGACAGCACGACCATCCGCATTCCCGGCTACACTGTGCCTTTTGATTTTGGGGTTGATGCGGAAATCAAGGAATTCCTGCTGGTGCCTTACTTTGGCGCCTGTATCCACGCACCGCCGCCGCCGCCGAACCAGACGATCTTCGTGATCTCTGATACGCCGATCAAGGTGCGCGACCTCGCCCAGGCCGTCTGGATCGAAGGCACGATCCACACGCAGACGCAGGAAAGCGAACTGGCCGACGCCGCCTATACGATCCGGATGACCGCGATCGAGGAATACACGTACTGATCTGGCCCGGTCCGCGCTAACCCACGCAGCCTACGCCGCCCACAGCCCTGAGCCCGGTTTATGCGCGCCTCTGGCGCGCGGAACCTCCAGAAGAAAAAAGGGCGACCCGCCGGGCCGCCCTCCTCACTCTACTCGGGTACTCTACTGATTACAGGTGTAAGGTCAGCCGCGTTAACACTTCGCGAACACGGTGTTGCCGTGGGTTTATCTGTCCTTGGCGAGCAGGTTGCGGATCTCTTCCAGGAGCACTTCCTGGCGCGGCGGGGCCGGCGGCGGCGCAGCTTCTTCCTTCTTCTTCATCGTGTTCATGCCCTTGATGACGAAGAACAGGGCAAGCGCCATGATGACAAATGAGATGACGGCGTTGATGAACCGGCCATAGGCGATCACCGGCGCGCCGGCTTCTGTCGCCACGACGAGGGACGCATACTCCATCCCGTTCAGGGAGATGAACAGGTCAGCAAAGTCCACCCCCCCCATCATCATGC
Organism: uncultured Hyphomonas sp.; assembly: GCA_964409375.1. Taxonomy (GTDB): domain Bacteria; phylum Pseudomonadota; class Alphaproteobacteria; order Caulobacterales; family Hyphomonadaceae; genus Hyphomonas. The sequence goes on from CAYPDA010000018.1 coordinate 5,865, forward strand.
CCAGCGGCGGCATCATGATATCATTGACGAGTGATGTGACGATTGTCCCGAAAGCACCGCCGAGAATGAAGCCGACCGCCAGGTCGACAAGATTGCCCTTTAGCGCGAACTCCTTGAATTCCTTGAGCATAGCTACCTCTTCCAAGCTTAGGGATGCGGTGGATTAAGACGGCAGACTTTGCGGCGTTTGGGTCCCTCGTCAAGCCGATGCGCGGACGGGGGAAGGGGGCGGCCGGGACTAGCGCGCCTCGGGATCATGCCCGTCATTGACCCGCGCGCGCAGCTCCTTGCCGGCCTTGAAGAAGGGTACGGCCTTCGCCGGCACCTTCACGGGCTCGCCGGTGCGCGGGTTGCGGCCTCGCCGGGCCTCACGCCTGCGGACGGAAAAGGCGCCGAAGCCCCTGAGTTCCACGCGGTCGCCGCGGGCCAGAGCGTCGCCGATTTCGCCGAGAATGACATTCACGACTTTCTCGACGTCTTCCTGACGCAGGTGCGGATTCTCCGCTGCAAGCTTTTCGATCAGTTGGGACTTCAGCATCGCATTGTTATTAAACGCATTTGCGGCGGAAGCGCTAGGCCCCCGCCGCAAACATTTTCGAATTTGACCCGAATTAAGGTTTCAGGTCACCGGCGCCCGGACTCAGGTCAGCGATTCTGCCTGTTCTTTCCAGCCATCGCGCTCGAAACGGCCCACAATGGAAAGTTCTTCCTCGAGGCCGGCAATCTGCTCATCGGTCATCTCTGCAATCTGCCAGAAATGGAACACACCGGCATCGTTCAGCTTTTTCTCAAAAGCCGGGCCGAGGCCTTTCAGCGTCTTCAGATCGTCCGCGTCACCGAGCGGGGCAGCAAGGCGGCCGCGGTCATCGACCGTGCCATCTTCCGCCGGCTTGACTTTGGTCTTGGACGAGGCGAGCGCCGCACCCAGGATGTCGCCAAGCGAAGCACCGGCATCGGCCGAACCATACTGGGCCACCGCTTCGGCTTCCTCGGCAATCTCCAGCGCCTTGATCGACAGCTGGACCCGGCGGGACGCACGGTCAACGCTGATGACTTTCGCATCGACCTTGTCACGCACGGCAAACCGTTCCGGACGCTGGTCGGCCCGGTCACGCGACAGGTCCGAACGGCGGATGAACGATTTGACGGGCGGGGTGCCGAACTCGACCTCAATGCCGCCGGAGGTGATCTCGGTCACGGTGCAGGTCACGATCGAACCACGTTTCGCGCCGGCGTCAGAAGCCGTTTCAATAGGGTCACCCGACAGCTGCTTGATGCCCAGCGAGATCCGCTCCTTGTCAATATCCACATCGAGGACCTTGGCCTTGACCTTGTCGCCTTTGGTGTAGGCTTCGATGGCCTGTTCGCCGGCTTTGTCCCACGAGATGTCGTTGATGTGCACCATGCCGTCCAGATCGGGGCCGAGGCCCACGAACAGGCCGAACTCGGTGATGCCGCGGACTTCTCCTTCGATCTCCGTGCCCACAGGGTGCTCGGCGAGGAAGGCGCTCCACGGATTGTCCATGGTCTGCTTCAGGCCGAGCGAGATGCGGCGCTTGTCACTGTCGACATCCAGCACTTCGACATCGACTTCCTGCGTCGTCGACAAAATCTTGCCGGGATGCACGTTCTTCTTGGTCCAGCTCATTTCCGAGACGTGGATCAAACCCTCGACACCGTCTTCCAGTTCCACGAAGGCGCCGTAATCGGTGATGTTGGTGACGGTACCCTTAAGGCGGGCGCCGGTTGGATAGCGGGCGGAGATATTATCCCAGGGATCGGTGCCGAGCTGCTTCATGCCGAGCGAGATTCGCTGGGTCTCGGGGTTGATCTTGATAATCTGGATTTCGACTTCCTGGCCGACCTCCACGACCTGCGACGGATGGTTGATCCGCTTGTAGGACATGTCGGTGACGTGCAGCAGGCCGTCGATGCCGCCAAGGTCCACGAACGCACCGTAATCGGTGATGTTCTTGACGATACCCTTGCGGACGTCGCCTTCAGCCATGTCGGAGACGATCTCGGCGCGCTGTTCGGCGCGGCTCTCTTCGAGGATCGCACGGCGCGAGACAACGATGTTGCCGCGGGTGCGGTCGAGCTTGAGGATCGCAAACGGCTGCACTTCGCCCATCAGCGGGCCGACATCGCGCACCGGGCGGATGTCCACCTGGCTGCCGGGAAGGAAGGCGTTGACGCCGCCGAGGTCGACAGTGAAGCCGCCCTTAACGCGTCCGGAGATCGCGCCCTTGACGGGCTCAGCCTTGGCAAAGCTGCGCTCGAGCTTGACCCAGCGCTCTTCACGGCGGGCCTTGTCGCGGCTGAGGACGGCTTCGCCGAGGGCGTTCTCGATCCGATCGAGATAGACGTCGATCAAGTCGCCGGCGACGGGCTGCTTGTCCTCAGGGGCGAATTCCTTGGTCGGGATACGGCCTTCGGTCTTGAGGCCGATATCGACAACGACGGCGTCATTATCGATGCGAAGGACGGTGGCCGGGATAACCTGGCCTTCCTGCATGGCTGCGGCTGCGGCCGAGCCTTCAAACATGGCAGCAAAATCTGCCGGGGTAGGGTTCATTTGGGTCGTCATGAGGTCTCCGGGGAACGGCCGAATGGTTCAAAGGCGGATACAGCACTATTGCTGCCCGCAGACATCCGACCGCTTGTGTGGTCTCTTAAAAGGTCTGGTTCGGGTCCCGCCTGTTTGGATTTGAGGCTGTTTTCAGCCCCTCAGGCAGGATTTCCCTTGGCGAGGGCAGCCTCTACGGCCGCCAGCGCCCTTTCCACAGCCGCGTCTATAGTCAGATCAGTGGTATCGATCAAGATGGCATCATCGGACATCGCGGCGGGGGCGTCGGCGCGGCCCTGGTCGCGCGCGTCCCGTGCCTTGAGCTGTTCCACTACTTCTTCCAATCGGATAGCCTCGCCGCTGGAAATCAGTTCCTTCCAGCGGCGCACGGCGCGCTGGGTCACATCCGCGTCCACCCAAAGCTTCACATCCGCGTCCGGCGCGATCACCGTCCCGATGTCGCGCCCGTCCAGCAGCGCGCCGCCCTGACGTGTTGCGAAGGCGCGTTGCAGCTCGAACAAAGCCTGGCGCACCGAAGGGATCGCCGCGACCACGCTTGCCGCCTTGCCCGCCTCGGCGGAGCGCAGTTCATGCTCGATGAAGTCTGTCAGATCCAGCGTTCGGGCAAGGTCCGACAGCGGCCCGGCTGCGTCCAGCGGCACGCCGTGTTTCATCGCCGCCACCGCCACCGCCCGGTAGAGCCGTCCGGTGTCCATGTGCGCCAGGCCGTAATGCGCTGCCAGCCGCTTCGCAATGGTGCCTTTGCCGGAGGCGGTCGTGCCGTCGATTGCGATGATCATGAGGCGGGGGAGTGAGCCAGCCCCCGTCCCGAGTCAAGCTTGGGCGGGCGCCTCTGCCACAAACCCCTTCCACGTCTTCATATAGGTCAGGAAAGCCGGGCCGAGCCCTTCGTCCACCAGATGCGCTTCGGGCACCGGCAGGGCGATTGGCGCAAAGTCCGTCTGTGTCTCGACCTTCCTTGGAAAGTCATGATGCAGGATCGCGGCCCGGCCGATGACCACGAAGTCGAGCCCGCTTTCCAGCGCGTCGAGGCATTGCGCGCCAGTGGTGATCTTGCCGGCTGCGCCGAGGCGGCAGTCGCCGCGCGGCAGCTCACTGAACCAGTGCAGCAGCGACTTGCCGGTATAGGCCGCGTCACCCGGTGCCTTGAAGACATCCCAGAGCGACATGTCGAGATAATCAATGTCGCCGCCCGTCATGAGGCTCTCGGCCAGCTTCAGGCACTCGCCAAAGTCGATCCCGAACCGCTCCGGAGACAGGCGCACTCCGAGCGAGAAGTCCGGCCCGCAGGCCGCTCGCACGCCGGCAATGATCTCATCGAGGAACCGGCGGCGGTTCTCGAAGCTGCCGCCATATTCGTCCGTCCGCTGATTAACCTGACCCGACAGGAACTGGCAGACGAGATAGCCATGAGCGCCGTGAATCTCCGCGCCGTGAAAGCCGGCCGCCTCTGCCCGCACCGCCGCCGCGATGAAGGCGTCGCGCGAAACTTTGACCTCATCGAGGCTCATCGCCCGCGCCCTGAACTCTTGATTGTCGGAGGGGCAATGCGGCGCCTGGCCGATCAGCTCCTGCGGCGAGCGCATCCCGGCATGATGCAGCTGCACCACCGAATGGGTGCCATTCTTGTTGAGCGCTGCCGCCAGCCGCATCAGGCCCGGCAGGTGCGCGTTATCAAAGATGCCGAGCTGTCCTGGAAAGCCCTGCCCCTCGGCCTGCACATGCGCGGCGCAGGTCATTGTCAGGCCAAACCCGCCCTCGGCGCGCTTTACGAGCCAGCGGAATTCATCTTCGCTGAGTGTGCCATCGGGATGGCTCTGGAGATTGGTAAGCGGGGCGAGCATGAAGCGATTCTTCAGGTCCGGGCCGCGGGCGAGGGGAAGCGTATCAAACAGACTTGTCATCGCGCCAATGTGGCGTCTCAATCCGGTTCGTCAATTCTGCCTGTGGGGTAGGGAGTGATAAAGAAGCGATGAAAGAAGAGGCGGTCTCCTACTGGTGCCTCCCCTGCTCAGCGGATGCAGCGCGCTTGACCGCCATCATCGAGACGCTCGCTTTGGCTCAGGGTGCGGCCTGCTTTACGCCGCATCTGACGCTCGCGACCCTCAGCGGCCCTGTCCATGATTTTACGGATGTCCTCGCGGCGCTGCAAGGCCTCGTCCTGGAACCGCTCGAAACCGATGGAAACGAGGTGTTCACCACATCGCTCTTCGTCCGGTTCCAGCCCTCGGATGCCCTCCTTGCCGCGCGCCGGCTGATGGAAGCGCTTCCGGGCTTCCGCCCGGGCCCCACCTTCGATCCGCATATCAGCCTGTGCTACGGCTTGCCGCCGGACGTGCGGGCGCATCAGCCCGCCATGCAGGCCCTGCTGGACCGCCCCGTCCGCTTCGACCGCTTCGCCGCGATGAATATCACCTTGCCGGTCGAAGCCCACGCGGACGTCGCCGCCTGGCGGATAGCGGCCAGCTATTCATTCTGACCCTAGCTACCCCTCCCGGACATCCGCCCCGAGCGCCGCCATGTGCCCCATGAACTCTGGATAGCTCGTATCGATCATGGCGATGTCATCGACGCTCACAGCCTTAAGCGCCGCCGTCCCCATCACCAGCGCGCTCATGGCGATGCGGTGGTCGTGGCGAGTCTCCACCACGCCGCCGCCGGGTACTTTGCCGGCGCACCCCTCGACGATGAAACCGTCCGCGGTCTCTTCCACACCGACGCCATTGGCGCGCAGCATGGCGACGATCGCCTTGATCCGGTCGCTCTCCTTGAACCGCAGCTCTTCTGCGCCGGTCACGTGCGTCTCGCCCTCCGCAAAGGCGGCGAGCACGGCGAGTATCGGAAATTCGTCAATCATCGAGGCGACGAGCTGTTCGGGCACGGACACGCCCTTCAGGGCGGCATAGCCTGCATGCAGGTCCATCAGCCGCTCTCCCGCCGCTTCGCCGCGCTCCTCGGCGCCGAGCTGGGCGCCCATTAGGTTCACCGCGTCATAGAAGCCGGACCGGGTCGGATTCGACATCACGCCCTCTACGAGCACGTCGCCCTTCGGCGAGAGCATGCCCGCCGCAATGAGGAACGCCGCCGAGGACGGATCGCCGGGGATCGCCGCATCGAGGCTGTGCAGCGCCTGGCCGCCGGTGAGGCCGACCTGCTGCGCGCCATTGGCATCCACCATGAACCGCAACGATGCGCCAAAACCCTGAAGCATGCGCTCGGTATGGTCGCGCGTCGCCCGCGCTTCGACCACCACCGTCTCGCCCTCTGCGTTCAGGCCTGCTAGCAAAACGGCCGACTTCACCTGCGCACTCGCCTGCGGCGGGGCGTAGCGGATGGCTTTCAGGTTTCGTGATCCGTTGAGCGTGAACGGTAAGCGACCGTCCGGCCCGGCATTGTCCCTGAGACCCATCTGGCGCAGCGGGGTCAGAACCCGGTTCATCGGGCGCGAGCAGAGCGAAGCGTCGCCCGTTAATTCGGCGGTCAATGCATGGCCGGCCATCACGCCCATCAGCAGGCGCGATCCCGTGCCGGAGTTGCCAAAGTCCAGAACGCCTATCGGCGAGGCCAGACCAGCTGTGCCAACACCGGTCACGACCCATTCGCCCGGCCCGGTCCGTTCGACCGAGGCGCCCATCGCTGCAATCGCCTGTCCGGTGCGCAGGACATCGTCGCCCTCGAGTAGTCCAGTGAAGTGGCTGGTGCCCTCCGCGAGGCCGGCGAATATCAGCGCGCGGTGGCTGCAGGATTTGTCTCCGGGCGCGCGAAGGATGCCGGCAAGGCGGTTTACCGGATGGCTGGTCCAGACCATGGGGGCAAGGCTCTTCAAAGGCAGGTGTGCAGAGGATGTAAATTGGGCCTTTGACAGCGCCGGGCGTTCATGGCAAGCGCCGCGCCAACTTACAAATGGCTTTAGCGCCACTCAAAGGAGCGTATTCGCCCCATGTCCAAGGACAAGCTCGGTACAAAGCAGGTCTGCCCGTCCTGTGAGGCTCGGTTCTACGACCTCAACAAACGCCCGGCCGTTTGCCCCAAATGCGGCAACGAGTTCGACCCCGAAGACGAGGTCATCCGCACCACGATCACCAAGGTTAAGGCCAAGGCCGCCCGCGCTGCCGTCAAGGCGGTCGATGAGGACGAGGAAGACGCCGAGGAGGAGGACGACACCGCCATCCGCGATGATGAGGACGAAGATGCCGCCGAAGTCGAGGTCGAGGACGACGAGGAAGAGGACGACGCCGAAGAACTCGTCGGCGAGGAGTCCGATGTCCTGCTCGAAGGCGCCGACGACGAAGAAGAAGAAGTCAAGCCCGGCAAGGTGCCAAGCGGCTTCAGCGAAGACGGTGTCGAAGAGGACGATGACGAAGATGTGATTATCGCGGACGACGATGACGAGGAATTCGACATCGATGATGACGACGACGCCGATGACGACCTCGCGATCGATGATGAAGATGACGACGCCCGCTGAAGATAGGACTTGAAAGCCCCGGGGGCGGCGTCTAATGCTTCCGCTCCCCAGTCAGGGGCCATAGCTCAGTTGGGAGAGCGCTTGCATGGCATGCAAGAGGTCGTCGGTTCGATTCCGTCTGGCTCCACCAGTCCTCTCCTGACACATATCGTGTTCAGGAGGCGTCCGGACTGATCAGTTGTAAGGCATCCTGTCCGGAAACAGGGCAGATGCAGCGTTCGGGCTGCGGCACGGGGCCCTTGCCCTGATGATGCCGCAGGCCGGTGCTTGAACCTGACACATTGCAGGCCCACCTTTCTCTCATGCACGCTGGCTGACCCGGCGGATCGCATGCAAGTTTCGCGATTGAGCGGAGAAGGAGTGGACCCATGACGACCGGTTTGAAGACAAACCCGTTTGAGAGCGAATCCTTCGTCTATATCCGTCATCTGGATATGGGTGAGGTCACCGGCTTCCTGCCGCCGGACGCACTCGCCGATGTGGATGATCCTGAGGATCTGTTCATCGTGGCCTCCGCGGACGGTCAGCGCCTTGCGATTGTCGAGGGCCGCGACGCCGCGTTTGCGGCCGCCCTCGCCAACGATCTGAACCCGCTGAGCGTTCACTGACCTGATACTTCCCGACGCGGCAGCCCCGCCGAGCCGGGACTTGCTTTTCCCTGTCCGTAAGTTGACATTGGCGTCATCAGGCGTCCGGGGAGGGACATATGGCCAGACGGTACGGTGCGCTTGCGGGCGCATCCTTGTTGTTACTTGCAGCGGCCTGTTCGCCGGCCAGGGAAGACAGCACATCCCTACCTCCGCTCCTTGAACTGCCTGAGCCGCTTTCGGCCAATGGCTACTTTGGCGCGACGCTCCAGGCTGCCCTGATCCGCGCCGAACCCGGCGAGGCCATCATCCTACCGGAAGGCGTGTTCCACCTCACCGAAGGCCTGTCACTGGACGTTGACGGCGTCACCCTGCGCGGCGCTGGCCAGGGCAAGACAATCCTCGACTTTGCCGGCCAGGAAAGCGCCGGCGAGGGTCTGATGGTCACCTCCAATGATGTCACGCTGATGGATTTCGCCGTCCGGAACACACGCGGCGATGCAATCAAGTCCAAGGGCGCCGACCGAATCACCTACCGCTATCTCACGGTCGAATGGATCGGCGGGCCGGATGAGGCGAATGGCGCGTATGGCATCTATCCGGTCGAATCGACGGACGTGCTGGTCGAGAATGTCACCGTACGCGGGGCTTCGGATGCCGGCATCTATGTCGGCCAGTCACAGAACATCATCGTCCGCAACTCGGTCGTGGAATACAATGTCGCCGGCATCGAGATCGAGAACTCGATGAATGCCGATGTTTATGGCAACATCGCCCGTTACAATACCGGCGGCATCCTGGTGTTCGACCTGCCAGACCTGCCGGTTTCCGGAGGCCATTCCACTCGTATCTACGACAATCAGATCACCGAGAACAACACGCGCAACTTTGCCCCCGCTGGCAATATCGTCGCCAGCGTACCCTCCGGCACTGGTGTCATCATCATGGCGAACCGCAATGTGCATGTGTTCGACAACACGTTTGACCAGAACCGTTCAGCGCATGTCCTAGTGATGTCCTACTCCCTGCCGTTCACGGATGAAGCATACAACCCACTGCCGCGCGATGTCGTGCTGCGCGACAACAGCTATGGCGTTGGCGGCAATGATCCGCAGGGTGCTCTGGCGCCGCTCGCCGCCGCACTGGGCGGAACCCTCCCGGCAATCGTCTGGGACGGGGTGGATGGCTGGGGCGAGGGCGCAGGCCAGCCAATTAATCTAGCGGTCAAGGAAAGCGACGAGGCCGGCTTCCTCAGCCTCGGCCTCGGCCGCTATCCGATTGATCCTGTCCGCATGGCGCCGTCGCCCGTGCGCCCAGGCGCGGCAGTTGCGGAAGAGCCTGTCCGGGTCGTCCTGCCCCAGGACCCGGCCTGAGCCGAGGGGGCGGGATGCAGCGGCGTCAGTTGGCAATCGCAGGCATGGCGGCAATGCTCGCGGCGTGTTCGGCGGCATCGCGCCTGCCGCCGGGGCCGGACATGGCTGTCATCCTTGCTGGTCAACCGGCCGAGACCCTCTCCGCCTATGGCGTTTTCGCCGACATGGCCGGGGGACGCTCAGCGGAAGGTGTAACTCCTTATGAGCTGATCAATCCACTCTTCTCCGATCATGCCGAAAAGCACCGCTTCGTCTTCGTGCCTCCCGGGGAGGCGGCAGCGTATCATACCACGGACGTATTCGCCTTCCCGGTCGGTACGGTGCTGGTGAAATCCTTCGCCTTTGCTCCCGATATGCGCGCGCCAGACGAAGGCGCCTATCTCGTCGAGACGCGCTTGCTCATCCTGCGCGAGGCGGGCTGGGCGGCCTATCCCTATATCTGGAACGACGCGCAGACCGAGGCCGTCTACAGCCCTGTCGGCGGGCGAATTGAGATTAAGACGATCAGCCCGGCCGGGGAGGCTGTCACCCTGCGTTACGGCGTGCCGAATCAGAATCAGTGCAAGACATGCCACCAATCTGCCGAGGGCATTGCCCCTATCGGCCCCAAGGCCCGCCACCTTGCCCTCAATGGTCCGCGCGGAAACCAGCTCGAGCGTTGGGCGCGCGCCGGTATCCTCACCGGATTGCCGGACGAGGTGCCTGCCGAAGCCGCCGCCTTCGACCCCAGGCAGCCGCTAAATGCGCGCGCCCGCGCCTGGCTCGAGATCAACTGCGCCCACTGCCACAAGGCGGACGGGTCGGCGTCCAATTCCGGGCTCTGGCTGACAGCAGATGAGATGAGTTCCTCGCGCCTTGGCATCCGCAAGCGTCCGGTCGCAGCGGGCAGGGGCTCAGGCGGGTACGTGCAGGTCATCGTGCCGGGCGAGCCGGACGCCTCGATCCTGATGCACCGCATGGCCGCAGTCGAGCCCGGCGTAGCCATGCCAGAGCTTGGCCAGACGCTGCCGGATCCCGACGGCCTCGCCTTGATCCGCGACTGGATTGCGGCCATGGAAGCGGAATGAACCTGCGTATCCTGGTCGATGCCGATGCCTGCCCGGTGAAGGATGAAGTCTACCACGTGGCCCTGCGCTATGAGGTGCCGGTGGTGATTGTTGCCAATTCGTACATCCGCATCCCAGAGCATCCCCTGATCTCCCGCCAGATCGTCAGTGACGGTTTCGACGCGGCCGATGACTGGATCGCGGAGGAAGCCGATGCAGCGTCCATCATCATCACCGCGGACATTCCGCTGGCGGACCGTAGCCTGAAGGCCGGGGCGCGCGTCCTCGGGCATAATGGCAAGCCGTTCACGCCGGATTCCATCGGCGGAGCGCTGGCGACCCGCGCGATCATGGCGGATCTGCGCGTCGGTGTCGCCGGCATCGGGGCAGGCGGCCCAGGGCCCTTCTCCAAGGCCGACCGGTCTCGGTTTCTGTCGGCGCTGGACGCCGCCGTTGTGGCCGTCAAGAAGACGCTTTGACTTGCCCTTAATCCGGGCCGTGCTAAGGCGCGGAGTATGAACCAGATCAAACTGCACAGGGGCGACCTGCCCGCCGGTATCGATTTCGGGCCCGTCGTGGCCGTCGATACCGAGGCTATGGGCCTCAATCCCGTGCGTGACAACCTCACCCTGGTGCAGCTCTCGGCCGGCGATGGCACGGCGCATCTGGTGCAGCTCACCCGCGATTATGACTGTCCGAACCTCAAGGCGCTGCTGACCAATCCGGAAGTCCTGAAACTCTTCCACTTCGCGCGCTTTGACATCACCATGATGCAGCGCTGGATGGGCATCAGCTGTGCGCCGATCTGGTGCACCAAGATCGCCTCCCGCCTCGCGCGCACCTACACCGATCGCCACGGTCTGAAGGATGTGGCCCGCGAGATCGCCGGGGTGGACATGTCCAAGGCGCAGCAGAGCTCCGACTGGGGCGCCGCCGATCTCAGCGACGCGCAGCTCCAGTATGCCGCGAGCGACGTGCTGCACCTGCACCAGATCAAGGCGGGGCTGGAGGCCATGCTTGAGCGCGAAGGCCGGATGGATCTCGCCGAGGCGTGTTTTGCCTTCCTGCCGGTGCGCGCCAGGCTTGATCTTGGTGGATGGGCTGAGGACGACATTTTCGCCCATAGCTAAGGCAAGCGTGCAGCGGCAGCCGGCCTGTCTTGCGCTGCTTTCGCCGCAGGCTTAACCGGTCTATGAATCGCTCGGATTAGACGGTTTTTCAGGACCTGAACCCGCGCATGGATGCCACCCGCCACAATGACCCGGCCTCGCTCTGGGCGCCGCGCCGGCAGATGACCCTCGCCCAGGCCCGCCGCCGGTCGGGCCGCGTCCGCATTCAGCGCTATATCTTTGTCGCCGCTGCCGCCATCGCCATCGGCCTGTTCTTGGGCTTCATCCTGCGCAGCGCGATCACACAGGGCGCACAGCCCCCGGCGGTTGATGACAGCGAAGCGGTCACTATGAAGAATCCGCGCTTCACTGGACGCGATGCTGCGGGCGAGATCTTCACCATCACCGCCGATGCCGCCCAGCGCCGGCGCGCCAATGAAGGCGCGGTTGATCTTGTCGGTCCGGTCATGCGCGATGCCAAAGGCTCGGAGGTGCGCGCGCCGAGCGGTTATTACAACCGAGAAGAGGGTGTCCTCGAACTGTATGAAGACGTGCGCATCTCGGATGCGGGCGGCTACATGTTCGTCTCCCAGGGGGCCCGGCTGTTCATTTCCGAGGACCGGGTCGAGGGACTTTCCCCGCTCGAGGGGCGTGGGCCGCTGGGCGATATTCGCGCCGACGCCTACGAAATCTTCGAAGGGGGTGACCGGCTGGTCTTTACAGGCAATGTCTACACGGTGATCTATCCACAGGCAGGCCCGGCGGGCGAAACAGACGAAGGTGAGAATGATGGCAGTCCTTAAGGCAGCCGGAGCGGTGCTGGCGCTGGCTTTGACGGCGGCGGGGCCTGCGCTGGCGCAGATCTCCTCCGAAGGCGGACCGATCTATATTAACTCGGCACGTACCGAGAGCCTTGAGCGCGAACGCCGCGTGCTGCTGACCGGCAATGTCGACATCCGCCAGGGCGATGCTCGCCTGCGCGCCGACCGGGTCACCATCTTGTTCGCCGATCGTGAGGCAGGCGGCGGCGGAACAGACGGGGTCGCCGGCGGCTTCGGGCAGATCGAACGCATTGTCGCCGAAGGCAGCGTTTATTACGTGACGCCCGAGCTGAAGGCCAAGGGCGACCGCGGCGTGTACGAGCTGGCTAATGACACAATCGTCATGACCGGGAATGTCGCCCTGATGCGCGACCGGGATGTCGCCGAGGGCGAGCGCCTGCGTATGGAGGTCAGCAATCGCCGCACTACTCTGGAAGGCGGCAGCGGGCGGGCCCGGATGGTGATCGATCCGTCAACCGATCCGGCAACCCCGTAAATTCAACAGGCATATTGAAACCCATCTTAAGCATGTCGAGATAGGTTGATTGAGGGCAGCGATTACGCCCGCGGAAGAGGGACGAAGGGACCATGAGCGAATTGGCCGACGGCCTTGTCGTGCGTGATCTTGCCAAGTCATTTGGCAAGCGTCAGGTCGTGCGCGACGTTTCGCTCTCTCTCGCCCGCGGCGAAGTCGTAGGCCTTCTCGGACCCAACGGGGCCGGCAAGACCACCTGTTTCTACATGATCATGGGGTTGATCGGGGCGGATTCCGGCTCGATCTCCATCGACGGCGAGGATGTCACCCGGCTGCCGATGTATCAGCGCGCCCGCCTGGGCGTCGGATACCTGCCTCAGGAAGCCTCGATCTTCCGTGGCATGACCGTAGAACAGAATGTGCTGGCCGTGGCGGAACTGGTCGAAAAAGACCGGGCCGCTCGGATGGCGCAGGTCGATGGCCTGCTCAGCGAACTGCACGTCGAACATCTGCGCAACCAGCCCGCCACCTCCCTTTCGGGCGGTGAACGGCGGCGCGTGGAGATCGCCCGTGCCCTCGCATCGCGTCCGAGCTTCATGCTACTGGACGAACCGTTCACCGGCATCGACCCGCTCGCCATCTCCGACATTTCCGAACTGGTCCGCTATCTGAAACAGCGCGGCCTGGGGGTTCTTATTACAGACCACCAGGTGCGCGAGACACTTCAGATCGTGGATCGGGCCTATGTGATGTATGATGGTGCCGTCCTCTTCGAAGGGACGCCGGAAGGCGTGCTCAGCAATGAAGAGGTCCGCCGGGTCTATCTAGGTGAACAGTTCGCCGCTTGATCTAAAGGGGCGCGGCCAATGGCCATGAAACACTCACTCGACATGCGCCAGGGCCAGTCCCTGGTAATGACCCCGCAGCTGCAACAGGCGATCAAGCTCCTGCAGCTGTCGAACCAGGAACTCGCCGAATTTGTCGAGGCTGAGCTCGAGCGCAACCCGCTTTTGGTCAAGGTCGAGGAAGAGGGTGGTGCGGGCGCCTCCGATGACAGAGAACCCTCCCGCCGCGAACAGCTTACCCTGGACGAATCCTCCGGCCACGGAGAAGCCCGCGACCAGCTCGATGCGCCGGGCGAAGATGTGTTTGAACCAGGCACCGGCTCGGATTCTGGTCTGCCCGCCAGCGGCTCCGGCCCGAGTGCGCAGGCCGACTGGTCCGGCGTGAATGGTGGCGGCTCACAGGAGCCATTCGATGCAACGGCGAATGTGTCCGGCGAGATCAGCCTGCACGAGCACCTGCACACCCAATTGAATTTTGCTAGCCTTTCGGCCGCCGACCGCCTGATCGCTGCGCGCCTGATCGACGAGACCGACGAGTCCGGCTATCTGCGCGCGCCGCTCGAGGAAATCTCCATGGCGCTCGGCGCCGATCTTGGCAATGTCGAGGCGGTGCTGGGTGTCTGTCAGGGCTTTGACCCGACCGGCGTGATGGCGCGCTCGATCCCCGAATGCCTGACGCTGCAGCTGAAGGATCGCGGCCGGTTTGACCCCGCCATGCAGGCGATGCTGGAAAACCTCCATCTCGTCGCCAGGCATGACCTGAAGGCGCTGATGGATGTCTGCGGTGTCGACCGCGCGGATATCCAGGAGATGCTGCAGGAACTGCGTAGCCTATCGCCCCGGCCGGGCGGCGGTTTCTCCAGCGACACCACAGTGGCCGTGACGCCGGACGTGTATGTCCGTGAACTGCCGAACGGAATGTTCGCGGTTGAACTCAATTCCGAGACGCTGCCCCGCGTGTTGATGGACAAGGCCTATTATGCCGAGGTCAATGTATTGCCGATGCGGGCGGCGGAGAAGGAATTCATCTCCGAATGTGCTGCCTCGGCGACATGGCTGGTCAAATCGCTCGACCAGCGTGCGCGCACCATCCTGAAGGTCGCGAGCGAGATCGTCCGCCAACAAGACGGCTTCTTCGCGCACGGCGTCGCGCACCTGCGCCCGCTCAATCTGAAGCAGGTGGCCGACGCGATCGAGATGCACGAATCGACGGTCAGCCGAGTGACGACCAATAAATACATGTCCACGCCGCGCGGTCTGTTCGAACTCAAATATTTCTTCTCCGCGTCCATCCCGGCAACCGGGGGCGGGGAGGCGCATTCCGCCGAAGCCGTCCGCCACCGGATCAAGCAGCTGATTGATGACGAGAGTCCGGAGTCCGTTCTCTCGGACGATCAGATCGTGGATATCCTGACGGGCTTCGGTATCGACATCGCCCGCCGCACGGTCGCGAAGTATCGCGAGAGTCTCAACATCCCCTCGAGCGTCCAGCGCCGCCGCATCGGCAAGGCCGTTTGAGCCGCCAGCCGGAAAAGCCGGACAGGGCTTTGGTACGATGGTCCGGAAACGGACAATAGTCTAAGGTGGCAGGGCGCGTCCCTGGCGCCCGTCCCCGTAACCCGGCCTCATCCGCAGTTTGGGCGCCTGCTTTCGCCCTATCCTTTCCGAGCAGAGAGCGCTCGACCCGAAGCCGGTAAGCCCTGCTTCAGCACGGAGTATCGCTCAAGGCCGCACTCAGTCGGGTTGGAAAGCGATGAAAACGAACCTGACGAGTGGGCTTTCGCGGACATTTCTGATTTCACTACAAGGCTCTCAGGCAAGAAAGATACTTCACTCGGGCTCAAACAGCGGTGTAAATGCGGGGATAAACCGGCACCAGCCGACAGCGTTTCAGCCCTAAGCAAGCAAGGCCTCCACCTCGGCGCGGTAAGGCAGGCTGGGCTGTGCGCCGGCTTTGGTGCAGGCGAGCGCCCCGGCGGCCACGGAGAAAGATAGGGCTGCGTCCGGCGCCATACCCTCGATTAGGGCGACGGTCAGCGCGGCGCTGAACGTGTCACCCGCGCCGGTCGTATCGACCACGCGCACCTCGGGCGGCGCGGCGGAGGCGATCTTCTGGCCGCCTCGCCAGAGCTCGGCGCCCTTAGCGCCAAGCGAGATGGCGACCAGCCCGCCGGAAACGAGTAGCGCCTCGCCGTAGAAGGCAGCCTCGGTCTCGTTGACGATCAGGAGGTCGGCCCGCTTCAGGAGCGCGTCCGGAACGGACAGGGCAGGGGCGAGGTTGAGCGCCACAAATCCGCGCGCCCGCGCTACGGTTTTCATCAGTACACCGATGGAAACTTCGAGCACGCCCATCATGTCAGAGATCGACTCGTCTTCGGTGTCCGCAGGGTCGAGCGCGGCATTGGCGCCAGGGCAGACGATTATCTGGTTCTCGCCGCTGGCCGCGACCGCGATCAACGCCACCCCGGTCGTCTCGCCTTCGACGAATTGGGTGGTAGAAAGGTCCACACCGCCAGCGCGGAGCAGTCTGAGCGCTTCTTCCGCCATGTCGTCATTGCCGACGGCGGCGATCAGGCGAACGTCCGCCCCCAGACGCCGTGCGGCGAGCGCCTGGTTCGCGCCCTTGCCCCCGGGATGACGCGCTAGGCGTGCGCCCGTCACGGTCTCTCCTGGCCGGGGCAGGGTCTCGCCCGCGGCGACAATGTCGAGATTGACCGAGCCCACAACGGTGATCATGGCGGGGCTTTCAGAAGGCCTTCGATCAGCGCGAAGAAGGCGTCCGGATCGGCCTTCGTCACCCAGCGGTGCGGACCGGATTTGGCGCCGCGCACGATCGTGCGGCCAAAGGATTTGCCGGGGCGGGTGACAACGCGCACGCGTGCGGGTTTGGCCGCGAACAGTTCCGGCGCCAGCAGCGAGGCGATGGTCGAGGGATCATGCAGCGGCGTGTTCATGCCGGGGCGCCAGCGGCCTTCCAGCTTGTTGCCAGCCTCCAGCAGCGTTGCCATGCGATGGGCCTGGACGCCGCCGATCCGCCGGATCTGAGCGATGCGCTCCGGCTCGGCGCGCACCTGATGGGTCACGTCGAGGCTCAGCACCGTCACGGGCAGGCCGGTCTCGAAGACGATCGCTGCGGCATGCGGATCAGCGAAGATGTTGAACTCTGCCTCAGGCGTGATGTTGCCGCCGGCCGTATCGGCGCCGCCCATGACGATGATCTCGCGCACGCCTTCGGCGATATCGGGCGCCATGACGAGGGCGCAGGCGAGATTGGTCATCGGCCCTGTGATGACGAGGGTGAGCCCCTGTTTGGGCGCGGCGCGCAGCTGGCGGATCGTCTCATCGACACCATGCGTGGGAGCCAGGGATGCGGCGGGCTCGAACACTTCAATGCCCGCGATGCCGGTCTCGCCGTGGAAGTCTTCGGCGGTCACCGGCGAGCGCAGCAGTGGGCGGGGGCAGCCGGCATGGACGGGCAAGTCGCCGCGCCCCATCAGCTCGCACATCATCCGCGCATTCCGGCTGGTCAGGCGAAGCGGCACATTACCGGCGACGGTGATGACGGCGCGCACGTCCAGGTCCGGCGCGGCGAGCGCCATCATCAGCATCACGGCATCATCTATGCCGGGATCACAGTCGATCAACAGGGGGCGGGGCGGGGCGGTCAGCGGCGCGCTCTCAGTTCACGCAGGACGTCCTGCACATGCGGCGTCAGGGGCGGGCTTTGCAGCTCTACGTTCATGACCTCCATGGCCATATCGGCGGTGACGCGCATCTTCTTGCGCCCGGTCAGGCGGGCCACCATCAGGCTGGTCGCATGCATGCGCTCGCCGGAAACGAATTCGTGCTGGAAGACCATATACGTCCCCTCCCATCCGATCAGGCGGGTCTGCACCTCGAACTTCTGAGGATAGCGGAGCATGCGGTGATAGAAAAATGATTCATACTGGATCACTGGCAACCAGCCGCGCTTGCGGAATGCCCCGAATGCGCCGGTCCTGCCCATGTAATTCATCACTGCGAGGTCGGTGAAGGAGGAGTAGCGCGAGTTGGTCATATGACCCATCGGGTCCTGGTCGCCGAGCCAGACGGCTGACCGGATCGCGTGCAAGTCGAGCAGACTTGTGCGGCGCAGGCTCAGCAGCGCCGCCAGCAGGATACGCAGGAACCGGAAGAACAGATTCATGCAAAAACCGTAAGGCGGCAGCGTTCACAAGCTCCTAATTCCGGGCAAGCAGAATTACTGCTGCTGTGGTTTCAGGGCTACCACGGCCCGTTACTCCGCGGGCTGCGCCACGGGGCGTACGTCCCCGGCCTCGTCCTCGAGTCTGCGGGCAACATCGCCAGGCGAGCCGGTCCCACGTGCCAGCAGGGCATAGGCCGTTGGCACCACCAGAAGCGCGACCATCACGGCCGCCACCGAGCCAAACAGGATCACGATGCCGATCGCAAAGCGTGTTTCGGCGCCTGCGCCGCTCGAGACGATCAGCGGAATGGCGCCCGCTGCGGTCGTGAGGCCGGTCATCAGGATGGGGCGCAGGCGTGCGAGCGAGGCTTCCTTCAGCGCGATATCAAAGTCTTTGCCCTGGTCACGCAGCTGGTTGGCAAATTCGACGATCAGGATGCCGTTCTTGGCCGCCAGTCCAATCAGCATGATGAGCCCGATCTGGGTGTAGATGTTCAGCGTCTGACCCGTCAGCCACAGGCCGAGCACGCCGCCGGCAAGCGTTGCCGGCACCGACAGCATGATCACCAGCGGGTGGATCCAGCTTTCAAACTGCGCCGCGAGCACCAGGAAGACGATCAGCAGGCCAACAAGGAACACGAAGGCGATCGAGGCCCCCGACGAACGGAATTCGAGCGATTGCCCCTTAAAATCGATCGTCGCTTCGGTCGGCAGGACTTCACGAGCGATCTCCTGCATGCCGTCCAGCGCGGTGCCGAGCGTGACGCCGGGCAGAAGGTCGGCGTCAATGGTGATCGCGCGCACCCGGTTGTAACGGTCGAGGGAAGGGCTGTCCGCGAAGGGCTCGAGGGTGATGACGCTCGAGAGCGGGATCAGTTCGCCGCTGCGGGCCGAGCGTACATAAATGTTCTGCACATCGTTTGGCGTATTCTGTTCGGAGCGGATACCTTCCAGGATCAAATCATATTCCTCGCCATTGTCGATATAGGTGGTCGCGCGGCGCGAGCCGAGCATGGTCTCGAGCGTCTGGCCGATCTCCGCCACGGTGACGCCTAGGTCGGCGGCGCGCTGGTAATTGATCCGGATCCGGTATTGCGGTTGCGTTTCCTTATAATCCCAGTCGATGTCGGTGATGCCGGGATTGTTGGCTTCGATCTCCGCGAGGAATATGTCGCGCCACTCCACCAGCTTTTCATAGGACGGCCCGCCGATAACGAACTGCACGGGTTTGCCGCCGCCCCCGGAGAGGCCCTGACGCATCATGGCAAAGCCGCGTACGCCGGGCAGGTCGCTGAGATTGGCATTGATCTCATTGATGATGTCATCGGCTGGCCGGCGCTCGTCCCAGTCTGCAAGCACCGAGACGATGACGCCCTGGTTGTACCCGCCGCCCCAGCCCGGCGCGCGGACCAGGAGACGGCTGATCTCACCGGTTTCGGTATAGGGCAACAGGCGGCGCTCAATCTCGTCGAGATACCGTTCCATATATTCAAACGAGGCGCCTTCCGGCCCGCGGACCTGGACGAAGAACGAGCCGCGATCCTCGCGAGGGGCATATTCCGACGGTATGTCCTGGAACATGAACCAACCGCCGATCATTATGCCGACAACGCCAATCGCAATCACGATGGGGCGGCGGACCAGGACGTCGAACACTCGGCTATACCCGCCGCGAACCTTGGCGATTCCCATATCAATGCCCCGCATAAGGCCGCCGAGCCGTCCTGTGCGGGATTCCGCATGCGGCTTCAGGATCTTCGAGGCCAGCATGGGAGAGAGCGTCAGCGCGATCAGACTTGAGAAGCCGACCGCAGCGGCAATCGTCACTGCAAATTCCGTGAACAGACGGCCTGTATTGCCCTGCATGAAGGTGATCGGGATGAACACAGCCATGAGCACCAGCGTGGTCGCAATGACGGCGAAGCCAACTTGGCGGGCGCCGTTATAGGCGGCGACGAGCGGTGTTTCGCCTTCCTCCTGCATGCGCCGGTGGATGTTCTCAAGTACGACGATGGCATCATCGACCAGAAGGCCGATGGCCAGCACAAGGGCGAGCAGGGTGAGCAGGTTCAGCGTGAAGCCGAAGGAATAGAGCACGATGAACGTCGCGATTACCGACACGGGTACTGTCACGGCCGGGATCAGGGTGGTCCGGAAGCTGCCGAGGAAAAGGAAGATTACAAGCGTCACCAGCAGAACTGCAATGCCGAGCGTGGTCCAGACTTCCCGGATCGAGGCCTCGATGAAGACCGAACTGTCGAAGGCCCTGAAGAGCTGCATGCCATCCGGCAGGGTCAGGTTGAGCTCGTCCGCCAACTCTTTCGCGCCGCGGGCCACATCGACGGTATTGGCGGTGGATTGTTTGACGATGCCGACGCCGACCATCGGCTCGCCATTGCCGCGGAACATCGTGCGGTCGTCCACGGTGCCGCGTTCGACGCGGGCCACATCGCCGAGCCGGACAAGATATCCGTCGCCTTCGGCAATCACGAGGCCGGCAAAATCTTCCGCCGCGCGGAACGGTCGGTCGATGCGCAAAGTGTAGCTGACCGAGCCGGATTCGAGCGTCCCGGCCGGGGCCTCGACATTCTCTGAACGCAGCGCGCGTTCGACATCGCCGGCGGTCAGGCCGCGTGCCGCAAGGGCGCGTCGGTCGAGCCAGACGCGCATCGCATAGTCGCGTCCGCCGCCGATCTGGATGCGGGCAACGCCGTCGATCGCGGAGAAGCGGTCTACCAGGAATCGGTTTGCATAATCGGTTAGTTCGGGCGTCGTCATGTCCTGGCTGGCGAAGTTCATCCAGAGAATGACATCGTCATCCGCATCGGCCTTCTCGACCTCGGCTGCGTCCGCCTCTGGCGGGAGGCGGTCGGCAACACTCGCCACACGGTCGCGTACGTCATTGGCAGCCGAGTCGATATCGCGGTTGACGTTGAATTCAATCGAGATGTTGGCCCGGCCATCACGGGAGCGGGAGTTGATGAACCGCACGCCCTCGATGCCGGCGATGCGCTCCTCGATGACCTGGGTGATGCGGGTTTCAACGACAGAGGCCGAGGCGCCCGGATAGTTGACGCTGATCGAGACGATCGGCGGATCAATGTCTGGAAACTCGCGCAGCGGCAACCGTGAGAAGGCGACAAGCCCGAACACAATCAGAAGAATGGACAGGACCGAGGCGAAGACGGGCCGCTTGATCGAGGTATCCGACAGAACCATCGGACTATCTCCCGTTACCAGCCGGACCGCCGGCAGCGCCGCCGCCCACACTGCCGCTGACGCCGTTGCCGGAAGAGGTTGGCTGAAGGATGCCTTCGTCCTTCACTACAACGGGCGCGCCTTCGCGAACGCGCAGCGCGCCTTCGGTGATGACAGTCTGGCCTGGCGTGAGACCGGAAACGATCTCGACCCGTCCGTTCTGGCGAAGGCCAGGCTCCACCTTCACACGGCGCGCGACGGGCGATCCGCCGGAACTGTCGGCGATCCAGACGAAGGTTTCCGGGCCGCGCGGCTGCAAAGCCACTTCAGGTACCGACAGCGCGTGGCGTGGCTCAGCCATCAGCGCGACCGACATGAACATGCCGGCTCTGAGATTGCCGTCTTCATTAGGGATGATTGCGCGCACGCGCACCGAGCGGGTGATCGGATCGATCGCATTGTCGATCGTGGCAACTGTGCCGGAATATGACCGGCCGGGCAGGTCATCGCTGAACGCTTCGACGTCGAGGCCGGGACGCAGCACACGGATGAAATTCGACGGAACCGAAAACTCCAGGCGCATGACGCTGTCATCGATGAGGGTTGCCACCACATCGCCGGGACGGATGAGCGAGCCGACGCTGACGCGCCGGAAGCCGAGGACGCCGTCAAACGGGGCGACGAGGACACGGTCATTCTGTCGGGACTGCACGGCGCGCAGCTGGGCGGTCGCGGTGTTGAGGTTGCGGCGCGCCATGTCGAGTTCGGCCTGCGAGACGGCCCCCTGCTCGGTCAAGGGCTCTATCCGGGCAAGCTCCAGCCGGGCCTGGGCGACGTCAGCTTCTGCCGACTGTACCTGCGCCACCTGCTCGCGCTGCGCGAGCGAAAGGAGTGTCTGGCCCTGTGTGACGCGGTCGCCGTCATCAAAGAATAGTGCGGTGACGCGGTCGGATGCGCTGAGTGTGAGATCAACGCGCTCGTTTGCCTCGAGTGTGCCGATCGCTTCCACGCGGCTGGCAAATGTCTGCTCGCGGATCGTTTCCGCGAAAACGGCAATCTCCTGCGGCGGGCCGCCGCCGCGCTGCTGGGTGACGGCCGGTGTTGCAAACACGGTCGCTACCAGCGCAGCAATACCGGCGAGACGCAGATAAGGGGATCTCAGCAGTTTCATGGCGTAGTATCCTGTTCCGCCCGGAAGGCGCCGAGTTCTTCGTCAGTCCAGACGCCGCCTAGGCTTCTGTAGGCACGGACCGCTCTTCGGGCAATCTCAGCCCTGTTTATCGCTAACCGGTCCTCCGCGTCGAGCAGGGTTCGCTGTGCATCGAGCACGGTAAGGTAGTTGTCGAGCCCTTCGCGGTAGCGCAGTGACGCGAGGCCGAGCGCCCGGCCCGCTGCCGACATGGCAGCTTCCAAGTCTGCAGTACGGCTCTGTTCGGTGACCAGATCAGTCAACGCTGTCTCAGCATCGGCCAGCGCGTCGAGCACGGTGGTTTCATAATCTGCGACCAGGCGGCCGGAGCGGGCATCGCTGGCCTCGATTCGGGCATAGACGGGGCGCAGATCAGGCCCGGCCCAGCTGATCGCGGGGCCGATGTCGAAACCGATGCTGTTTTCGTTGAAGGTGACGCCGCGATTGCGCACAAGGCCGAGAATATTGGCGTTGAGCGTCACGCTCGGAAACAGGCTGGCGCGCGCGGCGTCGCTGAGCGCGAGGGCCGAGCCGATCCGAGCTTCGGCCAGGCGTACATCCGGGCGGCGGCGCAGAAGGATTTCAGGAGTGCCGGCCGTCAGGCTTTCTGCTAGGACTGGGATCGTGCCCGGCGCGGAGAGAATGTCGGCCATCAGCGCGTCCGGCGCCTGGGCCTGGTTGCCGGTAAGGGCGGCGAGTCGGTTCAGCGCGGCCTCGCGGTCGGATTGCAGGGCGGGCAAGGCGGCGAGGGTGGTGCGATACAGCGCTTCGGCGCGGTCGAAATCGAGCTGAGTGCCGCGGCCATTATCGACGAGGGTGCGTACGAGCTCGAGCCCTTCCGCCTGGGTGCCGGCACTGCGGCGGGCAACATCCAGCCGGGCTTCGGCGCCGCGCAAGTTGATATAGGCGAGGGCGGTTTCGGCGGCGATCGAGACGGCGAGGTCGCGGCGGATCTCGCGGGCGGCGAGCGTGTCGAAGCGCGCCGCCTCGATGCCGGCGGCGAGGCGGCCGAAGGCATCAAGCTCCCAGCTGGCGGCGAGGACGGCATTGCCGCTGACATCAATGCGGCTGCTGGCGGCACCCGCCTGGCGGCCAGCGGTGACACCGGCGCCGCTGTTCGCCGTCGGGCCGGCATCCAGGATGGCGAGGGTCAGCAGGGCTTCAGCCTCCGCGACTGAGAAATCTGCGCCGCGCAATGCGGGGGCATTGCGCAGGGCCGTTTTAACCAGGCGCGGCAGGGCCGGATCGCTGAAGCCGTTCCACCATTCCGCCGAAACCGGCTCGCCGGGAGCGGCGGCGCGGAATTCGTCGACTGACAGCACAAAAGGTTTGGAGGCAGGGGCTTCGGGCGCGCTCATACAGCCCGCCAAAAGCAGGAGGGCGGCTGCGCCGCCTGACAGGCGGACAGAGAGAGATTGAGCAATACGGGCCATGCCCATCCCGAATTAGAGTGCGCCAATTATGGATCAAGTAAACCGCGCGGCCGGAGCGGCCTTAGAAGCGATCTTCACGTGCATAACTGTTATTAACGCCCGAAAATAAAGATTCCGTCGCCTCAGCACTCACGTTTTCGTGATTTTTTGCACACGCGCGCCGCAAAAATGCCGGGATAGCCCGACAAAAGCCGCGATGGCTATGGCAGAGGGAACGTGCGTGACCTAACTTTAAGTACAACCTTGAAAAATCAATCCGTTCGCGCGGCAGATGAGGAGGTCTGGACCCTGATCGAGTCGGTCAACATCGCCATCCTGATAGGCTCTGCGCTGGTTGCCCTGGCCGCGCTGACGAGCCTCGTCTCGCAGCGCTTTGGTGCGCCCTTGCTGCTCGTCTTTCTCGGAATCGGCCTGCTCGCCGGCGAGGACGGACTTCTTGGCATTGTGTTTGACAGCAGCTCGGCGGCATATTTCATTGGATCACTGGCGCTGGCGATCATTCTCTTTGACAGTGGATTCGAGACGCCACTGCGCAAATACCGTGTCGCGGCCGCGCCGGCGATCAGCCTTGCGACGCTGGGCGTCATTATGACGGCCGGTGTGACCGGGGTTGCAGCGCATTTCCTGTTCGGGATCGGCTGGCTAGAGGCGTTCCTCTTAGGCTCGATCGTTGCCTCCACAGACGCGGCAGCGGTGTTCTTCCTGCTGAAATCGGCCGGAATCCGCTTGCGCGAGAAGGTAGCGGCGACGCTGGAGATCGAATCCGGGGCGAATGACCCGATGGCGATTTTCCTTACGATCCTAATGATCGAGCTGATCATGGCCAGCGGCACAACAGATGGCGCCGCGATGGGCATCGAGGTAGTGCTGACCTTCATCCAGCAGATGGGGCTCGGGGTGATCTTCGGCATTCTCGGCGGCTTCGGCATCGCCTGGCTCCTCAACAAGCTCGTGAACCTCGATCCGGGCCTCTATCCGATCTCGGGGCTTGCGGCAGCGTTGGTTGTGTTTTCGGCGTGCTCGCTGCTGGGCGGAAGCGGGTTTCTCGCGGCCTACGTCGCCGGCGTCGTGGCGGGCAACCGCAAGGTGCGCTTTGCCCACCGCTTGCGGCGGTTTCAGGTGGGCATGATCTGGCTGGCGCAGATCGGCATGTTCCTGGCGCTGGGCCTGCTCGCGACGCCCTCGGAGTTTCCAGCCATTGCCATTCCGGCGCTGATGTTGGCCGCGTTCCTGATCTTTTTCGCCCGGCCCCTGTCGGTCTGGCTCTGCCTCTTGCCGTTCGGGTTTCGGTCCCGTGAGAGCCTGTTTACCGGCTGGGTCGGTCTCCGCGGGGCGGTGTCGATCCTGCTGGCGATCCTGCCGGGTCTCAGCGGAATGGACAACGGTAACGTCTATTTCAACGTCGTCTTCGTCATGGTGCTCGTCTCGCTGCTGGTGCAGGGTTGGACGATTAAGCCGGCCGCGAAACTGCTCAAGGTGGCGCTGCCGGCCGAGCGGGGCCTTGCCGACCGGGTGGAGCTGGAGCTGCGCGGCGGCGCGGAGATGGAACTTGTCGGCTACCGGATCCATCCCGACAGCGCCATTGCAAAAGGTGAGCGGGTGCCCCGCTGGGCGCGCCCGGCCATGGTGATCCGCGACGGGCTTTCCTACTCGATGCATTCGATCGGTCCCCTGCAGGCGAATGACCAAGTCTACCTCTTTTCCTCGCCGCGCCGGGTCCGCTTGCTCGACCAGATCTATGCCAGCCCCTCGGCAGAGATGATCATCGAGTCCGATATCCAGTTCCGCCTCAAGGGCTCGACCAAGATCTCAGACATCATCCGGCAGTATGGCATCGACCTGCCGGAACAGTCGAAGGGCCTGACGGCGGGCCAGTTCCTCGAACAGGCGCTGGACGGCAGTCCGGTCAGCGGTGACCGGCTGTCGGTCGGCGATATCGACCTTGTGGTCTGTAGCCTCGACGAGGCGGGCGGCGTTGCGACGGTCGGTATTGTCATCGATGAGGAAGACCCCGGCACCGGCGCCCTGATTATGGACCTCGGCCGGCGCATCGTCTCCCGGGCGCGCCGGGGATTCAGCGGCCGCGCGATCCGCCGGCCGGCCACTGACAATGGGAGCGCAAGGCCCGACACGCCGGCCTGAACACCTGCATTTAAGGCGTGGTCTAACCGTCAACGCTAGCCGCGCGTGGTTAGCGGGGCGTTAACGCCCGGCGGTTTTGCTCAGCAGCCGCATCAGACCTTCATTCTTTAAGGGGATAGACACTGCAAGCAAGATGGGCGAGCTGAACCTTGATTTGGCGGCCGGGGGGATGGAGCGCTCCGTCACGCCTTCGTCCAGATTGCCCGCTCGATCGAGGAAGTCCGCCTGACGCGCTGATCTTGCGGGATCCCTCAAGGCCCCACGGCCAAGGGTGAGCCGTCGTGGACGAGGAAAGCGAGTTCAAGCTCGCGGCCTTTGACAAGATTGTGGCCCGAGACGGTACCGAGAGAGCGGACTTCCAGACCGCGCTGGTCGAGTTCTACTTGGAGGCCGTCTCTCTCCGCCGCATCAACGATCAGCAGGCCGCAAACCGGATCGGCGGCGAAGCGCTCAGCCGCGGCGGCGGCATTGTCGGCCAGCAGCGTTTCGGTGCCGAGATAGAACGCGTTGGACGGTTCCCGGTAGCCGAGAATGTTGATCGACAGGGTCTCGCAACCTTCGATCTGCGCGACGAGGCGGGCGGAGCGCTCTGACGGCCACATTGCGTCAATGGACGGGATGACCAGGCCAAACATCGCAGAGTAAAGTACGATGGCCGCGCCCGCCGCCGCGCCGAGGCGGGGCAGGGCGGGTTTGATTACGGCTGTGATGATGGCGATGAGCGCGACGACGCCTGCGGCGGCGGCAATCAAGGCGGCGGGGCCGGTGACGGTGTTAAACTCGCTGGCGGCCACGAAGGGCAGAGCGGCAAGGACAGCCGCGACTATCCCCGCGAGAACCGCAAACACCGCAAACAGGGTTCTCTGTTTCCAGCCTGACAGTAGACTCGCCGAGTCCCGCAGGCCGAGCGCCATCAGAAGCGCCATCGCCGGAAAGGTGGGGATGGTGTAGTGCGGCAGCTTGGTCGTCACGAGTTCGAAGACCAGCCAGGTCGGTACGATCCAGGCGATCAGGAAACGCACAGTTGTGTCTGCCCGGTGCCGCCAGGCCGCGAGGATGGCGAGGCCGATCAGGGCCGTGGCGGGCCAGAGCGTGACCGGTGACAGCATCAGGTGGAAGCCGATCGGCCCGGCATGGTTCTCCGCCGCCTCGGTGACCTTGCGCATCATGGACCAGCCGACCGCCTCTGCGAGGAACGCGCCGTTGGTGACGATGGTAATCGTCACCAGCCAGGGCGCTGCGATGGCGATCACCACGAAGACACCAAGGCCTGGCCGGATGCGCTGCAGCAGGGCCCAGTCACGCGTCCAGGCGGCGTAGGCGACGAGCGTCAGCGCCGTGACCATCAGGAAGATCGGCCCTTTGATGAGGAGCGCTGCGCCGGTGCCGGCCCAGAGCGCGAGCGGCCAGCCGATGAAGCGGGGGCGCAGCTCGGTGGTCTTCAGGGCCAGCATCGCCAGCGCCGTCTGCGCCAGCATACCGAAACCGAAGAGCAGCCCATCGGTTTTCGCCGTGCGCGCCTCCACTTGAAGGGCGAGGCAGACGGCGAGGAGCAGAGCCGCTGTAAGGCCGACCTGCGGCGAGAAGAGTCGCGTGCCCAGCAAAGCGGTCATCGTCAGGGCGGCGAGAATGCCGATCAGGCCGGGCAGGCGGTGCGCCCAGATCGGCGCTTCGGCGCCGCCAAATGGCGTGGCCGTGACCGTCTGCGCCCAGTAGGTGCCGACGGGCTGGCGGTGGCGGGGGGCGTCCTGAAAACGAATGTCAATATAGTCGCCGGTCTCCATCATCTGGCGGCTGGCCTGCGCATAGCGCGACTCGTCGCGATCCATCGCCGGGATGGTGAAGAAGCCCGGCAGCATCGCCGTCAGCGCCACGAGGATCACCAGCAGATAGGCCTGCCAGGACAAAGCGTCGCCCTCATACAGTTTCAGTCGGAGTGCGGCGAGGTCTGCCATCGTCAGGCCCGGTCTGCATGCCGGTAGAGCAGGGCGCGGTCGGGGACCGTCGTCCGCCGCATGAGCCAGACCACGCCCATGAGGTCGAAGAAGCCGGCAAAGGCGCGGCCAACATTTGTGTATTTCGACTGGCCGGCCGTGCGCGGACGATTGATGACGGCGACATTGACAGTCCTCCAGCCGAGATGGCCGGTCATGGCGGGTAGGTAGCGGTGCAGCGCGTCGAAATAGGGCATGGCGAGGAACACGTCGCGCTGGATCAGCTTCAGGCCGCAGCCGGTATCCGGGCAGGAATCGTTCAGCAGCGATCGGCGCAGCAAGTTGGCAAAACGCGAGGCGATCTTTCGGCTGCCGCCATCCGCGCGGTTGGTGCGGCATCCCGCAACTAGGCCGGTTTCGCCGGTTGTGTTGAGGCCAATTGCGGCGGCCATGTCGAGGATCGCGGCGGGGTCGTCCTGGCCGTCCGCGTCCATGGTCGCCACCCAGGCCGAGCGGGCCTGCAGCATGCCGGAGCGCAGCGCGGCGCTCTTGCCGGACCGCACGGGGTGCACGATCAGGCGGATGCGGGGCTCTTCGGCGAGCAGGCCGGCGAGGGCGGCGTCCGTACCGTCCGTACTGCCATCGTCGATGATGATGAGTTCGCAGTCGGGGATCGACGCCGTCAGCCGGCCAAGTGCCTCGCGGACCACGCCTTCAATGCTTTCCGCCTCATTCAGCGCCGGTATCAATACCGTGAGGCTCGGCGCCCTACTCATGTGCACGCAACACTCCGAATATTAGAGGCGTGATGTCGCAGGTCCCATGCAACTTGTCAAAACTGTGACTGCAGCGATCCTGCGCGCGGATCACACGCCCAGGGCGTCAGAAATTCACCCGGTCGGAGACGGCGCCGTCGACGATCAGGTTCGCGCCCGTCGTATAGGCCGAGACGGGGCTGGCGAGGAAGACGGCGGCCTTGGCGATCTCTTCGGGTGTCGCGCAGCGACCCGTGGGATTGCGCGCATTGGCCTGTTCAAAGAAGTCCGGCGCCTGGGTCTTGATCCGGTGCCAGATGCCGCCCTCGAAATACACCATGCCGGGCGAGACCACATTCACCCGCAGGCCACTGGCCGCATGTTCGCGGGCGAGGCCCTTGGCCATGTGGATCAGCGCGGCTTTCATCGGGCCATAGGAATCGCCCCGGTCCGCAAGCGCGGCGGAGATCGACGAGATGATGATGAAGGCAGCGTCGCCGCTGTCGGCCGCCGCGCGGAGGAGGGGCGCCTGCGCCGCTTCGAAGGCGTTGACGGCGGCGAGCACGTCGAGCTCGAAATTCTGTTTCCAGGCGGCGGGGTCATTGCCCTGCGCCATGGCGCCGGCATTCGAGACGAGGATGTGCAGCCCGCCAAGCTCGGCGGCGGCGTCGGCGATCCAGGCTTTGAGCGCCGCGCCATCGGTAACGTCGACCGCCCGCCCGGTGGCGGCCACGCCTGCAGCCTTCAGGGCATTGACGGTCTCGGCGACCTGCTCGGCATTGCGCGCACACAGCGCCACATTCGCGCCCTCCGCCGCCAGCGTGTCGGCAATCGCCCGCCCGATCCCGCGCGTCCCGCCCAGAATCAGCGCACTACGCCCTTTTAGATGAAGATCCATTGTTTGCTTCCCCATGACTTGTTTTTTTCAAACATGACCCTAGTCCGCGAGCGACGCCTGTCCAGCCACGGCGATCGGGGTTTCAGCGGGTTTGTGGGAATGGTGCACCCAAGAGGATTTGAACCTCTGACCTTTGCCTTCGGAGGGCAACGCTAGGCTGTTTTCCAGCGTTTCGGGCAGTTTCGTATAGACGCCATATCGCTCTGTATAATATAGTAATTTCAAGATTATCGTCCGTCGACGTTTCATTCTGTTTCGTTGCGTTTCGAAACTTGGTGGAACCCCGGTGGAACCCCAAAGGGATTTGCCTTCCCGAAATACGGGAAGGCAAAGGTCACCGGAAACGCTATGAAACTGACCCTGAGAAACATCGAAGCAGCTCAGCCGCAGCCCAAAGAATACGTGCTCTGGGATGACGAGCTGTCGTGCTTTGGCGTCCGCGTGCGTCCGGGCGGCTCCAAGACATTCATTGCCCGAACCCGGGTGGGCAAAGGGCGGGCGGCGCATAAGATTACGATCACACTTGGGAAGCCAGGCCTGATCACTGCCGACGAAGCTCGCCGCAAGGCGCGCTCGGTGATTGCCGAGGCCGCGGCGGGAAAAGCACCTGTGAGAATTGCCAAGCCGACCGGACCGACCACGGTGGCCGAGCTTTGCCAGCTCTGGATCGAGGGCGCGGCCCTGCGCTCACGCCAGCGCGGACGGCTCGCTGGACAGCTAAGGGACCCTCGCAACATCGCGGTCGATGTTGGCCGCATCAACGCGCACATTATTCCGCTGATCGGCAAGGTCAGGCTGACAGAGCTGAATGCTGGCAGCATTGCCCGCTTCCGCGACGCGGTTGCGCGCGGCGATACCGCCAAAGACACAAAGTCCAAGCCACGCGGCGTGCGCCGCGTCCGGGGCGGGGAAGGGACCGCAAGCCGCTCGCTGAGCCTGCTTTCCTCAATCCTGTCGTTCGGGGTGCGCGAAGGCTTCCTACAAGCCAATCCCGTCCTTGGAATTGAAAAGACGCCGTATCGCTGCATGGAGCGGTTTTTGAGTCCTGAAGAAATGCGCAGGCTCGGTGAGGCTCTCGACCAGCTTGAGAAGTCAGGCGCGCCAGAAGCCGGAATTGCGATCATCCGCATGCTCGCGCTTTCTGGCGCACGCAAAGGCGAGATCGAACAGCTGACCTGGAAGGAAGTTGATCTGCACACGGGCTTCTTGCGCCTAGTCAAATCCAAGACAGGCGCCAAACTGATCCCCATCACAGGACCAATGCGTGCCATCCTCGAGAAACAATCCGAGCAAGGCGCGGTCGGATTCGTGTTCCCAAGCATCAGCAACGACACCTACTTCCAAGGGACACCAAAGCTATGGGTAAGGGCGCGCAAGCTGGCGGGGCTCGGGGATGTCAGACTTCATGACTTACGCCACTCGGCAGCATCGTTTGGACTTGCCGGAGGCCTGGGGCTTGAAGTGATTGGCAAGTTGCTTGGCCATGCCGACATCAAGACAACCCGCCGCTACGCGCACCTTGCAGATGGGCATGTTCGCGAGGCTGCCGAGTCTATGGCTGAGAACATTTCTGAGCTGCTATCAAGTGGTCCGAAGGCGCACCCGTAGCCGAGCGGATTGGCCAGTTCATTGATATGCTCCGTCGAGCGCTGAGTGGCAGATATCTGGCCGAGTGCAGACAGAGTCGAACACTCGTCATCAGGCAATTCGTCGCCGA
>CAYPDA010000019.1:0-36034 GCA_964409375.1 uncultured Hyphomonas sp.
CAAGACTTCCGCGATCGTGACCTCTTCTGTCGGCAGGCCCATCTCGGCGAAGTCCAACTCCGGGTCATCGGCGGATGCATCGAGATTGGCGGTCCCTGCCGGAAGCCCGGATCCTTCCTGCGTATCCTCAGACAACATCCCAACAATGCGCGGCATGCCATTGGGCATCGGCGTAAACTCAAAGCCTGTGCGGGTCGGATAGCGCCCGGTCATCAGCATGGCGCGTGACGGCGCGCAGGTTCCGGTGCCCGCATAGGCCTGGGTAAAGATCGCGCCGCTGGCGGCCAGGCGGTCGATGTTGGGTGTCGGAACGCGTCCCCCCGCAACGCCGCCCCCGAATGTTGAAATATCGTTGATGCCGAGGTCGTCGGCGAGGATGAAGATAATGTTCGGCGGGCCCTGACGCCGATCGGCGGCTGCGCTCGCAGGCCCCTGCTGCCACTCTATCGGCCTGTTATCAGCGACTTCAACCTTTGTCGCCCTTTGGACCATATGGAACATGACGGCCTTGCGATTGAACCAGGCCAGGGCCGCGGCCCCGATCAGAACTATCGTCAGGCCAATCAGGATACGTTGCCACATGTGCTTTGTGCCTCCCCCTCGCCGCCCGGTTATTCCCGAATTCGCTGACGAACACTCAAACTTAATTGATAACATTAATGCGTTTCCGATACCACAAGTCAATGGCACCTGCATTGCCGTTACAGCCCAAGGAACGATCGCTTTGCACTCACATTTCTGGATGATGGTCTGAATCTGCTTTCGCAGTATCTGGACGCCCAGGGCGCAGCCGTCGAAGTGATGAGATTTGAGGTGGGTGCGCGTCTCTCTTCTTCCAGAGCGATGCATTTCATGAAACCAAAGGCACATGATATGACAACTGCCGAGCCTACTCCCAGGAGTAGTGTAGGGCTTGCGAAAGCAAGCCCTATAGCCAACCCGCTAAGCTTCCACTTGTTGTCTGCAATTGCTTTTATCGCCTTATCAAAATCAAATCGGAATGACCTCAAATGCCTTCACTTTTTATGAGATTATTATGACATCTTATTCAGTGTACTGTCCACTTTTTTCTAGTTCAGAATCTTGCTGCGGCTTTCGATGGCGTTTGCGAGCGCATCTACGAGGTATTGCGGGAAGTTTTTTGGCAATCCACGGAAAGTCTTTTCCAAGGCAGTGCTGGCCTCGGCGGTGATTTCCTCAAATATGCTTTGTATCTGCGGACGAGACAGGCCTGACGCCAGTCCCGTTTCTTCAATATGGCGGGGACGTATATCGGCGATCTTGTAGTGGCCGGATGTCCCCCACTTCATCGCCAGCTTGTAGTCCTTTCGACGTATCCTTTTAGCAAGGTACTCTGGCTCTGCTGTGAGGACGTCATAAAGTGGAGACATGCGGAACCGGCCCTCGGGCAGGAGGCTGATGCTGAAATTCTTCGCATGCCCGTCAGTTGCGCCAATCATCCAGAACAGCACATTCGCTTTGAAAAAATCCCTCTGATCCTTGTTCGGATCGTCACTTGCACGCAGCAATTCCATGATTGCCGGAATGCCAGCCCCCCCTGCGCTCTGATATTTTTGGGTTGGGGGGATAGAGAGCGCCTGACAGCAATCCTCCTGGGGCAGTCGGATCAGCCGCTTGTCCTTGGTCCAAAGGCGGTCGAAGCGCTCAACAACCAATGCCTTCTGTTTTCCGAATGTCTTTATCTGCGTGCTGGCGACACGCAGGCCGAAATTTCCCAGAAGCTTGAGGCACATGAACTCGTTCTCCAGGCTGTTCGACATATCCATACCATTGGGCAGCTTGCCGATCTGAGGCTTTAGAATATGCGTGGTCGGCGTTGTGCCAATCGGCTCAAGCCATCGTCCGTCATGAAACAGAAGTGCGGTTTTCTCCTGTGCGCCCGCAATTGAAACTCTAAATTCGTTCTCCGGCCTGATACCGAGCGGGCTGACATCAAGGTTCTTGAGAAGCTCTCCGACTTGCGCCGGGCTCAGGGGCCGTCCTTCGACTTTGCCTGATGGTGTGGGATCAGCATCCTCGGGGATAAATTGTAAGGCGCCGACGCAGTCGCGGCCGATGGCCGACAACATGCTATAGGCATCGATCCCCTGGGCGCCGACACGCTCGGCAACGCGCTTCAGGATAGGCACATTGTCTGGCAGCAGGTTTTCAAAGACGGCAATAACCGGGGGTCCAATGTATTTTTCAGCGCGCAGGGGCAATGACAGTGACACAGGCATGCTGTGAGCCCAGTCGAGCCATGCCTGTTCATACTGGAAGCTGGTGGCGCCGCCGGTTTGCCTGTTCAGTTGTCCAACCAGTCGGCTGTTGAAGAAGACGTTCAGCGGCGTATATGTCCGGCGGCGCCCCATCAGAACATATCTCCGAATTCTTCTGCCGAGCCTTTGCTGCGGGCCTGTGCCATTATTTCCAGATCAAGCGCCGCTAGCAGCTCGAAAGCTGTTTCCACCCTTGTGCCGGTATGCCCGTTCTCAATTTTGGAAATCGTCTCCTGCCAGATGCCGCTACGGTCGGCGAGCTGGCTTTGAGACAAACCAGCGGCTTTGCGAGCCTGACGGATTGCATGGCCGAGGTCTTTCAGGGAACGTATAATCATTGCCATCTCGACTCCTTACAATTCAATTATGATCTATACGTCATAAACTGTCAATATGATGTTTGAATCATAAAATTAAATTATGATCTATGGGTCATAATTTAAGGAGTGGTCGATATATTGTGCGGTATCAAAATCGCAGATTGATATTGAACAATATATCAAAACTGCCAGATGCGGGCCGCCATAATCCGGCGTGCAATGAAATTATCCCTGCAACAAGAAAATCGGATCTTAAAATTGCAAGAATAACCCGTTTCTGAGCGGAACATATTGTCTAGTTTTCGTCCCTTGGTTTCTCCGCGATCTCCGAGCCAGTTTCGTCCGATAATTTGTCCGCTTTCGTCTAGGTATTGTCAGCGGAACCGGGACTTGAGGCTGACGACTATGACAGATAGCCTTGAAAAATGAGCGAGAACCCGTTCCGGTACTTCAAAACTCCACCCGAGATCATCCAGCTTGGCGTGTTGATGTGTCGCACGAAAGCGTCCGCCTCTGGGTCGATCGCTTCGGGACTTATTTCGGAGATAAGATCCGTAAGCGGAGGTCCGAAGAGATGCGCCGGCTCAAGCAATGGCGCTGCCGCATCGACGAAGTGTTCGTCAAAAATTCGAGGTGAGACGCACTACCTTTGGCGGGCTGTGGACCATGAAGGAGAGGTTCTGGAACCGTACATCACCAAGAAGCGGAATAAGGCTGCGGAGCTGAAATTCCTCAGAAAAGCCATGAAACGCTATGGAAATCCCGAAGTCGTGGTGACGGACAAGTGTCCCTCCTACCACGCAGCGATGAAGGTGATTGGAAACGCGGGACGCCAGGAGACAGGCCGGCACTTAAACAACCGCGCCGAAAATTCACACCAACCGTTTCGAAGACGTGAGCGAGCGATGTCACGCTTTCGGCGAATGCGAAGTCTTCAGAAATTCGCTTCAATGCGTTCATCTGCACACAACCATTTCAATCATCAGAGAAACATCGAGAGGAGAGCTGGCTTTAAATCGCTAAGAGACGCCGCGCTTCGGAAATGGCGCGAACTTCTCGTTGTCTAGCACCTGCTGACCCGCCGATAGCGGAGACGGGTTCCCATTGGACTGACAGCGCCGGCCAACGCACTCGATCAGGAAAAGGCTCAGGGAAGATCCGGTCAGATCGCGAACCGCGTGATCCACTCAGACCTTGTGATCCTCGATGGAAAGCCGGATTAGAAATCGATCGAGGATCGATCTCCCGGCGAACGGATACCTGCCGTTCAGCGCATCGGGCGGCGCGCTCCTGTTCCATCTGCTGAGCAAACTCTACGAGCGCACCAGTGTCGTGGTCACGACCAATCTTAGCTTCAGCGAATGGGCCAGCGTGTTCGGCGATGCGAAAATGACGACCGCCCTGCTTGATCGCCTCACCCAACACTGCGCTCGCCATTGTCCTCGGACCATGGCGGAAAATGGCTCGCCCTCGAAACCGGCAGTGACAGCTTGCGGTTCAAGAACAGCTCGGCTCAGAAACCCAAATCGAAAAAGGAGAAGGCTTCATATTGACCCGGAAATGAAACCCGAATGATAGTCACAAGCCGGGTCATTTCTCGATGGAAACCCCGGGTCAGTTCTCAGCAGAAATCAACACATGAGACGTCTCGAAGCGCTCTGGAGAGGTGATCTTCCGCCGGGAGAAGCATTCTGGACATGGGCCGTGACAGTCGGCCTGCTGCTCAACATCTCAACCAGCATACTTTCCCTGCTTTTACTGTCGCTCGAACAACCTCTCCCTGCGCTGCTGGTCGGGTATGGAATCTCCGTACCGTACAACCTCGTCGCATCGTTCGGTGTCTGGCGATCGGCGGCGCGTTATGAAGGACCGGAGTTTCTCCGGACTCTGGCGCGCGGGGCGACTGTCATCATCATGACTTTCCTGAGTCTGACCTGAACGTCTGATGGCCGCGGCAAATTCTGTGCTGATATCTGTTTGTGCCCTTCAGATCGGTGAAGCCACGTAACCAGCTGCTCAGCCGGGCGCACAGCCATCTGGCAATGGGCGCGCCGGCCACGATTGCAGGCGTCGAAAGCGAGGGCGGCGATGCGGCGCTGCCCGGCGGCGGTCTCGATATCGACCCGCACCTGCCGTGTCCTCGCCCTTGCGGCGTCAAGCTCATCAAGTGTGGCGAGGGCTTCAACTTCCTTGCAGATATTGAACACGGCGATGGGGCGAAGCCCGTCCGGCGTCGCCGCGATATCCTCGACCGCCGTCCGGAACACCGCGATCTCGTGCGCGTAGGCCGTGTCTCGTGAGGCGAGCTCCGCCACGAACCGGTCTTCCGCCTCAGCCAGCGCGGTGCGCGCCTGAGGCTTGAAGCCGCTCGGTCTCGCTACGTATCGCCTCGATCTCGCGCTTCAGCTCCCCGCTGCGCGCATCCGTGCTTGACTGCGCCGCCTCCTGCGTCGCAGACGCGGCATACACGGGCGATGCAATCTCGGCCTCGGCAGAAGAGGCCGGGAGCGAGGCGGCCAGTAGCACCTGCGCTTGGGCGACAGGCTCAACGCCGGACAGGGGGCCTGCCGACGCGGTCGCGATGACACCCTCGGCCCCAATCAGACGGGGCAGTCTCATGGCCTTGCCTCCGGCCTTGGGGAACCGGCAGGTTAACCGCGAAACGGCAGGGGGCCAAGTCTCCGGGCCGCTGCGCTCAATCTCGCTTGAGCGCTTCCGCCTGCCTGGCAGGCGATGGCTGGGCGGGTGCCTGACGCGGTCGAGCGCGCGCTCAGTCGTGCGTCTCTGTATACGTTTTTTCGAAGAGCTCGCCTTCGACGCCGTAGACATCTTCGCCGTTCAGCACGAGGTAGCCTGTGGCGGCGCGCTCGACCTCGCCCCAGGACGTCATGATTTCAAAACCGCCCGGAGCGGCAAAGGCGTCGACCTCTCCCTGCGCTTCATAGATCTCCCCGAAGCCCGGCTCGGGCGCCGGCTGGCCGGCCGGTTTATAGAGCGCGCTGAACCGCGCCTGGCGGATGACGTAGGTGTTCACCTGCCCGTCCTTGTCACGTGCCACCGAACCGTCCGGCGCCAGCGTCGTGACCAGCATGTCGCCTGGCTCCGCGACATTGCGTGTCTCCTCGCCGTTCCAATGCGTTGTGATTGTCTGGCGTTCCGCTGCAGGCCGCGCCGCCACCTGCGCGGTCTTGCGGTAGCGACCGATTACCGCGCCGAGCCCCTGCGCCGCGCCGCGGAATGCGTCCCCGTCGAGGCGGCCGCCCGAAACGACCCGTCCATTTGGCTCCAGGGTGACACCGGACGGCGCGCCGCCATCCGGGGACGGATCAGAGTGTGGCCCGCTCGCAACCAGAATGTCGTCAAACACAGCCGGAAAATGCGTGGGATCGACCCGGCGTCCGGCCTCACGGCCGAGGGCAAGGCAGGCCCGCAGGTTCGACTCGCCGGTCGCCGCCATGTCGCGCAAGGTTGCAACGAGCTTTTCGCGTGGCTTGCGCTTCATCGCATGGATCTTGAGCGCCTCGACAACACCGTTCTCATCCAGGCTCGCATCATAGCGCTGGAAAGCAAACAGCGGGGCGGGCGCGATGACATTGCCTTCGACGCCGCCAACTTCGCTGTTGATGGGCCAGGCCAGTTTCGGGTTCGACAGGGCCTGCATGACCAGCAGGTCGTTCTTGACGGTGTCGTTGATCAGGCCCTGGAGCGCGGCGATGCCCTGGGTCATCGGGTTCTGGCTCATGAACTGGGCCGGGTCTCGCCGGTCGCGGCGCCAGCCCGTACCGATGGAGATCACGAGCAGCTTGTCCTCGCCGGGCTGCCAGCCAAAGCCGTAGGCCGGCAGGATCGCTGTCAGAACGGACTGCAGCGCCGGGCTGTTATGGCCGCTGATCGCGCCGTCGACGAACAGGCCGGTTTCCTTCCTGAACCCCTTCTTGCCGGAGCTGATGTCGATCAGCACAGGCGCAAAGAAGGTCGGCGCAGCGGTGCTCGCGCGCACCAGCATCCGGATGCTGTAGAGCCGGTTCGGAAAGAAGGAGTCGTCCGTGCAATCCCAGTATTTTGAGGCGGGGTTGTTGGTGAGCACCCAGGCGGAATCGGTATCCATGCGCTTGGCACAGATCATCAGGCCGGTCTTCAGTTTCTGAGATTCCAGCGGTTCGTCGCCGACCACTTCTCCGAGCAGTTTTTCGAGCGGCGCGGCGTCGTACTTGTTGACGAGCAAGCCCTTGCGGCGCGTCTTCGGAAAGATACTGGGCGAGTATTTGAGGTAGAGGCTGATCAGATCGTCGACCTTCATCCCCATGGCGAGACCAACTGCAATGATCGAACCGGTCGAGGTCCCTGCGATAAGGTCGAAATAATCGCTGAGCACAAAATCCGGCCTGCCGGAGCGGGCGGCAAGTTCGCGCTCGATCGACTCCAGCACGCCGAGCGTGATCAGGCCGCGTACGCCGCCGCCGTCCAGGGCAAGTATGCGTTTCCTGGGCCCTGGCCCGAAGCGCTCGTTCAAATGGCTCATCATTGCTTCCCAACTGTCATGAAGAACGGATCACGGACCTTTACCGCAAACTATTGTCAGATTTTCTGCAGGATCAAGCCGGACGATCGCTTCCAGATTCATTTGCCTTGATCGCGCCGCATTGTGTTGCGCGGCGGCGATGCGCTGGCGTACCAAAGCGGACAACAGACCCAGACGCTCCAGGGATAAGCTCAAGCACTGGACAAGTGCACGGACAGGCCGACATCTGCACTTTACGCAGGGACAGGTGCAGGTCTTCATTTCATGCGAAAAGGCGAAGAGCGCGCACGGGCCGCCGAACTCGTTGACAAAACCGGTGCGCCCGGCATCCGGGTCTGGTGAGACAAGGCGCTTGCGCCAGGTAGTGGCTCGCGGGGGGGGATCGATCCAGCCCTGACGGACCCAGCGCTGATTGTTGTGATATTGACGCACGCATCCGTTACATCAAGGACGCGCGCGCCGAAGCTCGCCTCGGATCTGACGAGCAAAAAACTGCTGCCAGTCCATCCGGGCTGATCATGTGATTTGAGCACGGCGCATCACGACTGCAGTGGCAGGATCCGGTTCCATTCAAAGCCGCTGTTGGGGTCCCATCCCCACCGTTCCACCGGGTTCACGTCCTCGTGGCCGCACACCGTGTCGCGGCGCAGAGCAATTGCGTGCCGGCGGCATATGTCAGTGACAAGCGCCGCGAGTGTCTCATACATTGCGTCCGGATATTGCTGGCCGCCGCGCTGCCTGCTTCCGAACGACAGGACTTCAATGCCGATCGAGTCGTGATTGGGATTGTTTCTGCGCCGGCCGTAACCAACCGGTGACGACTCTGGTCCCCATTGCCGGTCAAAATAGGCATAGTCCGGCCACGGACTTCGATCGGGCCGCATGACATAGGCAGCGGTCCTGCGTTCGGACAGGCTGAGCAGGCGTTCATCGGCATCGAGATAGAGCGCGTCACGCCCGTACCATTTCCCGCTTGCATTGTCCCTGTCCGCCCATTCCATATAGCGTTTGTATCGCCGCCAGGTGCCGTCGCCGCGATCATATAGCCGGCGAACAGTCTGGACGATGCCTGAATGCCAGGCCGCCCTGTCCTCCGGTACGAACTGGTGCACCGCACCATCCTGCGTGACGAGATAATGCGCGCTGGCCGCGCCTTTGGTGAAGGCATTGATCACCTTCGGCAGATCCGGCTGGCCCGTGATATGGATGACGATCCGGCGGACCGGCATACTGCCGGGCCGGGCACTGGAATTGCGGGTTTCATGACGTTGTTGGGCGGGGATTGATGGGTTCCAGCCGTCCAGCCAGACTGGCAGAGGCCGTGCCTCCGGAGTATCGGATGACGGATCTCCCGCTTCGGTCGGATGCGGTCCGGGCGACGGCTCGACCTCCCGCCCGGGCGGCTCATCGTCTGCCTGTTGCCCCGTTGCCGGCTCGCCGGGAGACTTCTGCGCAAGCGTCTCGCCCGGCATGGGCACCGGGACCAGATAGTCCGAATGAACATAACCCGCGAAGATGCCGCGCCCCGGCACATCGGCAAACACGAACCACCAGGGGTCAGGGTCGGCGTCTCGCAGCCGCGCGACCGCCTGCCCCGCGCTCAGCCGCTCAATGATCGTTGCGGCGGCATCAGGGTGCTGGCGCAGTCTGAGCGTGTCCGGCCGGACACGGAAAATCCTCGTCATGTAAGGCGTCCCCGGTTCACGTGCATGGCGGCAAGCACCTTCATCCTGGCCCGGATGCAGCAGCATCATCGCTGGCCGGGCCGAGCCGCCCGCCGCCGGGATTTGTTGATGTGAAAGCGCGCTCCGGCCGCCCCCCAGCCACAAAGAAGGCATCGACCAGATCCTCGATCGAAGGCGTTTCGCCAAGGCGCACGCCGTCTGTGATGGCAGCGCGCGCAGGGACCGGAAGGGCCTGATCCGAGACCGCTGCTGTCGCGGCAGCAGCCTGCGCCTTGATCCGGGTAAGCTGCCCACCCGCAACCGCCGCGATTTTGTTGAACAGATCGAACCAGAAGGGCGCGCCGAGCGCGAGCAGGCCTGCGGTCGCGATGATCGAGAGGAGCCAGACGACCGTCTCGCCCCATTGGACGGACATTCGGACAGCGAAATCCGGCAGCTGGTCCCCCACCAGGGGAGCGGTGATCGTCCCGATAGGCCGCGCGCAGCGGGGATCGCGCGGCGCTATGCCGGCGCCCTCCGGGGCTGCGCCGCCTGGCTCCTTGCAGTAGGGGAAGTAGGCGATACCGACGGGCAGGTCTGTCTGGGCACGTATGGTTTCAATCTGCCCCAGGATCGCGGCCGGGTCGGACGCTTCGCGCCCCTCCGCGCTGAAACGTCCGGTCATCACTTCCTGTTCGGCCAGTGTCACGACCCTGGCGACCGCGATTTCATTGGCGGCAAGGTGGCGATAAATATCGAGGGCATTGATATTGCCGAAGGCAGCGAAGGCGAAGCCGGTCAATCCGGCCATGACTTTGGCACGGCGCCGGAAGAAATCGCTTTGGGCGGCGCCATAACGGTCAAACTGGTACGTCGTTCTGGCGAGCACCCTTCTGACGTATTCGCGGTCTTTACCGAGCAGACTTTCCCCGAAATCAGTTTGCGCGATCTGTTCGACCAGCTGGCGCCGGCTCAGATGCTCAAACCGCCTCTGGGACACGCGGATGAATGGCCAGTTTGCCGGCCACCACCAACGCCCTTTGCCGCCGAAAGAGGGGCTGGCTGTCACTGAATTGGCAAATTGCGCAGACCTCTTGCGCGTCTGTTGCCCGTTTGCCGGCGGCTCAGGCTCGATATCTGCGATGACATTCTGATACAGTGCCCGCAGCATTTCCTCCAGGCCCGCGCGGCGCATCGAAAACAGCTTGTGCACAAGTTCGATGCCCACGGTGACGACCGTCGAAAACACCGCCATGATCCCCGCAAAAGCCGCCAACGCTACCAGCCAGCTCATTCGTCCCCACTCTCCTATCCCCGGCCCAGACAACATGGCGGTCAAAGGGTTGCCTGCGCGGTCTTTTAATGAGCACGCCGCCAGAGAATTTTGCAACTCCAACTTCTGAAAAATGCGTCAGAAAATACCGCGAACTCGAAAAAACAGTCCGCCAACCCGCCGCTGTCATACCGGATACGCGGCCGTAGAACATTCATTGCCGGCGCGATGGCGTGTTCGCGGCGTCAAGAACCGCGCCGGGACCGGCGAGGTGGCCGGCCATGCGATGCACCGAGCCGCTGTCCGGGACGAGGCGTAGCACCGGCAGGACAGAGCAGCCTGTGAGGCGCCTTGTTCGGATGCTTGCTGCCCGCGCGCTGAGGATGACTGCGAACCTGCCGGCGCCATCCCTTTGGTGTGAACACAGATCTACCCTTCGAGCAGGCGCTCGCGGATGCGGGCCAGCTCATCGTCATCCACGCCGAGCTCCGACTGGATGAATGCCACAACGCTGCCATGCTCGGCCTCGATCGTATCGAGCGCGGCTTCGATATAGGCAGGCTCGGTGCGCATCAGTGGCCGGATGACGTCCGGAGGCAGCTGGGCCAGGAAGGCGTAGGGGCTGTCAGGATCAACTTCGCCCAGTCCGACTTCGAATTCGGCCATGAAGTCGACGACCTGTTCAGACAAGGCATAGTCCTCGACAACGGTCTCGCGCGGCACGCCGAGGGCCGACAGGAGCAGGGCTGCAGCAACGCCGGTCCGGTCCTTGCCGGCGGAGCAGTTGAAGGCGAGCGGCAGACTGCCATTGGCGAGTTGATCGAACATTTCTGTGTAGGCCGGCGCATAGGTATTCGGCATGGACCGGTAAGCGCTGATGAACGTGTCGCGCACCTGCTCACCGGTGACGCCCTGCGCCGTCAGCACTGAGGCGAAAGCGCTCGACATGTCGTCCTCCGCCGACGGATCGTCAAAGGTGATGTATTCGATCTCGCCGGCGCGCCAGTTCGTCGGCTCATCGGCGCGCTCCCGGGA
The DNA here is from genome assembly GCA_964409375.1 of uncultured Hyphomonas sp. Taxonomy (GTDB): domain Bacteria; phylum Pseudomonadota; class Alphaproteobacteria; order Caulobacterales; family Hyphomonadaceae; genus Hyphomonas. The sequence goes on from CAYPDA010000019.1 coordinate 11,094, forward strand.
CGCGCGAAAATCGCAGATTACCGAAATGCCGAGGCCGGAAAGATAATCATAGTCCGCGTCGGTGAGACTATCCATTACACCGGAGCGGTAAACGGTTCCCCACTTCACCCTGCGTCCGTCCCCCGTCGCATAGCCGCCGAGGTCGCGGAAGTTGCGTCCGCCTTCCAGGGGCAGAAGAAAGTGGGAGACGCGCACCGGTTCTCCGGCCTCGGGAATGATGAGAAAATATTGCCGCGGGGCATCCTGGGGAGCGGTCCAAATGTATTCAGTTGCCGTCAGCGCTTCGGCGATCACGATGCCTGTTCCCGCCTCGAAGGCGGGATCGGCTGACGCCTCCAGGCGGACCGGGACATTGGGTACATCTGACGACCAGGACAGTTGATAGACGTGACGGCCCCTGCCCGGCGCAACTTTAGCGCCGGTAAGGGTGACAGCTTCCGTCGCAACGACGCTGGTGTCTGAGGCGGGCGCAGTCGCAGCCGGCGAGCAGGCTTCGAGTACAAGGAGGCTGGCAAAAGCAAAAAGGATGGAGCGTGTCATGGGCGGTCCCTGATCTGATCTTAACATGGTAGCGCTGAAGCGCCGGCCGGCGCTCCAGGCTTTTGTGGCGGCTAGAAGTCAGCTCTCAGCCCCAACAGCCAGTACCGGCCGTATCGCTCGACCTGGTTGGGGAGTTCAGGAACCCCGTCATACCGCACATCAACGGCGTCCGAGAGGTTGTTGCCATTGGCGAACAGGGTGAGCTGCGTTCCGCGCAGGTCAATCGGCAGAGTGTAACGCAAGGACGCGTCGACCCGCTCCTGCTCGTCCCAGTATTCGGCGAGGCTGTCATTCTCGGTGGTCGAAAGCCAGGCGTCCCGGAACTGATAGTTCAGGCGGACCGAGAGGCCTCCTTTTTCATAAAACACCGAGGCGTTGTAGATGAGGTCCGATGTGCCCGGCAGGGAGAATTTGACCCCGCTATTGGTTTCAAACTCGCTGTCGATCAAAGTCAGGTTGCCGCTTACACCGAAGCCATCGAAGGGAGCCGGAAGAAGATCTTCTGCCAGCCCGATGAAGTTCGCCTCAAGGCCCGACAGGCGGCCGTCCCGGCCGTTCACGAAGCCGTTCAGCGTCCATACCTCACCCGCCGCCGAGGGGTCATAGATACCCCCGTCGATCGATGTGGAGTCAGAGTAGATCACGTCCGAAATCTCGCGGTGGAACGCGCCCACTGAGAGCAGGCTGGCGGGAGCGTAGTACCATTCAAGGGAAACATCTGCGCCCCAGGTCCGCTCAGCGTCCAGTGTCGGGTTGCCGCCGCTGACCGAAGGCGGTGTCGTGGTCGGATTGATCGAAGCCGAGGCGCGCAGCTCCGAATAGTTGGGCCGGGACAGGCCGGTGGTGAGCGACGTGCGCAGCTTCAGGTCGTCCCGCAGGTCGAAGTTGAGGTGGAGCGAGGGCAGAAAAGCCGTGTAATCGTTGCTGTAGCTGACATCGAGTGATGGGCCGTCCGTGGTGTATTCCGTGTGCTCGATCCGGGCACCGAAAACCGCATTCCCGCCCGCGAATGTGATCTTGCCCATGGCGTAGGCCGCATAGATATCTTCCTCGATCAGGATGGCCAGATCGCCTGGCACGTCTACGTCGAAGCCGCCGACGGCTTCAGACCAGGCCTTGCGAAGGCCGCCATTGTCCCAGTATGTGGCGTTGATGCTGTTGGAAAAGTCCGTGTACCACGGGATAGAGGTTCCAAAGGCGCCAATCTGGACGGACGAGGGGAAACCACCCGCAATCTGGGCGAAACTGTTTCCCTCCGCCTCTCGTGTATCATACTGCACGCCGATCTTCAGGTCCATGTCGCGGCCCATGAAAGCCACCGGCCTTTCCGCATCGAGCTTGGCTTTCCAGGCCTGGTTGTCGAGACGGGCATCGACGAGAATTCCCAGATTTGTGGAGAAATTGATCTGGTCGAGGCGGATCGGTGTCTGGGTGAAGGTGGCGAAAACACTGACCAGCGGATCGTTCAGGTTTGTGATGTCGTAGCTGCCTGCGGCTGTGCCGACGCTGAACGGGATGGGCAGGAATGTATTGTTCTCGGTCTCGGTGTAGTTCAGCCGTGCATCAAGCACCCAGTCGCTGATATTGAACTCTGCACCGAGCGTGTTGGTGAAGGTGGAGTTGTTGTAGCGCCCATCCTGCAGGAGGCGGCGAACAAGGACCAGAGGCTCATAGCCCGTCTCGCCCGGTGTCAGCGTCCCGGCGCGGGCTGCGGCGCCGTCTCCGAACTGGAATACGAACTGGGTGCGTTCCTCCTCATCGATGAAGTCGGTGTACAGGGTGGTCGCGAACAGCCGGCTGACCGGCCCGTCCGAAGGCCGGATCTCGATCTTGCCGCCCCAGGCATTGTCCTCACGGTCGACGAAATAGGAGCGCAGATCGAGCTGGTTGACGAGATAATCGCCGTTCGTATTGAAGGTCAGATCGTACTCCCGGTTGTCCGTCACCTGATCACGGCTGTTTTTCGAGGCGAAGGCAACAAAGCCCAGCCTGTCGTTCGACCAGGAAATCCGCCCGTTGAGCTTGCTGACAGGTCCGCCGCCAAGTTCCTGCTCACCATAGCCCGCCTCCAGAGACAGGCCGAGGCCTTCCCGGTCAAAGGGGCTGAAGGTGCGAATGTTGACGAAACCGGCCACCGCTTCGCCCGGCATGTCCGGGGTGATTGCCTTGTTGGCTTCGACAGCACTGGTGATGACGGATGGAAAGCTGTCGAACCGGGGGGTGCGGCCGTTCTCGGCGCCCGGCACCTGGACACCGTCAAAGGCGATCGCGGTATACCGGAAAGGGGCACCACGAAAGTTGATGAAACGTGCCTGACCCTGGTCGCGTTCGATGGCGATGCCCGGCAGGCGGCCGAGTGAGTCGGCGAGGTTCTGATCCGGGAAGCGCCCGATCGTGTCGGCGGCGATGATATCAACCACATTGTCAGCATTGCGTTTGGCGTCAATCGCGGTCTGCTGGCTGTCGCGAATGGGCGATCCGGTCACGACAACAGTCTGCTGGCGCGATTCTGCATCCTCCGATGTCTGAGCAAATGCGCAGGGTGCTGCCAGGAGCGCACCGGCCATGAGAAGGTTCATTCTGAGACTGTTGATCCGCATGTCGCGCTCCTAAAGGTTAACGACGCGTCCCTAAGCTGGCTGCACTAACGAACCAAATCAAAGTTTTACAACATAGTCATGACGAGACATTCACAAACAATCCCATAATTCTTATTATAATGGGCCCCGAGACACCATATCCCGGAAAAAATCACCCGGCGTTTCAAATCACTGCTTGATTTACCCCGGTCCTAGGGCGCACTACTGTACATATGCACCAAGTTGTAGAACGCCCCCCGGACCCGCTCGTTGAGACCACTCTGGCTTTGATGGCATCGCGCGCTGGCAGACCAGCCGTGCGCGAAATTGCGGCAGCAGCCGGTGTGAGTCCGTCTCTCATCACTTATCGCTTCGGGAGCGTGGAGACGCTGAGGCAAGCGGCGCTTTCTGCGTCTCTCGAACAGGACGGGCAGCGCTGGCAAAGCCGTCAGCGCGGCCTTTTGTCTGCGCCGGTGTCGCGCGCTGATCTGGCAGGCCTCCTGAACGAACTGCTTATGGATGAGAGCCGGCCCGATGACAGGCTGGCCGCGCTGCGCTGGCTGCGGATCCTTTCTGCCGTCCGCGGCGGCGCCGGCACGCAGGGACCGTTTTCCGTTTCCGAACAAGATTTCTGGGCGCAGCTTGGGCGCAGGCTGGACCTGTCCTCCGGCGAAGAAAACACCCTGACGGCGTTCTTTCATGGCCTCGCTTTCGGACATCTGATCGGCGCGGCAATGCCGGGCTTCCAGGCCTGGTCCAGTTCACTGGTGAACCGGTTTTCGCAGCGCCTGCTTGGTCTGCCTGTTTCCTGGCCCGGCGCTGACAGCGCGTGGCGCGCATTCGCCGACGACGTGAGTGTGGCGCACGAAGGGGTGGGAAAAGCGCATCCGACGCGCCGCGCCATTCTCGACGGCGCCGTGCAGATCCTGATTGAAGAGGGTGTGAGCGCGCTCACACACCGGCGGCTCGCACTTGCATCCGGCGCATCGGTATCCTCAGTCATCCACTTTTTCGATGGCCGGCGCGCGATCCTCAGGGAAGCCTACGGGCTTCTCTACCGGCGCCTGTGTGAACGCACCGTCAGCCAGCTGGGGCTCAAGGGCGGGAACGCCGGATCGCTTTTGCCGCACGCGCTCGCTCAGTCTCTTTCTGCCCGGGATCCCAGAGGCGAGACGGACACTCGCAAGGAAGTGGCGGGCCTGCTGAATGCCATGTTTGAGGCCTCCCGAGATCCCGAGACCAGCCAGCTTGCACTTTCACTCTTTGCCAGGTCGGGGGAAACCTCCCGCAGCCTTCTGCGCCTGCTTCCGGGGTTTGAAGACGGCGCCGGCTGGATGGATGCTCAGATATTCCGCCTCACTTCCAATGGTCTCATGTTTATGTCCCTCGATGTTTCGTCCCCGACCGGCGCGTCGCAGGAACCGGCTATGAGCGACAGGCTGGCGGATGCCCTGTCTTTGCTCTTTGGCCCGCGTGATCCGTTGCAGGATGCAGGCAGGTTTTCCGGCGCTTGACGCTTGCTCGCCAGCAAGTTTGCGGGAGACGCCTTCATGTTCGTCTGCCAGCGCCGCCCCCGGTTCGGTAAGCGGTTTCCAGTCAGAGTGCCAGGCCCGTTTGACGCAGAGCGCCTTGAGACATGTCAACGATCGGATCCCACGATCTGGAGCCGGCTTGCGCCGCTTATGACTTGCAAATGAGCGCCCTGTCTTGCCCGGCGAGGGCGCGTCTGTCAGCTGCGATTGCCTGTTCCCGGCAGGCGGGCGAAGGCGCGTCCGTCTGAGAGACTTTTTCGGCTTTTGACAGTCCGGCATTTGCGAAGCATGATGGCAGAGCCGTTCTGCCGGAGGTACCCCCATGTTGAGGATGCCGGATATCGCTCTTGGTCTTTGCGCAATTGCCTGCCTGATTCTCCCCGCGGCGGACGCCTGTACCCGCGCAGTGTACCTCGGACCGGATGACAGGGTGCTGACCGGGCGGACGTTCGACTTCAAGGACCCGATTGTCAGCAATCTCTGGGTCTTTCCGAGGGGTATGTCCCGTCACGGCGCCGCCGGACCGAGATCGCCGGAATGGTTCTCGCGGTATGGAAGCCTGATTGTTTCCGGCTATGAAATCTCGACCGTGGACGGACTGAACGAGGCCGGCCTGAATGCCAATCTCCTGTGGCTGGCAAACTCCGACTATCCCGCGGATGACGGCGCATCGGCGCGGCTTTCTCTCTCGCTCTGGGCGCAGTACTTCCTCGATCAGTTTGCAACCGTGGAAGAGGCTGTGGCGCATGCCCGCGCCGCGCCTCTGGACGTCGTCAGCGGAGAAGTTCCCGGACGACCGGGCAGCCTCGCCCCGCTGCACCTATCCCTGTCCGACGCGGCCGGCGACAGCGCGATCATGGAATGGATCGACGGCGAACTGCGGATCCATCATGGCCGCGGCTACCGGGTCATGACCAATGAGCCGGCATTCGAAGAACAGCTAGCCGTGAAGCAGTATTGGAGCGGCGTGGATCCGCGCAGTTTCCTGCCGGGGACTAACCGGGCATCGGACCGGTTCGTGCGCGCCAGCTTCTACATCGACGCGGTGACGCAGACTGACGATCCCCGCAATGCAGCCGCCGCTGTCTTCAGCGTAATCCGCAACGTGTCCGTTCCCTACGGTATCAGTCTGGCCGACGCACCGAACCTGTCGACAACGCGGTGGCGGATTGTGGCCGATCACAAGGATCTCATCCTCTACGGAGAATCGGCGACGTCGCCCAATGTGTTCTGGGTCGATATGCGCCGCCTCGATTTCTCAGAAGGTGCGGACGTACAGGTGCTTGAACTGGGCGTCGACATGAACCGCATTCTCGCCGGCGAGGTGTCAGGGAAGTTTAAGGCGGCTGACCCGTTCGCCTTCAAGTCCGCTGATTGACGGCCTGACGATGTGGTCATGACGCCCTCCCTGCTAGTCCGGCGCATGACCTGTTCAAGCACGTGCAGGCTGCCGGGCCGCACAGCCCGGGACCACCGCAAAGCGGGCGGGCGGCCGCCTGGCGCGGGTCCTTCAACGCTGCGGAAGAGACCGGAGCTTGACGCGTTGGCCTCGCACCCTGTCAGAATCTGTCCGGCCTCAAGACCTTCACCTGCGAGACGTTCAGTACGCCGATATGCGCGCCAAGTAGTTTTTCGAGCTGCCCCAGCGCAGCTTCGACCCGGTCGGCCGATCCGAGAGAGATTATGACCAGCATGTTTCCCGACGACGAAATGTCCGCGTCCCGGTTCCAGCGGTTCCCGCCGCCAAATCCGGCGAGCGCCGGCAGCACGGTGTAGCCGGTCAGGCCTGCCGCTTCGAGTATGGTGCAGGCTCGGCGCAGGGCCATACGCTCAATAATGAGTTCAAGGCGAAGACGGGTATGCATCAGGCTTTTCCTCAACGTGCGACCAGCTGGCCCAGCCAGATGTAAACCGGCAGGCCGATAACCAGATTAAACGGAAAGGTGATGCCGAGCGAAAGGGTCAGATAAACGGACGGGCGCGCTTTCGGCAGAGCGAGACGGATTGCGGCCGGCACGGCGATGTAGGACGCCGAGGCGGCCAGCGTGATGAGCAGCGCCGCGTCGCCGGCAGGCATGGCGTTCAGCCAGGCGACGAGTGCAGCAAGGCTTGCCGATAAGAGCGGCATGTAAAGCCCGAACAGGAGGGTCCCGGGCTCCAGCTGCCGCCAGCCATTGCGTAGCCCGCGTCCGGCCGAAAGGCCCATGTCCAGCAGGAACAGGCAGAGGACCCCCTGGAAAGGCGCCACAAAGAAGGGTGCGATCCGCTCCATGCCGGCTTCACCGGTGATCCACCCGATCGCCAGTGCCCCGAGCAGTACGACCACCGATGCGTTGAGCAGCACTTCGCGAGCCAGTTCGTCCTTCTCGCTCGCAACGCCCTGGGCGGCGGACGTAGCGCCCCGGCCGGCCAGAACGAGCGCCGTGATGATGGCAGGCACTTCCATCAGGGCAGCCACCGCAACCAGGTGGCCGGATGCTGCAAGGCCCGACGCAGCGACCGCCTGACCCGCGGCCACGAAGGTCACGATGGAGATCGAGCCATAATGCGCAGCAGCGGCGGCGGCATCTGTCCGGTCGAGACGGGTCGTCCCCCGAAGCAGCAGAAAGGCGATGACGGGAAGCAGAAAAGACAAGGCGACGCCCGAAAGCATGACCAGTCCGACGTCCAGACTCAGCGGGCTTTTTGACATCTCGACCCCGCCCTTGAGGCCGATCGACATCATCAGGTAGATCGCGAGGCCTTTGGCGAAGGCCTCCGGAATCGACATCTGGGATTTCAGGAGGGCGGCGCCGAGGCCCAGACCAAAAAACAGCACCATCGGTGACAGCAGCGTGGAAAGGGCGATATCCATGGACTTTGCCTGCGCGCAAGGGATGCCTGTTCGGGCCGCCGCGGGAGTTGACTGTTTCGCCCAATAAGCGCCAGACGTAATTGACGATGAGACCAATAGGCGTAGGCTATGGTGCGAGGAGGCGAGCTGCGAGGCGCTCGTACAGGACCTGCGTCCCGAGAAGCTTCATGATCCGCAGCGCAATCGCCGCGAGGTCGCGCGGCTTGGTGTCGCCATTCCTCTCGGCGATGAGGGACGCAGGAGTTTCCGGCGCGATACCGAACTCTTTCTGACGCTGCAGAGCACAAGCCGGACGGGCGATGCAGGGCTGACAGGTCTGCGCACTCAGATCGGATCTGGTCATGACGTCAGCAGCCGTGTTTCAGTCAGCGCAGGGTATCTCCGGCAGCGGGATATTGTGGCTGGCAGGTCAGATACCGTCGGACACGCCCCGATCATGGCCATTGACTATGCGTTCGAGGCCCGGGCTTGCTTCCCGCGCACGGGCTGACCGTCCTGAGCCAGAATACTCGCGGCAGCTTCGGCGAGAGGCGCGGCCAGGGCTTCGAGACTCGTTGCCAGCGGGGACGTGTCTCGCCAGATCAGGGAAATCGAGCGCTGTGCCAGCTCATGTGCAATGGGCCTTGCATTGATCGCACGGTCACGCCGCGCCTCGGACAGGGCGTAGAGGCTCGGCAGGACGGCGACGCCTGCGCCCATTTCCGCCATCAGCCGGATTGCGTCGAGGGATGTGCCTTCATACTCGGAGCTCACTTCAGCGCCTGAGGCCTCAGCGAGCTCGCGGATGATCATGTTCAGGCGGTGACCCTGGCCGAGCGTCAGAAGCGAACGTCCTTTCAGATCTGCGAGGGCGACCGGGCCTTTTGCATGCGACAGCGGATCCTCGGGCGGCGCACAGATATACAGGCTTTCTGTGAAGAGGTGCACATGGACTATGCCCTGATGATCTTCAGGTGTTGAGATGATCGTGTCGAAGTTTCCGGACTGAAGGTGTTCATCGAGGTCAATTGTGCGCTCTTCGCGAACACTGAGGCGTAACGCTGGGAAGCTGGCATGCAGGTCTCGCACGGCGAAAGGCAGGAGGTAGGGCCCGACCGTTGGCAGGATGCCCAGCCGCAGGCGTCCTGACAGCTCGCGTGCGGCGAACCTGGCTACGGCCTTCAGGTCTTCCACATCCTTCAGGATGAGGCGCACCCGCCGCACGAATTCCTCGCCCGCCGGCGTCAGCATGGCGCCCTGCCGGGAACGTTCGACCAGGATCACGCCGAGGGCTGCTTCCATCTCTGCGACCTGCGCCGACAGGCTCGGCTGGCTGACATTGACCAGCTTTGCCGCCTCTCCGAATTTGCCGGTATCGGCGACCGCCACGAGGTATTGCATCTGCCGTAGGGTCGGCCGCATTTCGATAGCTTCCTGCTATTGGAATGAGGTTTATTTTAGATTAGAACTATACTCATTCAAGTCCCATGTCCCCTGCAATCCGGAAAATGAACGCCGGCCATTCAGGAGATCGACCATGAACCATCACACGGAGCACCCTCAGATCGGCGCCGCATCTGCAGATATCTGCCAGATGGCGCCCATCCGGGCACAGACCGCCCTCAGCCGCGCGCAGCGCCGCGCCTGGCGCCGCCGCCGGAAAGCACGGGGCATTCGGATCACCCTTCAGCAGGGAGCATGAGATGCTGTCACCGGCAGATTTCGACATGCTGTTCGGGCAAGCGCACGGCCCGGCAAACCCGCCGACCAAACCGCAGGAAAAGCGCCGCTCTGTGGCGGCGAGGCGCCGCCGCCGGCCACCCTCACGGCGTTGACTGGACGGCTGGCAGGCGTCGCCGGCGGCAGGAAACCTGCCGCCGGCAAGCTTGCTCAGGCGACACGGCAGGCAATCGCTCACGCGCTCAACCGGTGAGCCCTGTGCACGCGTCTGAGTAACAAGCGGGCAATTGGCCCCGGCTGATGGACGGCTGAGGACGAGTTAACTTAACATCAAGTGGGGCATGGTCTTGCCGCGGTCATTCTTGTTCCCGGGTCCTTCATCATGACATCTGGTTCCGGCCGCCTCCTGACGGCGGTTTCCGCTGTCGGGATTCTTGCCGTTCCGGCCGCCAATGCGAGGTCTACAGAAGTCTGCCGCTGGTCATTCGTCTGCACACGATCATCCCGATCACCGGAGACCGGCGCTCTTCACCGCATACGCTCCGCAAGCCAGGCGCGCACATCGGCCCAGTCGCGGCGCACGGTGCGATCGGAAACGCCCAGCGCGAGCGCTGTTTCGGTTTCGGTCATGCCGGCGAAGTAGCGGCAATCAAGGATTTTCAGCCAGCGCGGATTGGCTGCCAGTAGCTGATTGAGGAGATCGCCAATGATGAGGATCTGCTCGGGCGTTTCATTGAACTCGGGCAGCAGGCGCTCATCGGCGTCCAGCGACAGGTCTGGCAGGCCGGAGGACCGTTTCCCGGCCGCCTTGCGGCGCGCATGGTCGATGATGACCTGCCGCATGGCCAGGGCGGCTGTGCTGAGGAAATGCTGCTGGGAGTCCCAGGCCGCCCTGCCCGTCAGCCTCAGATAGGTCTCGTGCAGGATATCGACCGTACCGAACGTGTCATGGACCCTTGAGCGCCGCCGTCTCTGGCGGGCGATCAGCAGAAGCGCGTCATAGCACTCGGTGAAATACTGATCCGCGATCCGATGATCGATCGGGGCGTAGTTTTCTCTTTCCGGCCCGGCTGCCTGATCTGCCATACTTGCCGCTTCCATCCCTCTGAGCCTGCGTTACGGCCCTGTCTTGTCGACCAAGGATGCGACGGCGGGCGGCAGGCTGCAAGTTTTTTGCCGGTCGGGTGTCCGGTTCTGCCTCCGGGCTGCGTAATTCCCCGTAACAAGGCGGCACGTGGGTCGGGGGACCCTTGCGAGCAGCCAGCTTAGGGGACGAGCGATGCAGGATACGTCTGAGGCAATCCATGAGGGAGTCTGGCACTCACTTCTGCGCAGGCCGCGCCTGATCCTTCTTGTGTGCGTGATTGTGATCCTGGCCTGCGGCCTTGGGCTGCGCGGCGTCGAGAAGGACCCATCGGTAGATGCTTTCGTGCCTGCGGATCACCGGTTTGCACTGGCCCGCGACGAAGCGCGTGAGGTGTTCGGGCTTGAAGACCCGATCATTGTCGGAATTGCGTCCACCTCTGACCGCAACCTCTTCACATCCGCTGCGCTCGGCACGCTCCGTCGTCTTGATGATTCTGTCCGGGAAATTCCCGGTGTGCAGTCCAACGAGGTCAGAAGTCTCGCCTCGATCCGCGCGATCTGGGGCGAGGCGGGCGACCTGTCTGTGGACTGGATTGTCCCGCGCGGCCTGCTGGCCGATCGGTCCGCCGAAATTGCGGCTGAGCGGCTTGGACACATGCCAATGCTCACCGGCAGCCTTGTTTCTGCGGACGGGCGGCTTCTGACCCTGATCGTGCCCGTCGAAGATCCGAACGACGCCTATCCGGTCATGACACAGCTGAAAGCGCTGAGTGCGGCAGAGGCTGCAAACAGTAAGGACTTCGAAATCCACATTGCAGGCGTCGCGGCGATGAATGCCCGCCTCGCCGATACCGTAGACAGCGACACGCGGATCTTCATCCCGGCAGCAGTCCTCACGGTACTGATTATTGTGTTCGTTGCACTGCGAAGCATCCCGGCGCTTCTGGGGCCGCTGCTGGTGATCGCGGGCTCGGCGGCCATCGCCATAGGTGTGCTTGGCTGGCTGGGCTCCAAATACTACCTCATCACGACCGCCCTGCCCGTCGTGATCATGGCCATCGCCGTTGCCGACAGCCTGCATGTTTCGATGATCTACATGCGGATCCGGCAGCTGCGGCCCTATCTGAATGCACGGGCATGCGCGGCGATGGCCCTTCAGCGGACGTGGATGCCGGTGACGCTCACCAGCATCACGACGATTGCAGGATTTGCCGGCCTCTCCTTTGGCGCGGCGATGCTGCCGATCAGCGAGTTCGGACTGTTTGCGGCGCTGGGTGTCCTCGCAGCCTGGCTGCTCAGCTTGACGGCCCTGCCTTCCATCCTTGTACTGACCGATATGCGGCCCGCCCGGCATGCCGGTTTCCTGGCATCGCAACAGAGAAGCACAGACCGCATCGAACGCAGCATTGGCGCCATTTCGGCCCGCGCGCTGAGGTCTCCCGCCGCGTCACTCGGCCTGACGGCGCTTCTGATCGCAGGCCTTGCGGTCTTTGCCGTGCGGGCTGAGTTCGACTATGAGCGCAAGCGCTACTTTGCCCCCGGCGATGCCATCATCGAGGCGGACGGTCTTCTGAACCAACGCCTGGGGGGCGTGAACTTTCTGGATGTGATGGTGGTCGCAGACGAGGAAGGCGGGTTGATGGATCCGGCGGCGCTGACTGCGATCCAGGCGCTTCGGCGCTATATGGCCAGCCTGCCTCACGTCTCCTCGGTCAACGGCATCGATGAATATGTATCGGTCATGCATACCGCCTTGACCGGCAGCGCACCCGGCGAGTTGCCGACGCGCACCAGCGCACCGGCCCAGTATATGTTCCTTTATGAATCCTCCGCTCCGCCAGATGATTTCCGGGAGGCCATCAACTACCTTCAAACTCACGCGCTTGTGCGGGCGCGGCTCTCGACCGACAGCTACCAGTTGACGAAACCTGTCGTCGAAGAGCTTGAGGCGCATCTGGAGCAATGGTCGCGCCAGAACGCACTGTCGGCCGCCGTCAGCGGGCGGGTGGCCGTGAATGACGGCTGGATGAGCCAACTGGCAGACAACCACTTCCGCGGGCTCGGCCTGGCGCTGATCCTGATTTTCCTCTGTGCGGTGGTCATGCTTCGCAGCCTGGTGTTCGCCCTGCTGGCCATGCTGCCCGTCGCGGCGGGTGTCCTGTCCGTATACGCAGCGATGGGCCTGCTCGGAATTGACATTGCGCCGGCGACCTCCATGACGGCAGCCATCGCCACCGGGCTGGGTATCGATTTCGGTATTCACCTGATTACGCATCTGCGCAGCAAGCTCGCGGCGGGATACAGCCTCGAGGAGGCGCTGCAGAGCGATTACCGGCTGGTGGGGCGCGCGTGCTTCTTCTCGGCACTGGCGCTGGGTATTGCACTCGCCGTCATCTGCCTCAGCTCCGCGCCGCCGCTGCGCTGGTTCGGTTTCCTGGTCGCGATGGGCGCCTTCGGTTCGCTGGCAGGCGCCCTGCTCATTATTCCCAGCGCGTTTGCGCTCACCCGCCTCACCCGGACAAGGAGACTGCAGAATGCTTAGATACTTCGCTCTGGCGGCCCTTTGGCTGTTTAATGCCCACATCGCCGCTGCTGACGAGCCTGCGCGCGCACTGGCCGAAGCCATCGCGGGCCGCCCTGCCAATGAAGGGCGCGCGGGCGACATGGTGTTCGAGCTGACTGCGGCGTCCGGCGCTGTGCGCAACCGGCGGGCGCTGATGATCCATTCAGACAAGGATGATTTCATCCGTATCGGCATCTTCTTCAACTCGCCGGCAGCGATCGCCGACACGGCGTTCCTCAGCCATGACAAGGCCGGGACGAGCGATGAGAACTGGCTGTATCTTCCGGCAACGGAACGTGTGCGGCGCCTTCCCGCCTCCGAGCGGGGAAGCTATTTCATGGGGACCGACCTGACCTATGGCGACATCAAGGACAATTTCCGGTTCAACCTGGACGACTGGACGTTCTCGGGCGGAACGACCGATCCGGGCACTGGTCTTGTGGCACTGGAGGGCCACGTCCGCACGCCGGATCTCGGGCGTGAGATCGGATACAGCCGTTTCCGGGCGCTGGTGGATACCGAAACCCTCTTTCCAGTCCGGATCGATTATGATGATACCTCCGGAAAGCCTTTGAAACGCGTAGAGGTTCTGGAACAGGACCTGATTGGCGGTGCATGGACGGCCATGCGGTTTGAGGTTCACAACCTTCAGTCCGGCCACCGAACCCGCGTTCATTTTGAAAACATGCGGCATGTGCCGTCCCTGGAGGACCGGGTCCTGACATCGGCCCAGCTGGCGCTCGGCGCGCCCGCGATCCGCTAATCGGTCATGCGGCATACCGTTTCACCCTGCGCGCTTGCCTGCTGGGCCGCACTGGCGCTTGTCGCGCCGCCCGCAGCGCAAGCGGAAGACATGTCGACAACGTTGCGCATAACGGCTCAGGCAGAAACAGCGATACGCCTCGAGGACGGCGCAGCCTCCCTGGCACGTATCAATGTCCAGCCACGATTTCTGATGCGGAGCGCGAAGGGATGGCGGGCAGAAGTGTCAGCCCGGATTGTGGTCGCGGCCGATGAGACAGGGCTTGGCACGACCAGCACGTTCTCGGGCGCGTCGCGGCCAGTCGAACTCGGTCACGACGGACGGATCGAACTGGACCGCGCCTTTGTGACGCTGGGCACCGGTGACCACCGCGTCACGCTGGGCAAGCAGAGCCTCGCCTGGGGCATACTGGACGGTCTACAGGTCACGGACCGGTTTGATCCGGTGAACCGGACAGAGGGTGTCTTCGGCGAAGTCCGGCCGCAAAGGCTGGCGCGCTGGGGCGCGCGGTGGCAGGCACAAATTGCGGGAACGGAACTTGACGCCGCTGCAGCGTTTGATCCGACCGTCAACCAGCTGCCTCTCGTCTCGGATGCGTTTGCACCCATCGCCCCGCGCGTTCGCGCTGGCCTGCCGAGCGGCGCAGCGGCCCCGCCTCTGACGGTCACGTCGCGGGACGAATACTTCAAGGATGTCACCGTTGGCCTGCGTGCGTCTCGCAGCCTCGGCCGGGCTGAGGCCAGCCTCGTTATGATATCGGGGCCCGAGACGGAGCCTCTTTTCGCGGCAACGTCCCCCCCCGAGGGCATGGCGATCGAGCTAAATTACCCGAGGCGTGTGCTTATCGGCGCAACACTGGACCGGTCGGACGGGCCGCGCGTGTGGAGGGTCGAGGCGGCCTATATCCCGGACCAGCCGGTCAATGTGAGGGAGGCTCAGTCCGTTGCCGTCCAAAGGCGTCCGCGGCTCCTGGCCGGCCTCGGCCTGGACTGGAGCGCACCTAACGATGTGTTTCTCAATCTGCAGCTCGGAGTCGACCATATCGATGCAGGCGAGGGCGACCTAGTCCGCCCCGAGACGGATGTGATCGCGACGCTCCGCCTGCAGCGCGCCTTTCGGAATGAACGGCTCTGGCTGAAGGGTGAGCTTCTCGGCACATTGAGCGAGGGTGACGGCGCCTTCCGGCCCTGGCTGGAGTGGCGCCAGACCGACAACCTCGTAGTCTCGGCAGGCGCGGATCTGATCTGGGGCCGCAAGGAGGGTCTTTTCGGCCAGTATCAAAGCCAGTCGAGACTGTGGACACGTGTAGCCCGGACCTTCTGAACTTTCGTTTGCCTGAAACCGGGCGCACATGCCGGACAAGGTTTGAAAAGAACGGCGAGTGCGTTCGCTGTCTGTTACCGAAAGAGCAAACCTTGTCGAGGCGAATGTCGCGCCAGCGCTGAATTATGCCACCGGGCGCCATTTCTATTCTCGCGGCGACGATGTCTCCGCGATCAGCCGACCCACGCAAGCCGGGCAGACTTTCGGATTTCGTTCTTGAGAACGGACCAGAACTCCATCTGCAGATGGCAGGCATGCGGTCTCATGCTTCTTGCGGCCTGTCCAGATGGTCCTCGACCCTGACCAAGGATCGAGGACCGCTCCGGCAGACGGCGAAGGCCAGGCCGGCATACAGGGAAGCGTTCAGTTCAGTCCGTAGACAGATCTCCTACGCCGGGATAGTCCATGGTCCCGTCAAAGAGGCGCAGGTCAATGGTTGACGCTGCCCCGTCAGAAAGGGTTTTGATTGCATTCTCGCCCTGGGCCATGACGAAGCTGTCATAGACTTCGCCGGTTGCCGTGTAGGCAGTGTATTCCAGCGTATCGCCGTCAATGCGGATGACCTGGAAGAATTGGGTGTTCTCGGCGAAGTTCTGGAGCTCGACGCCGTCCGATGCGTAACCATCCCAACGGTCATCCTTGAACGTATATTGTTTGGCGCCGGACACCGAGTTGACGAACATCGACTTGATCTGCTCGCCTTCGCCCATGCCGATGCGTTCCGGCGTCTGGGCGCCGTCTTCGTGCGCGATCAGACCGCGCGCGTAGGTGTGATCGTGTCCCTGAAGGACGAGGTCCACATTATGCTTCAGAAGGATGGGCAGAAGAATTTCCCGGCGATCGGCGTTGTCGCGGCCGCGTCCCGAAGAGAACACCGGATGGTGCATCGACACGATCCGCCAGCGGGCCTCGCTGCCGGTCAGCGCCTCATCCAGCCACGCCGCCTGTTCTTCAGTCCGGCCGCCTTGCGTATCGAGGACAAACACATCGAGGTCGGCGGAATAGCTGACCGCGTAGACCGTCTCATGAAGATCGGGGTGGAGCCCCTCCTCGACGGGCAGCGTGAATTGCGGGCGCCAGAGGATCGACAGGATACGGCCTGCAGCGTCTTCGGGAAGGCCGATGCGATCATACTCATGATTGCCAGCGACCGGGAGCGCCGGGATCATGCCGTGAATGAAACCGACGGCTTTGAACCACTCGGCCCATTCGAAGTCGCGCGAGGCACGGTTCACGAGATCACCCGCGTGCAGGATGAACCGCGCGTCGGGTGCCGTCTGGAACGACGCACGAATGGTGCGCGACCAGTGGGACAGAATGCCGTTTTGCGCATCGCCGACATAGATGAAGGTGATCGGGCCATCTTTTGGCGCCGTGCGAACGTGGTACCATTCGCTCCAGGCTTCGTCCCCGCCGCGGACCCGGTAGGCATACAGAGTATCCGGCTCAAGATCGTCGAAGGTGACGGAGTGGTAACGGACGGGCTGAAGCGCACTGTTCCATTCGATTTCCACCTCGGCGCCGAGGCGCTCAACAGTCGCGAGGTCCAGAGATTCCGAAAGCGCCGGCCGGCTGGTTGCGGCCAGATCAAAGCGCGCGTCCGGTGTTGCCAGCGCAATTTCGGCAACCGCGTCCCGGACATCTTCCGATGTCCGCCATGTCACGGCGAAGGCGCGCGACGGATCTTCCGGCAGAGTCACAACGATCCGGTCCGGCCAGACCGATGCCTGCTGCCAGGGCGGCGTTTGCTGTGCGCCGTGGCCAGGATGCGCACTAGCGCTGGTGGCTGTCAGAACGGCGAGGCTCGCTGAAAGGATGAGAGCTCGGAATTTTTTCATGGCGCGGGTTTCCTCCGGCAGATCTCTGAGGGACGGGCTCCGGAATGTCCGGATCACAAGTTTGCAAATGCCCCCTCCAGCGCGTGCGGAAGGGGGCAGCTTGCGTCAGAAGTTCAGACGAAGACCGAGGAGGTAGCGCGCACCGAACTCTTCGTATTCAGAGGTGCGGGCAACGATACCTTCATAGCGCACGCCTGGCTCCCGGGTGAGGTTGTTCGCCTCGAAGTACATCTGGGCTCGGTCGTTGAATGTGTACTGGGTCTTGAAGTCGAGCCGGCCGACATCGCTCCAGAACCCGTCACCGAGAATGTCGCCGCTGCCGATGCTGTCGATATACTTTGTCTGGTATTGCCAGCTGATCCGGGTCGAGAGACCATACCGCTCATAGGACAGCGCGGCGTTGTAGATCAGATCCGACGAGCCCGGCAGCTGGACCTTGCGGCCATCGGGTGTTTCGACTTCAGAATCGTTCAGTGTCACGTTGCCGCGCAGACCAAAACCGCCGGCCCAGTCGGGCAGGTTCAGCCGGTCAGAGAACGGCTCCAGCGTTTGCGAGAAGGCAACTTCAGCGCCGGCGAGGTAACCACTGCCGCCATTGTCCGTGGTTGTGAAGACATAGCCAGAGCGATCTATGCCCGGCTCGTTAAGCACATCACTGCCGAAGCTCGGATTACGAACGGTGAACAGGACATCATCCAGAGACTTGTAGTAGGCACCGAAAGACAGGAAGCCGCCTGACGGCAGGTACCATTCGAGGTACCCGTCAGCGCCGATGGCCTTTTCCGGGAGTGCGAACGGGTTGCCGCCGCTGATGGTCTCGTTTTCGTCAGAGACATTGAAGTTCGGCCGCAGGATCGAGAAGTCCGGCCGCGCCGCGCCGCTGTTGGCGGACAGGCGCAGCTTGAGCTGGTCATTGATGTCCCAGTTGACGTGGATGCTCGGGAAAACCTGAAGGCTGTCGTCACCGACATTGGCGAGTTCGAAACTATTGCCGAACCGGACGAGGGCCCGGCCGGAGTTCTCGACACGCTCGACGCGCGCACCCGCCAGGATATTGCCCCAGTCAAAGAATGTGGTCGCCATGGCATAGCCGGCAACGACATTTTCGCTGACCTTGTAATCATTGGTCCTCGAAACGTCCTCCAGCACCTCCGAGACCCCTTGACTGGCGAGACCTCTCCAGACATCCCGTAATGCATTATCCGAGAAGTAACGGAAGGCATAACCGAGCGGAAGTTTACCCTTGTACGGATCATTGATCTCGACATCGGCCCGCGAAGGCGCAGCGATCCCGGCTGCTGCCAGCTGGCCGGCGCTGATTTCCTGGGTTTGCCGGGAGTCCTTTTTTGACCGGTCATCATACTGCACGCCGAACTGGAAGTCGGTTACACGGTCAAACAGCGTTACTTCGCGGTTTAGGTCGAGCCGGGCGCTGTAGGAATAGCTGTCCTGAAGCCGGTCAATGTTGCGGAGACGGACGAATTCATAGTCCTGCGGGTCCAGGCTGCGCTTGGACTCGCCCTGCGATAGAGTGCCGTCGGGATTGACGATCGTTTCGAAAAGCTCGACCCCGTGGTTGGTCGGGTCGGTGAAGTCGTAGACCACCGTGGGGCGAGCGCTGAGGGCATTGGGTCCGCGCGGGCTTCTCCAGGCCGACTGAATGGTCGGGCCGCTCTCGGACTTCGAATTGCTGAAGTTGAGCCGCCAGGAAGCGTCCCATTCTCCAAAGCGCTGCTCGCCGCCCAGCGTGTTGGTGAAAATGCTTTCCACCGTTTTGTTGGAGTTGAGTGTACTGTCGAGTTCCACGCCGAAAATGCGGCCCTTGAAGGGGGTATTTCCGGTCCGGATATCTGCATAGCCGCGGGTGATTGCGGCTTCATCGGTATCCTGCGCGCCGTCATCAAGATCAAATTCGATGGCATTGCGCAGCTCATCATCCGTGAACTCGGTGTAGATCGTGCTGAAGAAGAAGCGATGGGCATCGGATGGGCGGAAGTCGAACCGGCCGGAATAGGCGGTGTTGCTACGCGTCAGGCGATAGAGCTTGTTCTGGTGTGCGTCCGCCCAGGCGCGGTCTTCAAAGCCCGGTTCACGGTCTTCGGAATCTTCGCCGGACTCCCAGTCGGTTTCGAAATTGTCGGTGATCATCTCGCGCTCATAGCGCGACGCCGACAGAAGGACGCCGATGCGGCCATCGGCAAATGTGTTCGAGACGAAGCCGCCGATATCATATTGCTCGCCGCCGCCAAGCTCATTGTAGCCGATAGCGGTATTCAGCGCTGCCTTGGCACCGGGATAGTCGAAAGCGCCCCGGGTGATGATGTCGATGTTGCCGGCAAGGGACTCGCCTGGCATGGCGGGCGTCACGGCCTTGCGCACGACAACCGAGCTCGCAATGGCTGCGGGAATGGTGTCGGTCCGCGCGGATTTCCCGCTCGGCGCGATCACATTGACGCCGTCGAAGGCGATGGACGTCCAGCGGGACGGCGCGCCTCTGAGGCTCAGGGTGCGCTCCTGCCCCTGGTCGCGGCCGACAGCCACGCCGGGCAGTCTTCCGATGGCGGCGGCGATGTTCTGGTCGGGAAAGTTGCCGATGGAGTCGGCGGCGACGACGTTGACGATGGCTTTCGAGGAGCGCTGAACCTGGAGCGCAGCGGCTTCCGATTCGGCTTGAGGGCGCGCGCCGAGTACGACGATATTGTCCATTACGCGGTCGTCTTCCCCAGTGGCGCCGAGGACCACATTCACGGTCGCAGGCTCTCCGCCGGTGACGGTCACAGTTGCCTGACGCGTGGGACGGCCGAGATAGCTGACCTCTACCGTCTGCTCACCGACTGGCACCTGGCGGAACGTATAGCGGCCTTCGGAGTTCGTGACGGCAACAACATCCAGACCGCTGATGCGGACTTCCGCCCCGACCAGGAAAACCCCTCGTACCGCGTCCGTCACGACGCCGCTTACTTCGCCAGTCGACACCGCGACATTGGCAACGTCCATCTGAGCGTTTGCGGCGGCGCCCACACCCGAGACTGATAGCAAGGACGCAACCCCGCCCAGCAGGATAGACCGCAATTTATTCGTGTACATACCAAAGACCCCTCTGTTGGTGAACTTGAGGAGGCTCTAGGGGAAAGGACGCGGGATTAGTGTGAATTTTTGGCTTGTGTCGTGGCCGCAACTTGCCGACGGATCATCGAGGCGGGACCCCCATGCGTCTGAGCCATTCGGCTTTCAGGCCTGTTTTCATACTTCCACCTACAGACAAAATGATACTGCCGGGCGGTCGCCCAAGTTACAGGTCATCTGCTTATTACGAAACTCTACTGCGCACGTCGCCGCGAAAACTGCCAGCTAACGTGATGCAAAATGGACAAACCGCGAAGTCCCCGGGGATCTGTTGCCGGTGTGCAACGACGTTCGTGAGCGGAAAAAAAAGGTGCGCCATGCTGCTTCCTGGGTAGCGCTGTGCTCGAAAACGACATCCCCAAATGCGATACAACGCCGGGTCGCACCAACCGACCATCACATCTTTGCACCGTCTTCGCTCTGGGCAAAACAGTCTGCACCGATTCTGGTGAGCCGAACGCCGGGTCCGGAGGGGCTGGAAACATCAAACATGTCGGCTGGTCCGGCGCCGGGCTGGTAAAGCGGCAGCTTGCCCGACTTGGGCAAGGGCCGGCTCTCATCAGGAGAGACGCGCGCGTCACAATCACACTTCTGGCGTGAGGCCAACGTCACGCCGCTTCAATCTGTCCGTCATTGAGCGGAAACTCATATTCTCGCGGGTCGTTCAGAGCGAACCGGACCGCCGCGTCTGCATGAATCGCGGTGGAATCATAGCCCGGCAAAGGCAGCGAGCCGGATGCAACCAGGAGTTGTATCTCGGTGCAGCCGAGAATGACGGAGTCGACTCCGCGCGTCATGGCATTTGCAACAATTGACTGCAGCACGTCGCGGGACTCGTTTTTGATCACGCCCTGGCACAATTCACTGAAGATGATGTCATGCAGCGCGGCGCGTTCGCGGCTGCCCGGGACCACCACGTTGATCCCATGGCGCGCCATGCGCTCTACATAAAAGCCATGCTCCATCGTGTACCGGGTTGCGAGCAGCAAAGGACTGGACCTGCCATCCGAGCGCAACACCGCCGCCGTCTCGTCGATGATGTCGATCAGTGGCAGACCTGAGAGGCGGGCCACATCATCGGCCACGAGGTGCATTGTGTTCGTGCAGATGAGAACGCATTCCGCGCCGGCGCGGGCGAGCGACGCGCCTGCCGCGCCGAGCAGCTTGCCCGCTTCATCCCAGCGATCCTCTTTCTGGAGGGCCACAACCTGCGAAAAATCCAGGGAGTGGAGAAGCAGATTCGCGGACGCCAGCCCCCCCCTCCGGCCGCGCACGGCTTCGTTGATGCAGCGGTAATAAGTCACGGTCGATTCCCAACTCATTCCCCCGATCAGGCCGATCGTTTTCATATAGCACGCTCCCTGATTAGCATCAAATTCGACGTCACAACCCTAGCGCTTAACTTTTGCGTCTGGCGCGCATTCTTGAGGGAATATTGCGGCAATCTTGCATACTTCGTGCGCGTATGCGCAATTTGGCGCATGATGAACGCACGAAGAACGGGAGAGGACAAATCATGCTGGACGACCGCGACCGCCGCATTCTGTCACTGCTGCAAGAAAATTCGGAGACCCCGGTTTCCGAGATCGCCGGGCAATTGTCCCTCTCGCCCTCGGCTTGCTCGCGCCGGATCGCCCGGCTCAGATCGGACGGCTACATTACCGGGTCGATCGCACTTCTCGACCGGAACAAGATCAATCTCCCCACCACCATCTTCCTGCTGGTCCGGACGGGCCACCATTCAGCGGGCTGGCTGGAGAAGTTTCACTCAGCCGTCAGCACGATTCCGGAAATCGTGGAGGTTCACCGGCTGACCGGTAACTTTGACTATATTCTCAAGCTCGTTCTGCCGAATGTCGAATACTATGACACAGTCTACAAGCAGCTCCTGAAGCGACTGGAGGTGTATGATATGTCGGCATACATATCGATGGAAACCGTGAAGCTGTCCTCGGGATTGCCGACAAGGCATATTTGAGCCGTCGAGGACGGATCGCTACCTCCGGACGCACTTGTCTCGATCTGTTTTGAGGGCGGGCATGCTATTTTCTATTCCCGGTGCCCGGCGATACCGCCCGTGGCAATCAGATCTGTGAGCAAGCCCAGCGTTGCTTTTCCAGAGGCTTCGAAGGGATCGAGCTTGGCGCGTCTGAAATATTTCAGAAGCATTGCAGGATTGAGCTTGCTGATATTGACCTGGCCCATCGTCCAGTTTCCAAACTCGCGTTCGGCGATCTCCTCATAGATGAGAAGGCGCACATGCTGGTGGCGATCGTCCCGGACGATGGCGTTGAAGAGATCGCAGACCTCGTCCCGGCCGCCTTCTATGATCTGGATAAACAAGTCTTCAGAGACACACAGCAGGCCCGTTATGCCGAGCTCCGGATTGTTCTTTCGCGACTGTTCCACAATCGCCTGGAGGAAGGGTCCGGTCAGCGGCTGTATGGGGCGGCTCGCATAAAGGCAGCGGACAAGCATCTTGTGGCTCACTTTCTGTTGTTGAGAAGCGCGAGGAACTCGCCGCGAAGGATGTGGTCCTTGAGGAAGGAGCCACGCATTACGCTGTTGATCATCTTGGTCTCGTCGTCCTTGACGCCGCGCCAGTGCATGCAGAAGTGATCGGCTTCCATAACCACAGCGAGGCCATCCGGCCGCACCTTGGTCATCAACACTTCGGCCAGCTGTGTAATCGCCTCTTCCTGGATCTGTGGGCGCGACATCACCCATTCGGCCAGCCGCGAATACTTAGACAGGCCGATCAGGTTGGAATGTTCGTTGGGCATGATCCCGATCCACAGCCGGCCCATGATCGGGCAGAAATGGTGGCTGCACGCGCTTCGGACCTTGACCGGGCCGACGATCATCAACTCGTTCAGGGCCTCGGCATTGGGAAACTCGGTGACCGGCGGTGGCTCGACATATCGCCCACGAAAGACTTCGGTCAGATACATCTTTGCGACGCGCCGGGCGGTATCGTGTGTATTGTGATCACTCTCAGTATCGATGACCAGGCTTTCGAGCACGCCCCGGAACTTGCCTTCGACTTCGTCCAGCAATTCTTCCAGTTCGCCGTCTTCCAGAAAGGCCGCGATATTGTCGTTGGCGTGAAATCGTCTCTTCGCGCGCTTGAGGCGCGTCCGGATTCTTGAAGAGACCGGCTCCTCTGGCTTCGATTCGGGTCGCTTTGGGCTGTCATTCATGTTTGCGCGTGCTCTTTGGTTTCCGTCAGATAAGAAGTTGAGATGTATGCCTTTCCTTCGATTGGGACAGGTTAACGGACATGCCCGGGGCGTGCAGGCCTCTCCCGGCGGCGCGCCGCACGCGCTCGAGGCGGCAAAAGTGCGTTCTGGCGATGTGAGTAGCGCACATTCTGATGGATGTCAGTCGGTCATGACCTTGACCCGGGCAAGCGCTGCCGGTTTCCGGCGGCGCTCGCGCATATACGGGTTTTGGCAACCGTACCGGCTTTGCCGGCCAGTCATTCTGAACGATTGCGCATGAAGATCCAGACCGCGCTCTCCATGCCCCGGACGATGCCTGAGCCGGCACTGACCAGCAGCAGCGCGAGGAACGCCGGTATCCGCGCGCGCAGGATCAGACCCAGACGCGCCGCAATGCTCGCTGCGACGATGACGAAGGCGCCGACTGTCCCCCCCGCCTCACCGAGATCCTAGAAGCCGTGGCCGAGCGCGTTGAGACGGATGCGTCCGAGCCAGGATCCGGACGTGATGTAGAGCGTGCGGCCATCATCGCCGAAGGTGCAGTTGGCAGCGGCCGTGCCGGTGTCTATGCGCAGCACGGACGTGCCATCCGGCGTGAAGACATGCACGCCGCCGGGGCCGGCAAGATAGAGGCGGCCCTCGGTGTCGACTGCGAGGCCGTCCGGAAGGCCGGGACGGGCGTCCCCCACCATCGGCGTCAGGTCGGCCAGCACCCGGCGGCCTCCAGGCTCGCCGTCCGTATCCAGATCATAGGCAAACAGCTGAGCGGCCGCAGGGTCGGAAACGGCAACATACAGCGTTCGCCCGTCGGGCGAAAGGATGATGCCGTTCGGCAGGGTCAGGCTGTCGTCAATCAGCGTGACCCGGCCATCCGGGTGCCAGCGATAGACACCGTTGAAATCGGTCTCCTTGTGGGGCGATGCCATGAAGCCGGCGAGGCCATATGGCGGATCTGTGAAGTAAACCGAGCCGTCGGCGGCCAGCACGAGATCGTTGGGGCTCGAGAAGCGCCTGCCTTCATGGTCAGTGGCCAGGAATGTCTTTTGCCGCGTGGCAAGGTCCAGCCGCGCGACGGCGCGGTTGCCATGGTCTGCGACAAGAATCGTGCCCGGACGGTCGCCCTGGATCAGGCCATTGGCGCCGGGCTGGCCGATGATGCCTTCAGGATCCTCACCTTCAAGGCCTGAAGGGTGAAGGAAGGTTTCGAGCCCGGATGACTCACTCCATTTATACAGGGTGTTGGCCGGTACATCCGTGAACAGAAGATACTGGCCGTCCTTGATCCAAACCGGCCCCTCCGACCAGATGAAATCTTCGCCCGTGAGTTTTTCAACACCGGCGCCGGGTACCAGAAGGTCTGCAGCGAGAGCAGCCTCGAGAACAATGATGCGCGTGCCCTCGGCGGCCTCGGCGACCAGCGCCGGATCCGGCTGCGAGGCAACGGCCGCTTTACCGGTGCAGGCCGGGAAGCACATCGCCGCCATGAGAGCGAACGCCGCGCGGATTTGTGGCAATGCTTGCATGATTTACGCCCTTTCGAATTCAACGCGGGTCACCAGCGCGGCGCCCGGCGCAGCCGAAATAACCGATGCAGACAGCCTTAAGCTGCCCGTCAGCCGAATATCACCTGAGGACGAACCAATGCGAAAATCAATCCGGCCGGCACCTGCCTCGAAGCGGCCGGAGCGCCCGAAATAGACGAACCGCCCTTGAGAAAGGGCGGTGATGGCCGCAGACCACCGGGTTTGGCTGATCGGCCGGCCAGGCGGCGCCTTTGGGGGATGCTGCATCCCCTCCTCCCCCCTTGTCGCGACGGCAACTATTGTTGACGATATCAGAACTTGCACTGGCAAGCTT
>CAYPDA010000020.1:0-34130 GCA_964409375.1 uncultured Hyphomonas sp.
GAGTCGAAATTCTTAAGCGGTTGTAATAAAAGGTATTATTTCTGTACTTTTTTGATTGGTGCGCCTTCCCGCACCCAAATAAGCCCCCGAAAACCGAAAGGTTTTCGGGGGCTTATCCTTTTTGGGGATGAGTCCGTTTCTGGATTTAGAAGCATATTGGAAGCAGTTCAGCCGATTTCGCCGAAAGCATTTGGCTTCCCCCGCCATCGATATACCCACCCCAAGTGTCCACTATCGATAGTGGACACCATCGCCCTCTATCGAACGCACCAGCATCAATGGATCATAGAAAGCCGCAAGGTCGGTCAGGCCGGACGCTTACGCCATACCTGAAATCCGCATCGACCGATCCATGAGTGCAGGCTGCGTATTCGGAGATTACTGTCGCCCCTGTCAGTATCCGGCAGCGCGTATGCTGGCGGTCCCCGGTTCAAAGGTGTCGGAGCATTGCGGTGTGCGGTCGCCGGCTTTCTGGAAGCTCAGGCAGTAATAGGCTGCGCGGGTACCATTCTGAAAGGTGGGCTGCCCGTGCCAGTCATACTGATAGGGGCTGCCGCTCCATAGTTGAAGGATGAGACGGCTGGCCGACTGCGGGATCGGATGATCCTCCGCGGTCGAGGTATGGACGAGCGTGTCGTTCGCATACCAGCGGATCCGGTCAGGCTCCCAGTCAAAGGCATAGAGATGCACCTCCTCGCTGGCATCAAAGGGCAGGGGTACACGGATGACGCCGTGCTGCTTGCCATCGGTAAAATAGTTGAAAGTGACCATGCGCAGGTCTTTGCCGAGGAATTCGATATCGATTTCGTCGTGCGGATCGCCGAATTGCTCATGGGTGTGGGTGAACATGGCGCTGACCGTACCGGAACCCGGCGCAGCGCGCATGACGACCTCGTAGCGGCCGAAGTGATAGAAACCGCGGCGCTGATACTCGGCGCCGGCGATCCGTTTGTTGCCGACCCGGCGCCGGCTTAGCTCAAGCTCCAGCCGGTCAGGCTTGAAATGGATGTAGCGGGCCAGCCAGGCGGGATGCATCTCGGACGGATAGTTCATGTTCGTCCGCGACCAGCGGGACGGGTCATGCTGCGAATTGAAATGATGGACGAAGGAATCTCCCCGTTCGGTCTCGGCTGCGGCCGGCGGCAGGTATTCGGAATGCAGCGGCAGGAAAATGGGGCTGCGCATGCCGGTTCCAGACTGTCCTGTGCTGGAACAGGCCGCCAGGATAAGCGTCCACAGGGCGAGCACGCCGCCTGTTCGGACAATCCGGATGCCACAAGAGCTACAGTGACTTGGATTCATGCGCATCTTCCCCATCCCGGTCTTCAGGCAAGCCGGACCGATCTGCGCAGGGTCAACGGTCCGGTTGACCGAACCTGCCTGCTTGTCCTGATTTTCATGCGGGTCGCACGGCGTTCCCGGCAACCGCACCAACCGGCATTCCGGCCGTTTCCCTTAGCGGGCGCCAACCGAAAAAGCGACAGCAGGAACGGTCTTGAGGATGATCCAGACATCTCCCCAGAAAGTGCGTGTCTGCGCGTAGGTGACATCAATTCGGACACGCTCGGCATAGCTGACATTGCTGCGCCCGCTAATCTGCCAGAGGCCTGTGATGCCCGGGCGCACACTGCAATATTGGGCGAAGCTCTCTCCGTATTTGGCGCGCTCTGACATCGTGATCGGGCGGGGCCCCACCAGAGACATGTCACCGCGGATCACGTTCAGCAGCTGCGGCAGCTCGTCGATCGAGGAGGCGCGGATGAACTTGCCTATCAGCGTGATGCGGGGATCGTTGTTCAGCTTTTGCGTCGCTTCCCATTCGCGGCGCGCAGCAGGATCGCGCTCAAGTAGATCGTGCAGGCGCCTATCGGCGTCCGGCACCATCGAGCGAAGCTTGTAGCATTTGAACGCGCGGCCATGCAGACCGTACCGCGTGTGCGCGAAGATCGCCGACTTGCCGTCCTGGAGACGGATCACAAGGGCAAGGAGCAAGAGAAGAGGGGCGACGAGGATCAGTGCCAGGCTTGCAAGGGAGACATCAAACACGCGCTTTGCTGTCAGCGCGGGATGCTGTCCGGGGTCACTCGGCTCGCTGACGACATACGTGTCTTCCTCGACACCGCTCGTCGCGTCGGTCATTCGAAAGTCCATCAATGTCCCCTTCATACTCTACGCCGCTTCACAAGGTTAACCACAACAGACTGTTCTTCCGGCCCCGTGTCCCCTTTTGAACATGCCGCTGTGTTTTCATGTATTGGCGTTTGCAACTCATATACCACTTTCGCCTTTGCGAAATAAGGGCTTTCTGAAAGTTTCTCCATGCAGGCGAAGTATTCGCAAAATAATGGCGCAAATGCCCTTTGGCCGGGCATCCCGGCTCGAAGCTTGATCGTTAACCCTAATGAAAAGGCATTATCTGCCTCTTCGCTTCCCCCATGAACGCCCCAGAATCAAAAACGCCGCCTTCAGTAGGCGGCGTTCTCAACTAATTTCTCAGCGGTGTGAGCGCTCGCAGGATCAGAAGATCCGTTCACCGATCCTTAGCGTGTCTCCGGGACGCACGACGGTGCCCGGTGTCAGGTCGTAGGCGACCTCATTGGCGGAATCCACGCTCTTGATATAGACGACCCTGCGGTTCGCCCGATAGGTGAATCCGCCCGCGGCGGCGATGGCATTCTGGACCGAGAGACCATTCGTGTACGGATACTCGCCCGGACGGGCGACTTCGCCCAGGATATAGAAGGGGCGATAGTTGATCACCTCGGCACTGACGCGTGGATCCAGGACGTAGCCATCCGAGAGCTTGGTGGCGATCAATTCCTCGAGTTGAACGGTGGTCAGGTCTTCGGCGCTCACCTGGCCTATAAGCGGCATGGAGATGGCGCCGGTTCCGTCAATCTCGAACTCGCCGGAGAGGTCCGCATGTCCGAAAACGGTGATCCGGAGCCGGTCGCTCGATCCAAGCGTATAGGCACTGATGCGTTGGGTTTCGCCAACCGTCACGGCTTCTCGCGCGCCGGCCGTTGGGGTTGTGCCGCAGGCCGCAACGGCAAAGCTCAGCATTATGGCCAGGACGGCAAATAAAGTGCGGAAGGTCGGCATGATCATGTCTCCCATGTGTCGACTAGAGCAGGGGGCAAAGCCCTCCCGCGCTGTGGATGTACCCGGTCTCAGGTGCTGAGAAAAGCAACATCTGTGCCGAACAGGCGCGCGGCCGAGAGCCGCCCCGTCAGGAAGGCGCCCGTGTCGAGGCCGATACGCCGGTCGTCGCGGTAGATCGCGTCCTCCGGCGTGTGGCCATGTACCACGAGATGGGGAAATTGCGCGTGGTCGTGCAGGAACTCATCGCGGATCCAGAGCATGTCGCGCTCCATCTGCTCGTCGAGACCGATTCCGGGGCGGAGGCCGGCATGCACGAACAGATAATCTCCCGCGACATGATAGGCCTTCAGCGATTCCATAAAGGTCAGATGGCTTTCCGGCAGGCGGGCGCGAAACTCATTCCAGACTTTCTCCCAGGCCGCGCGCGCGGCGGCCATCTCTTCATGAGAACTGAGGCTGGCGCGGACATTCGGCGGGGCGAAGCCGTAGGAATAAAGTGTCTCTGCGCCGCCGAACTGTGCCCATTGCTTGCCGAAGCTCGGCTCCTGCCGGAAGCGGAGCAGGGCCTCTTCATGATTGCCCAGCAGGTAAACGGGATTGTAGCGATCCAGCGCGCCGCTCGCGAAGTATTCGATGACATCGCGCGACTGAAGGCCCCGGTCGATATAGTCGCCGAGGAAGATGATCTGGGCCTGTGCGGCTTCGGGCAGGGTTGCGGCGTCAGCGTCGATCAGTTCGACGAGGCGCAGAAGCAGGTCCATCCGGCCATGAATGTCCCCCACGGCATAGAGGCAGACGCCATCGGGCGCGCGGGTGACGCGGGTCGGCGCGGGCGGCGGCGGCTCAGCCTCCAGGACCTCGTCGCCGGCACCAGAGGCAAACACACGCTTGCGCATTGCGTCCGCTGAACGTGTCAGCAGGCTGATGCGCGCCCTGAGCGCAGTTGCAAGACTACTTCGCCTCGTCGCCATTATACGCGTGTCCCACTTGCCTTTATTTAGCTGATCGCCTGGAGAATGAAAAGATTGTCATGTAACGTGGTGGGTTTTCGGCTGTGTCTGCTGCCAGAGATACCCGGCCGCCCAGCAAAGATGCATTGTTCCGGCCGCCAGCCCGGCGAATAGCCCGCAGACCGACTTTCGCTTGATCGCCACAGCAGCTGATGCCCCGGCAAGAATGCTGGCATAACCTAGCGGCAAGGCGAATGCCGGCAGGAAAAAAGGCCCTGCGGCCAAACCTGCCAGACTGCCTGTAAACGCAAATATGGGCACGGCCTGGCGCAATTTCAAACGCATGCCATGTTTGGCGAGGTTTCGGGCGCGGCCCCTGCCATAGTTGAAGTATTGGCGGGCAAGCTTGCGGACGGAGCCGCGCGGAACATAGCGGATGCGGATGCCGGCATCGAGCCAGACCTTGCCGCCGGCCTTGCCGAGGCGGACGTCATATTCGGCGTCTTCATTGTGCGAGAAACGGGGGTCATAGCCGCCGAGCTGTCGGAACCATGTGAGGTCAAAGCCGGCATGGTGGCCGTGATCGACATAAGCCGAGCGCCGCCCGCCGCGATGGGCCGAGCCGCCGGAGCCGAGCAGGGTGTCGACGACCCAGGCGTTGCCCTTCTCGAAACAGGTCTCTCCGACCGCGTCCATCGGCACGGCAACGGAGGCAGCGCCGGTGCGTTCGAGGGCTGACGCAACGAGCAGGATGAAATTCTGTGGATAGAGGGAGTGCGCGTCGCAGCGCACGAGGAAGCGGGTGCGCTCGCCGGCATGGGTCTCGGCAGCGAGGTTCATGGCGGCGGATTGCAGCCTGCCGGGATTGTGCAGGAGACGCAGGTTCGGGAACTCAGATTGCAGCCGCTCGACGATGGCCGGCGTCCCGTCCGTGCTGCCGCCGTCGGCGACGGTCAGAGGGACAAGCCGCAGCATCGGGCTGCCGGACATCAACGAGCGGACACAGTCTTCTATATGTCGTGCTTCGTTAAGCGCCGGGATGACTGCCAGGATCGTGGTCGGGTCCGCCTTGAGGGTGGGGGTGTGGGCAAGTGCCGGGTCAATCACGGTCAGCATCTGTCTGGGGCCTTGGGTCATCTGTGCCGGAATGGATCAGCAAGTTCCGTTCCATTCGGGTTCATGGCTGATTTACCATGACGGCGCGCGCCGCCCCAGCCCCTCCCGGAAAAGCCGCCGGTGGCTGACCCAGCGATAACCTTGTGAAGCGTCGCAGACTCCATACTGTGTGGCGACATAAGTATAGAACTGGAGGAAACATATGATCGGCGTAATTGCGAAGCTGAAGATACAGGACGGCAAACAGGCAGAGTTTGAGGAGGTCGCCAGGGACCTGATGGCCAAGGTCAAGGCGAACGAATCCGGCTGTCTCACCTATCAGCTCTACAAAGCAAAGGGCTCCTCCACCGATTACATCTTCATGGAGCAGTACGCCTCCGCCGATGCACTGAAGACGCATGGCCAGACCGAGTATTTCCGTGCTGCGGGCCCGAAGCTGGGCGCTGTGCTGGCCGGTGCGCCGGTCATCGAATATCTCGACATCGTCGAATAGCACAGCCGTCCGGCTTCCGCCGGGTGGGCAGGACCGCCCGGCCTCAATCCTGCAGCAGGTGATAGAGGAATCTCCGCATGGCCGTGGTGCAGAAAAAGCCAAGCCTGTTTACGCGCGTCAGCTTTGGCATTGGCGGGGCCGCCGACGGCATCAAGAACAACGGTTTCGATTACGCACTGTTGTTCTTCTACAGCAACATTATGGGCGTCGATGCGGCGCTGGTGGGCGTTGCGCTGCTGATCGCGCTGGTCATCGATGCGGTGTCGGACCCGGTGGTCGGCTACTGGTCGGATAATGCCCGCACGAAGTTCGGCCGGCGCCATCCCTTCATCTACGCAGCGCTCATCCCGACGGCGCTTGTGTATTTCCTGACCTGGAACCCGCCCGAGGGATTGACCGGCAATGACCTGTTCCCCTGGCTGGTCGCCACGACAATTGGCGTGCGCGTGGCCTTCACCTTCTATGATGTGCCGAGTTCGGCCCTCGCGGCGGAGCTGACCCAGGATTATGACGAGCGCACTTCGCTGATGGCGCTGCGCTATTTCTTCGGCTGGTTCGGCGGGCTGACGATCCAGATTCTGCTGTTCCGGTTCCTGCTCGTACCGACGGAAGAGATCCCGGTCGGTGTCTTCAATGTCGAGGGCTGGAATACCTACGGGACGATTGCGGCGGCGTGTATCCTGACGGCGGTGTTCATCTGCGCAGCGGGCACGCACAGCTACATTCCGCATCTCAAGGCGGCGCCGCCGGCACGGAACCTGACGATAAGGAAAATCTTCGCGGAAATCTTCGAGACGGTGTCGAACCCGTCTTTCCGGGCGCTATTCCTGGCGACGCTGTGCGGTCTGATTGCGACCGGCATTTCCGCGACACTGAACCAGTATATCAACACGATCTTCTGGGAGTTCGACAACACCCAGATCGCCAACCTGACGATGGGCGTCTACATCTCGGCGGTGCTTGCGCTGATCATTGCGCCTCTTATCGGCAAGACCTTCGGCAAGAAGCGCGGCGCCATCACCATGGGCATCCTCGCCTTCTCGATTGCGCCGCTGCCGGTGTTCCTGCGGTTGTTCGGCCTGCTGCCGCCGAATGGCAGCGACGCGCTGTTCATCATCATCATCTCCATCACGGTGTTTGACCTGGCGCTGATCATCGCCACGCAGATGCTGCTGGGCTCGATGGTTGCTGACATAGTAGAGGACAGCGAACTGCAGACTGGGCGGCGCTCCGAGGGCATCTTCTTTGCCGGCATCAGCTTCATCCGGAAACTGTCGCAGGGCGCCGGGGTCATCACCGCCTCGATGGTGCTGGCGGTGTCAGGCCTGTCGCGCGGAGGCGGCGCGGCGGCGGCGACCGAGGAATCGGTGCGTACGCTGGGCTGGGGGTATGGCCTGTCGCTGATCACCGCCTGGACGCTGATGCTCATCTGTATCAGCTTCTACCGCATCAGCCGGGAGAGCCATGCGGATAACCTGGTGCAACTGCGGGCGCGGGAAGATGCGCGCGAGAAGCTCTGAGCCGGTTCTTGTGCCTGCGGCAGTGTGACCTATCTGAAATGTCATGAGCGCGCGAATTGCGCCTTAATTCGCTCCGCAATAGAGCCATGTTCATGATCAACAGTCTCGTCATGACCCGACACGTTTCGAAATTGCTTGCGGCCGCTTTCCTGGCTGCCGCCATGGCGCTTGCTTTTGCCCTTATGCCCGTCTTCGGCCAGACGCGGGCCGAGACCGAGGTTGTGCCAGGCGCGGAGCCTGCGCTGCCGGTCGTGCAGACGGTGGAGCGTGTGCCGGGATCGCCGGCGGAAATCACGCTGACCTTTGCGCCGCTGGTGCGCGAAGCTTCCCCCGCAGTGGTCAATGTCTACACCGAGCGGACCGTGGCAACGCGGGCGACACCGTTGGAACAACTGCTCTACGGTGTGCCGTCGCAGGGGCGCCAGGTTCAGAACTCGCTTGGCTCCGGTGTCATCGTCGGCGCGGACGGTGTGATCGTCACTAACAACCATGTAGTCCAGGGCGCCGATGCGTTCCGTATCGTGCTAAGCGACCGACGGGAGTATTCGGCCGAGCTACTGCTTGCCGATGCGCGCACGGATCTGGCCGTCCTCAAGATCGACATCGAGGGCGAGCAACTGCCGATCCTTCCGTTTGCCGACACGCGCGATTCGCAGGTCGGAGACTTGGTCCTGGCTATCGGCAACCCGTTCGGGGTCGGCCAGACGGTGACCAATGGCATCATTTCGGCAACCGCGCGGACGGATGTCGGCGTCTCCGACTATTCATTCTTCATCCAGACCGATGCGGCGGTGAACCCCGGCAATTCGGGCGGTGCGCTGATCAACACGCGCGGCGAGCTGGTCGGCGTCAACACGGCGATCTATTCGCGCACAGGCACATCTGCCGGCATCGGCTTTGCGATTCCCTCTGAGATGGTCAAACGCGTGGTCGACGCTGCGATGCATGGCGGCACCTTCGTGCGGCCCTGGCTGGGGTTGGCGGCGCAATCGGTAAGCTTCGACATGGCGCGCGCGCAGGGTCTGAACCGGCCGTTGGGCGTCATGGTGACCGAAGTCTATCCCGAGGGCCCGGCCGAGCGCGCGGGTCTTCGGCGCGGCGACCTTGTGACCGAGATCGACGGACGCGAAGTGTTTGACGAGAAGGGCCTTAAATTCCTGGCCGCCGTGCGCAATCCGGGCGAGATGGCGCAACTCACCGTCCTGCGCGGCGGACGGAGCCAGATGATCCGCGTGGAACTTGAGCCGCCGCCGGGCGCGACCGAGGCGGATGTCGTGCTGCTGACCGGCCAATCGGTGTTCAATGGCGCCCGGGTGATCGAGCTGTCGCCGCGCTTGGCCGAGGAGAACGGGCTTGATCCGTTCACAAAGGGCTCCGGCATCTATGTCCACTCGGTGTCGCGCGGGACGATCTCGCGTAACTATTTCCGGCCGGGGGATATTATCCGTGTCGTGAACGGCGCGCAGACCCGGACGGTCGGCGAGCTGCAGGATGTGCTCAGCCAGGACGTGCGCAGCTGGGAAATTGAGATCGAACGCAATGGCCGGACGATCCGGGGAACGGTTCGGACCTGAAGATGGGCCGGTCAGGCCGCGCCGATCGTCGTGCGGTGAAGCAGACGGTCGTGGCCGGCATAGCCACCAGTGGCCATGTGCAGGGTGCAGCGATTGTCCCACATCACGAGCATGCCTTGCTGCCATCGGTGGCGGTACTGGAATTCGGGCCGGGTCTGCCAACGATAGACTTCCGTCACGAGGTCCCAGCCTTCCGCCGGGTCCATGTCCTCGACGCCGACGATGTAGCCGGCGCAACCGAAGAGGGTCTCGCGTCCCGTTTCGGGATGGGTGCGGATGAAGGGGTGGGATTGTCTGGCTTCGGCGTCCGCGGAGGGGCGGATGTCCATGGAGCGGCCCGTGTCGCCGGCGCCGTACGTGCCTTGCGGGGCGTAGGCATTCTTCGCGGAATGGATGGCGCAGCGGTCTTCGATGCGGCGGCGGAGCGCGTCCGGCATCTCGTCCAGCGCCTTGTACTGGTTTGCGAAAAGCGTGTCACCGCCTTCTGGCGGGATGGTGAGGCCATAGAGGCACGTGCCGGCGGGGGGCTTTGCCTGAAAGCTCCAGTCGGAATGCCAGCTTTCAGCGAAGATCGGTGCGGTCTCGGCGGCTGCGCGTTTCACCGCGATAATATGCTTGCGGCCGGTGATGGGCGCGATGAATGGGTCTTCGCCGAAGGGGCCGAAGGCGAGCGTGACGCGTTCGAGGTCGTCATCGCTCAGCGACTGGTCCGGGAAGGCGAGCACCTGATGCTTGAGCCAGAGCGCGCGAATCTCGGAGGCGAAGTCTGCGGAAATCGGCTGTGACAGGTCAGCGCCGCGCACCTCGGCGCCGCAGGCCTGACCGGATTCGTGTATCGTCAGTGTTATTATCATTTTTCAGTTCCTCCCAGCAGGCACCTTACCATGCCCGGCTTGAAGGCATAGAAGTGGGCAATGAGTGATCTATTCTCCGCTGCCGGTCTCGAGGACACCGCGCCGCGTCCGCTGGCGGACCGGCTGCGGCCGAGGGGGCTGGCAGAGGTCGTCGGGCAGGCGCATCTGATCGGGCCGGAGGGGCCGATTGGCGGGATGCTGCGCGGCGGCAAGCTGGTCTCGATGATCCTGTGGGGGCCGCCAGGAACGGGCAAGACGACGATCGCCCGCCTGCTAGCACAGGAGACCGAACTGGAGTTCGAGGCGCTGTCGGCGATCTTTTCCGGCGTCAAGGAACTGCGCGCGGCGTTTGACCGGGCGGAGGGGCGCCGGCGGATGGGCAAGGGTACGCTGCTGTTCGTCGACGAGATCCACCGTTTCAACCGCGCGCAGCAGGACGGTTTTCTGCCCTTCGTGGAGAGCGGGACAGTAACGCTGGTGGGCGCGACGACCGAGAACCCGAGCTTCGAACTCAATGGCGCTCTGCTGTCGCGTTGCCAGGTGATGGTGCTGCGGCGGCTGGGGGACGAGGACCTCGGGGAACTAATGAAACGAGGCGAGGCCGCGATGGGGCGGCGGCTGCCGGTCGTGCCGGAGGCGCGCGAAGCTCTGATCCGCATGGCGGACGGGGATGGGCGCTATCTCTTGAACCTTGTGGAGCAGTCCTTTGCCATGTGCGGTGAGCGGAGACTGCTCGGCCTGGAGGAGATCGGCGCCGGCCTTCAGAAGCGGGCGGCCGCTTACGACAAGGACCGGGAGGAGCATTACAATCTCATATCGGCCCTTCACAAGTCCGTACGCGGATCAGATCCGGATGCGGCACTCTACTGGTTCGGGCGGATGCTGGAAGGGGGGGAGGATCCGCTGTTCCTGGCCCGGCGCCTGATCCGCATGGCGAGTGAGGATATCGGCCTGGCCGATCCCACCGCGCTGATGATCTGCGGGGAGGCGGCGCGGACCTATGAGCGCCTCGGCAGTCCCGAGGGCGAACTGGCGCTGGCGCATGCGGTCATCCATCTGGCCACCGCGCCGAAATCGAACGCGGCCTATGTCGCCTACAAGGCGGCGCGGCGGGCGGCTGCCGAGACGGGCAGCCTGATGCCGCCGAAACATATCCTGAATGCGCCGACTTCAATGATGAAGGATCAGGGATATGGCGGCGGCTATGTCTATGATCATGAAACGGAGGAAGGTGTTTCGGGGCAGGATTATTTCCCGGACGGGATGAAGAGGCCTGTGTTCTATGCGCCGAAGGGCGAGGGGCGGGAGCGCGCGATTGCGGAGGCGCTGGCGCGGATTGCGGCGATCCGCGAGAAGCGGCGGGATGGGTGAGGGGGGCATCAAGTTGAGACGTAGCTGCCCTCACCTCCCACGCCCTTTGAGCGCAGGATCCTCCTCTCGCGCAAGCGGGCGAGGAGTTTCGTGCATCTGCCACAAACGCCGCGCCACCCCGCTCCCGCTTGTGGGAGGCGAGGGCCTCGATCTGCTCATATCAGAGGGCCTCGTATGACCCGCAACCGCGACCTTCCGGTCATCAGTGACGAAGACGTTGCCTTCGTCCGCGGGCTGTTGATCCATGAGGATGTGAGCCTGCTCGCATTCAACAAACCCTCTGGACTCGCCGTGCAGGCGGGCAACGGTGTGGTGCGCTCTCTGGACGGGCTGCTGGCGGCGTTCGCGCGGTCGAATGGCAAGCGCCCGCGCCTTGTGCACCGGCTGGACCAGGGCACGTCGGGCGTCATCATCGCCGCAAGGACCAAGCCTGCCGCCGCCGTATTGTCTGAGGCTTTCGCTGGCCGGGAAGTGAAGAAGTCCTATCTGGCGCTCGTCAAAGGGCGCCTGCCACCAGCCGAATCGGGGGTTGCAGACGCGGCGCTTGTGAAAGTGGAGGAGGGCGGCAAGTCGCGGATGATCCTTGCATGGGCGGACCGGAAGGGCGCGCAGGCTGCGCGCACCGGCTGGCGCGTTCTGGCGCGACACGGTGACTATGGGCTCCTGCAGCTGTCGCCGGAGACGGGCCGGATGCATCAGATCCGCGTGCACCTCATGTCCATAGGATGTCCGATACTCGGGGATGCCTTGTACGGCGAAGGGCAGGCGACGGCGCCCCGCCTGATGCTGCATGCCGCGAGACTGGACCTTCCGCATCCCTTCGGGACCCGTCTCGTACTACAGGCGCCGGTGCCGGAGGATTTCAGGCGCGCGGCAGAGGTGGCAGGGGTTCAGTCCGGCTTGAAATAGTCCCGGTACCAGCTGACGAATTTTACGATGCCCGTGCGATAGTCCGTGTCCGGTGTATAGTCGGTCAGGCGTTCCAGCAGGGTGACATCGGCCAAGGTCTGTTTCACATCGCCGGGCTGCATACCGACCATGTTGAGCTTCGCCTTGCGGCCGATCGCTTCCTCAATTGCGTCGATATAGTCCATCAGGCGCACGGGGCTGGCATTGCCGATGTTGACGAGGCGGTAAGGCGCGACGGGTGATAGAGAGTCGCCGCGCAGGATGGGTTCGCCGGGCACGGGCGGATGATCCATCAGCCGGCGGATGGCTTCGACGAGATCGTCGATATAGGTGAAGTCGCGCAACAGGTCGCCGTGATTGTAGACGTCAATCGGCTCTCCCCGGAAGATCCGGTCTGTGAACAGGAAGAAGGCCATGTCCGGCCGGCCCCAGGGGCCATAGACGCTGAAGAAGCGGAGCGAGGTAGTCGGCACACCGTAGAGATGCGCGTGACTGTGGGCGATGAATTCGCTGGCCAGCTTGGTGGCGGCATAGATCGTCAGTGGATGGGGTGTCGCATCCTGTTCCTCGAACGGGAACTTCTGGTTCGCGCCATAGGCAGAACTGGTCGAGGCCAAGAGGAGGTGTTGCGCCCCATAGCGGCGGGCGAACTCGATGACATTGAAGGAGCCGACAATGTTGGCATCAATGTATTCGCGCGGATGATCGAGGCTGTAGCGCACGCCGGCTTGAGCGGCGAAGTGGAGCACGGTTTCCGGCGCATCGCGCTGGAATACCGCCTCCATGGCGGCGGCGTCCTCAACGCGGATGGCGTCCATCCGGAATCCCTCAAAGGCTTCGAGCCGGGTCACGCGGGCGTGTTTCAGTTTCGGGTCGTAATAGGGTGTGAAACAGTCGACCCCGGTGACGCTATGGCCTTCCTTCAGGAGGCGAAGGGCAATCTCGCTGCCAATGAAGCCGGCGGCGCCGGTCACGAGTATCTTCATTTCATCGTCTCATCGTGCGGACACCGGCGCGCACATTATATATGTAACTAGGCCTGCCCGCGCCTTGCCTCAGCGCTCGCGCAGCTTCGGACCGAAGGCGACCGTCTGGCCGGAATTGACGGCCTCGGCGACGGCGAGCTGCTCGAGCAGGGCCTCGGTGCGCTTGTCACCTGCCAGAGCCCCGATAACCGCAGCGGCCCGGACAGTCTCGGACGAGACACCGAACAGGGATTCCAGCGCTTCGAAGCCGGACTTGCGCTGCGGATAGAAGCTGAGGCGGGGTTTCACGTCGGCCTCGATGCCGGCGAGTTCCTTGGCCTTCTCGATGGCGTCCATGAATGTGCCTGTTCCATCGACCAGCCCGATCGCCACAGCGTCCTGACCGGTCCAGATCCGGCCGCGCGCGACCGCGTCCATTTCCTCGAACGTCATACCGCGACCTTCTGCGGCAAGGCTGACGAACCGATCATAGCTGCGCTTGAGCAATTCCCGGACTTCAGCTTCCTGGGATTCGGTGAACGTTGAGGTGCCCCAGGCGGAGGTGAAGTCGCCGCCTGTCGTAACCTGGTCAAAGCTTACACCGATCTTGTTGAAGGTTCCCCCCACGGCAAACTTGCCGCCTGCCACCCCAATCGAACCGGTGATCGTGCCGGCGTTGGCGAGAATGGCATCTGCGCCCATGGCGACATAGTATCCGCCCGACGCGGCGCTGCTTCCCATCGATACAACGACCGGTTTGTCCATCTCTTGGGCTCGCTCGACAGCGCGCCAGATCTGGTCGGCGGCTGTAGGCACGCCTCCGGGACTGTCGACCCGGAACACGATGGCCTCGACTGAATCGTCCTCAGCGGCATCGAGGATAGCGCGAGAGATGACATCGGAAGCAAAGGCCGGGGGCGAGGAGAAAGGCGAACCGCCCTCTGCGCCGCCGGTCAGGATCATGCCCTGTCCGCCGACCACGGCGATGACCGGCGCGCGGTTGCGCCCGCGCGGGGCCGGTGCACCATACTCGGCAAGGCGGATCATCTCGGTGTTGCTGCCGGCGCGCTCCTTCGCGGCTTCCTCGACCTCTTCCGGCCAGCCGAGACTGTCGACAAGTCGGGCGGCCTGAGCCACCTGTGCAGTTTTTGGACCCGCCTCGAGCAATGTACGGAGATCCGCCTCTGCAAATCCCCTGTCTTCGGCAATGTTGCTGATCGACGTCGCCCAGAGCGAGTCTGCGACGGTCTGAAGGGCCAGCCGGCTGGGATCGCTGAAGCCTGTCGCGGTGTACATTTCGGCAATGCTTTTGAACTCGTAGTAGCCGAAGTATTCGGGCTTGAGATCGATGTTGTCGAAGAGGCCTTTAAGAAACTCCGTTTCGAAGGTTATGCCGGTGACCATAAATTCGGTCCCCGGCTGCATCCAGATTTCATCGGCAGCGGATATGGCGTGATAGGTGGAGGGGCCTGTGACGCCGAACGTACCCTGCGAATGAGCGACGACGAACTTACCGGACGCTTTGAAACTCTGGATCGCCTGGCGCAGCTCCTCGGCGCGCGTTGTTCCAACACCGAATGACGATCCGCGGATATAGAGGCCTTTCACAGAGTTATCAGTCTCGGCATCTTTGAGCTTCAGCAGCAGGTCGATGAAGCCGGGCGCGCCAGAGAGTGCCGCAAAGCCGCCGACGGGCGCCTGATCGGACAGCGATTCGTTGAGATCGAGCGTGAGGACGATGCTGGACGGATGCGGTGGCTTTGCACTGGCGACACTCGCGATGAGACCAAACAGCATAAAGAAGCCAATGACGACAAAGAGGGTCATCGCCGCAAAGGCGCCTGCCATCGACAGCAGAAATGTTCTCATATCCGGGGGCCTTCCGATCGTGGGGCGCAGGATGCGCAGGGTTTCCTGACCGATATTGTTGATAATCGATAAAATGTAAAGGGCCGTTACGCCGCAGGGGCTGCGCTGTCCTGATGAGTACTTCGGGCGAGGTGCATGTGTGCAAAAGCCCGCAGCCGGGTGTTGCCAGCGGAAAAAAGAGGGGCTATCTGGCGCTTCCACTGTTGGGGTGTCGCCAAGTGGTAAGGCAGCGGTTTTTGGTACCGCCACCCTAGGTTCGAATCCTAGCACCCCAGCCAGTTCTTCCGACAAACCGGAGTTGAACCCTGTAATAATGTCATCGCCCGAGCTCCGGGTACGCAGGCAATGACCTCACCGGCAGACCGCCTCCGCTTGTGCCCCGCTTCAACGCCTGCAAAAGATGCACGACACAAGGCACGCACTGCCCGGACATTTGTCACACTTATCAATTAAAGCGGCGGGGTGTGCCAGTATCTTGCGGTAGCAAGCACTGCGTGCAGCAGGTTGTGTTGACGGCTGACAGGGATAATTTCTGAACAAATCGTAAAGCCGGATTGATCCGCAATTAGAGGATTGTTACCGTCGCGCATCATCGTTAAGGCTTGCGACGATCTGCTGCACGAGACCGGTAGATCCGCAAATAATGACAGAGGGCGGCAAACGCCCCGTAAAACCAGCAGGGGAGGTGATGGTGTCGTCCGCCACTTCCAGGTCAACTTCTGCCCTTGTGTGTTTGGGCAAGAGAAACGGGACGACCTCGTGAGCAGGTTCGCCCGCAACCAGGATTTGTGCGCCTTGGCGGGCGCGCCACCGTTTGGAGAGTTGAGAGGCTGACCTCATGAAGACATTTCTTTCACCCGCACGCAGCTTGATTGCTGTCGCGCTCATCGCCGGGCTGGCCATTCCTGCTCAGGCCCAGCTTCGGCAAGCGCTGGATGCCGGCGAACAGGCCACGCGGCGGGCTGCGCAGGTCCAGGAGCAGATCAACCAGCTCGACGATGAGCGCTCTGACATGGTTCGCGAATACCGCACGCTTCTGCAGCGCCGCGACGCAGCCGAGCTGTTTGCCCGTCAGCAGGAGCTGGTGGTCAACAGCCAGGCTGAGGAAATCGCCTCGCTGACCGAGCAGCTTGGCTCGATTGACGATATCACTGCTCAGACGGTGCCGATGCTACTCAGCATGATCGAGGACCTGAAGCTCTTTGTTTCAGCTGACTTGCCCTTCAAGCGGGAAGAGCGCACGGCCCGCCTCGAGGCGCTTGATGGTGTGATGGCCAGCCCGACCGTGACGGCATCGGAACAATACCGCCTGATCATGGAAGCCTACTCTGCCGAGCTGGAATATGGCAGCACGATCGATACCTGGCAGGAAGAGGTGGACCTCAACGGCAACCCGACCATGGTGAACATGTTCCTCTATGGGCGTGTTGCACTTGTCTATGTCACGCCGAATGGCCGCGCGGCCCGTTATGACCGGGCGAGTGGCGAGTGGGTGGCACTGCCGAACAGCTATGTGCCGGACATCCAGCAGGCGATCCGCGTCGCCCAGGGCATGGCCCAGCAGGTTGTGCTTTTCGCCCCGGTTCAGAAATTCTCGGTCCAGTAACCGGCCGACTGACAGACACAAAGGTTCCCAAGCATGTTTAAGATCAAATCCTCGATGAAGGCTCTGGGTGCGTCGGTCCTGATCGGTTCCGCCGCCATCCTCGCCGCCCCGCCGGCCATCGCGCAGTCCCTGGCCGATGTTCTCACCGCGGTCCGCCGCGACTCCGAACAGATGTCTGCCGCCGACCAGGCCCGCCTGCGCGAGTTCCAGGCCGACCGCGCCAGCCAGGCCGCCCGAATGACCGAAGCGCGCAACGCGCTTGCTGGCGCCGAAGGCCGCGCCCGGGCACTTGGCGAGCAGTTCAATGCCAATGAGGCGCGACTGGGCGAGCTTGAAGGTCTTGTTTCCGAACAGGCCGGCGACTTCCAGGAACTGCTTGGCCAGTTTCGCTCGGCGGCTGGCGCAACCATGCCGCTGATCGCGAACTCCATCGCCAACTTCGACTATCCCGACCGCGTCGACGGGATCGCAGAAATCGCGGAAGCCCGCACCCTGCCGACCCGCGCCCAGCTCGAGCGTCTTCCGAAGGCGATGCTGCAGGAAATGATCGCTCAGTCGGAAGTGAAAACTTTCAATGCTGTCGTCAATGGCGTGGGCCCCGAAGGCTCCAACGCCGAAGTCGAACTCCTGCGCGTCGGCATTTTCACCGCCGCCACCACGGCTGACCGGCAGTTTGTCGAGGTTCGCCGCGGCATTTCCGGCGACACCTTCCTGCAGGCCTTCACCCAGCAGCCCGGCGGCGCGTTTGCCTCAGGCATGGCTTCGCTCATCCGTGCAGGTGAAGGCGAAGTCGTCCGCGCACCGGTCGATCCCTCTCGCGGCAACCTGTTCGGCATTCTCGGCGAATTGCCAAGCTTCTCTGACCGCCTGGGTCAGGGCGGCCCTGTCGGCGCCGTCATTGCGCTCCTCGCCTTTGTCGGTATCCTGATCGGCCTGTTCAAAGTGTTCACCCTGTTCACGATGGGCGGCGCCATGCGCTCAACTGCGAAAACCAAGCAGGCCGGCACCGGCAACCCGCTTGCCCGCGTTTTTGAGGTTTATGAGAACAACCGCAATGCGGATGTCGAGACCCTCGAACTGAAGCTCGACGAGCAGATCCTGCGCGAGAGCCCCCGCATCGAGCGCTTCAACGACATCATCAAGGTGCTCGCTGCTGTGGCGCCCCTGATGGGTCTGCTCGGTACGGTTATCGGCATGATCATCACCTTCACCGCGATCACGATTTACGGTGCAGGCGATCCGAAACTAATGGCTGGCGGTATCTCGGTCGCGCTCATGACCACCGTATTCGGTCTTGTTGCCGCGATCCCGCTGCTGCTGATCCATGCGGTCGTGTCCGCCATGGCCCGCGGCAACCAGCAGCTTCTCGACGAGCAGGCCGCCGGCCTCGTCGCCGAGAAAATGGAATCGCTCCACGGAACCCGGGCATAAGCCCGGGCGCCAGAGCGCGAGAGGAGTAACCCGATATGGGTTTCCAAGACCTGCAAGCCTTTCTTGATCGCGGCGGTCCTGTGTTGGTTGTCATCATGGCAGCAACATTCGTGATGTGGGCCCTGATTCTGGAACGGATATTCTACTTCCGCTTTGCCCATAAGGTGGTGGCCGCCGATGCCGTCGCCGAGTGGCGCGCCCGTTCTGACCGCAAATCGCTGCCCGCCCACTGGGTCCGCGACAAGCTGG
The DNA here is from genome assembly GCA_964409375.1 of uncultured Hyphomonas sp. Lineage (GTDB taxonomy): Bacteria > Pseudomonadota > Alphaproteobacteria > Caulobacterales > Hyphomonadaceae > Hyphomonas. The sequence goes on from CAYPDA010000020.1 coordinate 18,010, forward strand.
TTTCCGAAGTCCGGGCGAAGGCGGAAGCGAATGTGCAGCTGACGAAGGCGATGGTGGCGCTTGCGCCATTGCTGGGACTGCTCGGAACCGTGACGGGCATGGTGGCGGTGTTCGACATCATGGCAATCACGGCCGGCGCCGATGCCAAAGCCATGTCGGCCGGCGTATCACGCGCGACCATCCCCACGATGGCGGGCATGGTGGCATCGCTCTCCGGCATCCTGTTCACATCCGGCATGGACCGGCGGGTCAACCGCGCTGTTCAGGCCGTGGAAGATGAAATGGAGATCGGCTGATGCGCGGACGGGCCTCTAGACAACCCGATGAGGCGGATGTCGACCTGACTCCAATGCTGGACGTCGTCTTCATTCTCCTTATCTTCTTCATTGTGACATCGACGTTTGCGCGTGAGGAGGCGATTGGCATGGAGCCGCCGCCACCACCGCCGCCGCCCGACCAGCCGGAACAACCCCCGGTGCCGGCGATCTTGATTTTCATTGATGAGTCAAACCTCATTTCGGTGAATGGACGGGTCACGGACATCGGATCGGTCCGGGCCAATATCGAGCGCGTGGTCGCTGAAAGTCCGAATAGTGCGCTGATCATCCAGGCGCATCCGAAAACCCGCAGCGGCGTGGTTATCCGGATCCGGGATGAGGCGTACAATGCGGGCTTCCGTGACCGGGTGAATATCGTCATCTCGCAGAGCTGACCCTGAGGAGAAAATTACATGGCACGCAAAAAACGCCAGGGGTCGGGACGCGGCAGAGACAATGAGTCGGATATCAACCTCACGCCCATGCTGGACGTGGTGTTCATCCTGCTGATCTTCTTCATCGTCACGGCGCAGTTCATCAAGGAGCCCGGGGTTCCGATCCTGCGCCCGGATGTGGACAACAAGGCATCGGTCAAGCCGCTTGCGATCCTGATCGCGATCGACAAGAACAGTGATATCTACATCGACAAGCAGAAGGTGAACCCGACCGAAGTCGGGTTCATGATCCGTGAAATGCGCAACGACAATCCGCGCGGAGAAGTCGTGGTTCAGACCGATGTGGACGCCGAAGCACAGGTCATGGTTGACGTAATGGAAGCCATCAATAAAATTGATGGTGCAACGGTCATCAACATCTCGGCGAAAACGGGAAGTTAGAGGAGATCGGACATGTTCAATAACCCCCTTATGCGCCTTCTGGTCGGCGTTGTCATCGCTGTGCCGATCGTCCTGATCATCTTCTTCGTGATGAACTGGCTGATCACGGTCAATGAGCTTGAGCTTGACGAGAGCGAACAGCGCACCCTCACCGCCATCACTCCGCAAAAGCAGGATTCAGAGGTACGCTCGCGCACCCGGACCCCGCCGAAGCGCATCGATTCCGCGCAGAAGCCACCGCCGCCACCAAAACAGTCGGCCACCAAGTCGAGCATCAACCTACCGACGCCCAAGATTGACGGGGCTGCCCCGCAGAACCTTGATCTTGGCCGCATGCAGAGCCTCGCGATCGACCCGGTTGCGGTGTCGGACCGTGATGCCCAGCCGATCCGGCCGCCGGCTCCGTCCTTCCCGCAGCGCGCCGCGGAGCGCGGTATCTCCGGCAACTGCGATGTCCGCTTTGACGTGGACACCCGCGGGAAGCCATACAATGTCAGCGCGACCTGCACGGACAATATGTTCAAGTCGGAAGCCGAGCGGGCTGTGTCCCGCGTCGAGTTTGCGCCGAAGATCGTCCGCGGCCAGGCAGTTGAGCGCCGGAACGTCGTTTACCCGCTGGAATTCAAGATCCAGTAGGGCCCCCGGGTTTGAGGCTCTGTCCTGTGTGGGCTGCAGCCAAGACCTATCCTCTGAGTAGTCGCAGGCGCGTCAGCACCTGCGGCGCCCGGAAAGCCAGCATGCCGCGTAAGCGGTCAGGAGACAGAAAGATGCAATTCAAGGCAATCCTCAAAGGGGCAATCGTTGCGGGGGTAATGGCGGTCATGGGCGCGGGTTCGGCTCTCGCCCAAGCCTGCGACGAGACCCAGTTCGGCGCGCGGAGCGGCGCGCTGTATCTCGAAGCCGAGACGGCCGCAATGACCAACAAGGATTTCAATACGGCGGCCACCAAACTGCAGCAGCTTCAGGGCATGGAGCTGAACTGCTACGAGCGGATCGCGATCGTGCGCCTTGGCGCCTATGTGAAACTCGAGCGGGGGGATCGCCGCGGGGCGGTTCAGGATCTTCTCTCGCTGATCACCATGGGCGCGGTTCCGCAGGACCAGATCGCCGGCACCTATTACAACATCGCGCAGATTTACCTGCAGGAAGAAGACCTCCCCCAGGCGCTGCAGTACATGAACCGTTGGCAGCAGGCCGGTGGACGGCCGGACCGCACCCAGAAATGGCAGCTTGCCGTGCTGAACCAGCGTGCCGACAACAATACGGAAGCCATTCGCTGGGCCGAGGAAGTCCGCCGCGAGGACGGCTCCCGTTTTGACCAGCAGCTCTATGATCTGCTCGTCTTTCTCTACAACGAAACCAACAATCAGGCGAAGCTCGCCGAAGTGCTTGAAGCACTGCTCGAACGCAACCCAACGGAGCGCCGTTACTGGGATGCGATTGCCGGGAATTATTTTGCCGGCAATGAGGAGATGAGAGCATTCGAAGTCCAGAAGGCGATGTATCTGGCCGGTCTGCTCCGGACCGAAGAGGAGCTGATGCGGATCGTAAACTTCTACAACCGCTTCGATGCACCCTTCCATGCCGCGCGGATCCTGGAAAAGGAAATGAATGCGGGACGCATACAGAAGACCACAGAGCGCATGTCGCTGCTGGCCGACTTTTATCAGGTTGCCCGTGAGCATGAAAAGGCGATCCCCGTGATCCGTCAGGCTGCCGAAATGGGCGGTGGCGGCGCTATGTATGAGCGCCTGGGCGCGTCCTTTAACGAGCTCGGCCGCTGGCAGGAGTCCGAGGAAGCCCTTACGCGCGCCCTCAGCATGTCGGGTATTCGCGACCGGGCAACGGCCCATGTCCGGATCGGCCAGGCGCGTTATGAGCGCAATGACCGGGCCGGCGCCCGCGAAGCCTTCCGCCAGGCCAACAGTGCCGCTGGCCGCGGCTGGCTCGCCTTCATGGACTCGGAGGAGTTCACTCAGGACGCGCTCGTCTGCTTCGAGGTCCAGTCTTCTGTCATGAATATCCAGAACGAAGACAAGATCTGCCGCCGTCTTTCGGTGCTGGGCGAAGATCAGATGCCTGAGGGCTGCCGGACCGTCCGCGAACGCCTCGCTGAGGCCGAGCAGAAGTTCCGTGATACGCCGCAATGTCGCCGGACTGCTCAGCCGGCCTGACTTGTCGCCGCTTCCGCTGACCCCACAAGAAAAGCCCCGGACGCAGATCGTCAGGGGCTTTTTTGATTTCTGGGCTGTTTGCTGGCCGTCCGGCGCGTCAAGCGCAAAGACCTGTCTCGCTGCCCTTTGTTATTGAGCTGAGGCGTCGCCCATAAAGAAAAACACCGGCAGGAGTCTGCCGGTGTTATCTCATCTGGTATTTGCGCGGCGAAGCGTCAGCTCGGCAGCGAGGACGGAAGGCTTGGGCCGGAGGCGCCGGCGCTCTGTCCAACACCGTTGCCGTGCGCCGGCGGGGCGCTGGAGCTGGCGGAAGATTTTGTGTCAGACGCCGCAACAGGACCTGTGTCGCGCAGCGGATCTTCCGCATGCTTGACCTGTCCTTCGAATACGGCGTTGGACTGGATCTGCAACGAGGAGTGGACAATGTCGCCCTTGACGTGGGCGCCGGTCTCCAGCTCGACCTTGCGGGCCCGGATTGATCCCTTGATCCGGCCTTTGACCTTGACGACTTCCGCTTTGACTTCGCCGGTGATCTCGCCGCTGGCCCCGATAGTGATGTCGGTCGCGCTGACATCCCCGTCGACCGTGCCGTCGATCTGCAGCGCGCCTTCGGATGTGACCGAGCCGTGGATCTTCATGTCGGCGCAGATGATCGATGCGGCGCGCGCGGCAGGTTTGTTGGCAGCGCCCCGCACGGCATCCTGCGCGTGCACCGACCTCTGAGGTTCGACCGGCGGCGTGGTGGCGGGTTTGTTATTCTTTGTGAACATGTCTGCCTGCTTTCAGGAACTTCATTGGATCATATGGTTTATCGTTATACCACACTTCGTAGTGCAGGTGATCCCCCGTGCTGCGCCCCGTCGAGCCCATCCGCCCGATAAGGTCTCCGGCCTTCACGGCATCGCCGCGTTTCACGGCCAGAGACCGAAGGTGGGCGTAACGTGTTCTGAAGCCGTGACCATGTTCAACTTCGACCAGCAGGCCATAGCCGCCCCGCGAGCCGGAATAAACGATCGTACCCGGACCAGACGTCACGATCGGCGCGTCCCGATACGCGGCCATGTCCAGGCCCCAATGCGCCGCCGGGCGCCGAGTAAAAGGGTCCACGCGGATGCCATAGGTGCTGGTATAGCGATAAGGCACGGCGACGGGCTTGCCGAGCGGCAAAGTCCGGACGAGCCGCTCATAATGTTGCATCTCGGCGATACGGGCGCGCGCCTGTCCGAGCCGGGCGGTGAAGTTGACATCCCGCAGGTCTGCCGCGGCTGATGATGAGGTGAGAGAACCAAGCGAGACAAGCGGGCCGCCAACGCCGTTTTCTGAGGCGGCACCAATGCGCTCGCTGCTGACCTGGGTGAGCATCAGGACACCGCGGGCGCGCTCGGCGCGCTCGGCCGCGAGATCTTCCATCTGATTGAACAGGCGGTTCATGTCTGCTTCGATCGCCCGGGGCGTACCGCGTGCCGCAGGTGCGCCGGCCGACGCCATGCTGAGATAAGCGTCCCGGGACTGGCGCCTGTCGGATTCCTCGATTGTCGCCTCGACCAGCAGGGCGGCGCCGTCGCCTTCGAGCGCGGACAGCTTCATGCCGTCCTCTTCGCGGATTTCGTTCAGGAGTTCTTCGAGGGCACGCTGTTTCTGTTCGAGTTCGGCGGTCTCCCGCGATCGTTCTTCGAGAAGGGTGCGCTGCAATGATTCCCGTGCGCGCAGATCCTGCACCCAGCGCTCATATTTTGCGAGTTCCTTGCCGTCGCCCAGGCCGGGTGTGCCGGGTCCGCCGCCGAGCACGAAATTCGCTGTGGCGAACATCGTCCAGCCAGCAAGGGCCGTGACACCCGCTGCCATCATGGCCTGTTGCCAGGGCGAAACGGAAATATACCGGACAGTGCCACCGCTGCGATGATAAATCTGGCGTTCCGGGAACGCGCGATTAAACGTCGCCTTAAGGTTAGCAGTCCACTGAGCCATGCACGCGACCTGTCCGCTGGAATTCTGAATTTTTGCCGGCCACAGATTACTCTGCAGCGTCTCCCGCATCCGTGAGTATCAATACCGAATTCGAAAGCGCGCGGAACCCCTTCATATCATATTTTTCCGCAATGTTAGCATATGTAGGTAAAGCTGCTGTTAACACCTCCACCTGCTGCAGCTGCTGCAGGCACGAGGCCTAAACCACGCCGCGCTCCGTAATCTCCGCAAGCACCTCGGCGGCATGGCCGGCCACTTTCACCTTTGGCCAGATGCGCGCGATCCGGCCGTCCGGCGAAATCAGGAAGGTGCGGCGCGCCATGCCCATATAGGTTCGTCCGTACATGGATTTTTCTTCCCAGGTGCCATAGGCGCCGGACACCTTGCCCGCCTCGTCACTGCCGAGGACGACCGTGAGACCATATTTTGCGGTGAATTTTTCATGCCGGGTCAGCGGATCGCGGGAGATGCCGAGGATACTGGCGCCGGCTGCCTCGAAGGCATCGGTATGGGCGCTGAACTCCTGCGCCTCCTTCGTGCACCCAGGCGTGTCGTCCTTCGGATAGAAATAAAGGACCAGCCAGCGTCCGGCATAGTCGGCCAACTTTCGTTTGCCGGCGGTGGTCTCAAGAGTGAAAGCGGGCGCTTTTCGCCCCTCGGCAGGTGCGGATGCCATGTGATCCTCCTATGGTCTAACGCTTTCATGAAGTTTATAGTTTTCTTGTGTTTAAGGACCTGCGGCAAATGCAAATTTCCTGAGGAGCCCGAGATTGGTCCGTCAGACCGCCGTTGTCATCATCATGGAGATCCTCGGCGGATTGATCCTGCTGGCGCTCGTTTTGGCGAGCTTGTTCCTGCTTCGCCTGTCGAGCGGACCGATCGACCTGACCGCCTTCCGGGACGATGTCGAGACGGCGCTGACCGAGACGCGGCAGGGCCGGCCCGTCGCCATCGGCGCGCTGCAGCTCGAATGGTCGCGCGCCAGCCGCCGGGTCGAGATCACCGCGCAGGATGTGCGCCTGATGGATGCCGGCGGCCATCCCGTGGCGGAGGCGGCCTCGGCGCGGCTGTTGCTGTCCGGTTCAGCGCTGATCTTCGGGGATGTCGAAATCCTGGCGGTGGACCTTGAAGACGGCTGGATGGCGCTCGACCAGATGTCCGACAGCCAGTGGGCGATCGCCGGGGACCCGCTGCCACCTTTCGCCGAGGGCTTTACGCTGCCGAGTTCGCCGCAGGGCTGGATCGACTATACCGGCGAAGTGCTGCCCGTCTGGCTGCGGGCACTGCGCGAGACTGGCAGCGGTATCACAACAGAGCGGGCTGGCTTTGAGCGGTTCGAATTGCGGGTGCGTGATGCGCGCGGCAATCCGATTGCCCGTCTCAGCGACGCCGCCGGCGAGATTGAAGCCACGGGCGAGGGGCTCCGGCTGGCGCTCTCTGGCAGCGGGCTGGGCGCCGGTTTGCCGGGCGCCATCAGCCTGCAGATGGAGACCGATCAGAACAGCCGGCGGATGCGGGCGGATCTGGCGCTGGACAACTGGCCGCTGGGAGAGCTGGCGGCGCGGCTCGGCGTTGCGCCCGAGCGGTCGGAGGGCCTGGTCTCGGCCATCGAGTTTGCAGCAGAAATGACGGAAGCAGATGGCCTCGAGCAGGTCACGCTCCGCGCCAAGAGCGAAGCGGGGCTGATCGTGATTGCGGGCGTGCCGCTCGCTGTACGCGACCTCGATATCGGGCTTGTCTATGATCAGGCGGCTGACCGGATGGACTTTCGACTCGCCTCGCGCGGCGCGGGTCCTTTTTCGGGGAGCGCCGCGCTGACGGTCAGCGAAGCGCTGAGGGGGGCGGCGGGGCGTCCGTTCGAGCTGACAAGCCCTGCCCTGACGCTGAACCTCGTGCCGGTGTTCGAGGGGCCGCTCGAATTCGCAAGTGTGCGGATCGCCGGCGCCGGCGATATCGATGCCCTTTCCGTGAGCGACATGAACGCGGGTTTTGTATCGTCCGGCGCGCAGTTCCAGGTGACCGGCGATCTGGCCCATATGCCCCAGCGGGCGTCTGGCGAGCCGCCCCTGCTCGCTTCGCTGTCATTTTCGGCAGATGGCGCGATCCCGGCAGAGAGCGTGTTCCGCTACTGGCCTGTCAATCTCGGTGACGGTGCCCGCCGGTTCGGTGTTCAGAAGATCGAGGGCGGGACCGTACATGAGATTGCCGGCCGTCTCACGCTGGCCCGGGACAGCCTCGCCGAGGGCCGGCTGCGCGACGAGCATCTGGAGCTGACCTTCCGGGCGGAGGATACGAGCGTCAGTTTTCTTGAAGACCTGCCGCCGGTGACCGGCGCTTATGGCCGCGGCCGGCTGACGGGCAATACCTTCCGCGTGGTTGTCGAGCGTGGGCGGTTCTCCGGCTGGACGCTGGAAGAGGGCCTTGTGCACTTTCCGGCGTTCTGGCCGCGCGGCGAGCTGATGCGCGTGTTTGCCCGCGGCAGAGGGCCGGCCGTAGGTTTGATGACAGCGCTGGTGAACTCGCGGCTTGCGATTGACCTTGATCCGGCCCGCTTGTCCGGCGCAGGTGAGATGACTTTCGAGATGTTCCGTCCGCCTCTCAACGATGTACCGTATGAGGACGTTCGCTTCACCGCCATCGGCACGGTTCAGGACGCCGGCCTGCGCGGCGCGGCGCTGGGCTTTGATCTGACCGGCAGCCGGCTGGCAGTAGCGGTCGACCAAGCCGGCGCGGAGATTACCGGCGAAGGCCAGCTCGGGCCCTCCCCGGTCGGGTTTCGCTGGTATCAGGGGTTCATGAATGACGGCGCGCCGGCTGACCTGACCGCGAATGGCACGGTGACGGCAGACTTTCTCAACCGGTTCGGTATCCTCGGGCGGGCTTACATGACGGGCGAGGCCCCAATCGATGTTCGCGCGAAACTGGCCGGGGCGGACATGATCTCGTCCTATGTGAAAGCGGACCTTACATCTGCCCGGCTGGATATGTCCGAACTCGGATGGGTCAAACCGGCGGATGATCCGGCCAGCGCGGAAGTCGACTACCGGGCCTTGGACAAACGCTCGACGTCAAGCGTCATTTTCCGGAGCCCGACCGCGCGGGTGGACGGCGATTTCACGCTCGGTTCCGATTCCAGGTTGCTGGCCGCGACCCTGCGCGAAGCCTATCTGCGCAACATGGCTGACGTGTCAGGCTCGATCAGCCGGGAGCGGGATGAGAGCCTGACTGTGACCCTGGCCGGAAAGTATCTCGACATTTCCGGTATCCTGCCGGGCCTTGGCACGATGAGTGATGAGGCTGACGAAGACGGTGTGCCCTTGTCGATCGCGGCTTCGGTGGACCGGCTGAGCCTCCGGCCTGGCCTTGACCTGCGCAGTGCCAAGCTGATTGCGGAGTCTGACAGCATCGGCTTCCATACCTTGCAGGCCAGCGGGTTGACGGCCGGCGGCGCAGCCATGGAAGCCCGTTTCGATGCCTCCGGTGAAGGGCCGCCGCGGCTGAATGTGGTGTCAGACGATGCCGGCTTTATCGCTACAGCAGTTCTTGGGGCGGATTTCCTTACGGGCGGGCGGCTGGTCATGGCCGGCACGATGGAAAAGGACGGCGAGCCCGCCAGCATCGACCTGCAGATCACCAATGCCCGGATGCGGGAAGCGCCGTTCCTGACCCAGATCCTGTCGCTTGCCTCGCTGCGGGGGCTGACGGACACGCTGGGCGGCGAGGGCGTCATGTTCTCGCGGATCGACATTCCGCTGAGGGTCTCCGATGGCCGCTATGTGATTTCCGGCGCCAAGGCCCAGGGCCCGGCGCTCGGGCTAACGGCGAGCGGCTTCATCAATACGCGCACGGCCGAGTTGGAGGTGGACGGCGTGCTCGTGCCTAGCTTCGGGATCAACTCCGCCCTCGGAGGAATCCCGATCATTGGTGATCTGGTTGTGGGCCGGGACGGGGAAGGCATATTCTCGCTGACCTATTCCGTACGCGGGACGCTCGAGCGCGCGAATGTTGCGGTCAATCCGCTCTCGGCGCTGGCACCCGGCGTGATCCGTCGGATTTTCGAGAACCCCTCCGATACGCGCATACCGGAGGTGACGCCGAGACCGCCGGATGCGCCGATCCCGGAAGAGTTGCCGCCGATTCCCGAAGAGACGTTCTGAAACCTCGCTGGCCTTTCGAGTTCGCTCAGGGTGAGCCGTTCTTGGGCGGTCTTAGCCTGCCTTCACCAGCGCATGGCGCTTCTTGCCGGCGGACAGCTTTATGGCGCCGTCTTTCAGATCCGCCAGAGACAGGGCTGCGGTCGGATCGGTGACGAGCACGTCATTGAGCCGGATTGCGCCCTGCTCGATCATCCTGCGGGCTTCGCCGTTGGACTTGGTGAGCCCGGCCGCCGTGCAGGCCGCGGCGACCTGCATGCCGGCTTCAAGCTCCGCTTGCGGAACAATCGCGGTGGGAAGAGCATCTGCAGACGCTCCGGCGCCGAAGACGGCCTTTGCGGCAGACCTGGCTTCTGCTGCCGCTGCCGCGCCGTGCAGCAGCGTAGTGGCGGCATTGGCGAGGGCGATCTTGGCCTGGTTGATCTCTGCGCCTTGAAGGACTTCGAGGCGGACGATCTCGTCCTGCGGCAGGTCCGTGAACAGGCGGAGGAACTTGCCAACGTCTGCGTCCTCGGTGTTGCGCCAGAACTGCCAGTATTCGTAGGGGCTCTTGCGGTCGGCATTGAGCCAGACGGCGCCGCCGACGGTCTTGCCCATCTTCACACCCGCTGAGGTGGTGACGAGGTGCGCGGTCAGACCGAAAGCCTGTCCGCTCTCCACCTTGTGAATCAGGTCCACGCCGCCGAGGATGTTTCCCCACTGGTCTGATCCGCCGAGCTGCAGCCGGCAGCCGTGACGGCGGTAAAGCTCGAGAAAGTCATAGGACTGCATCAGGAGGTAATTGAATTCGAGGAAGGTGTAGGGCTGCTCTGCCTCCAGCCTCCGGGCGACAGTGTCTTGCTTTACCATCGTGTTGATGGTGAAAAGTGAGCCGACCAAGCGGAGCATTTCGATGTAGCCGAGCTTGTCGAGCCAGTCGGCATTGTTGACCATGACGGCGTCCGAGCCGCGGTCGCCAAATCGGATATAAGGCTCGAAGGCCTGCATTATCCCTGCAATGTTGGCGTTGATCTGGTCGTCCGTCAGCAGGGGCCGCGACTTTTCCTTGTCTGTCGGGTCGCCGACCTTCGTCGTGCCCCCGCCCATCAGGGCGACCGGCTTGCCGCCATGGCGCTGGAAGATGCGAAGCATCATGATCGTCATCAGGTGGCCGACATGCAGGCTGTCGGCAGTGGCGTCGTAGCCGACATAGGCAATCGGGGTCCCGGCCGCACAATAGGCGTCCAGCTCGGCTTCATGGGTGATGCCCTTGATGAAGCCGCGCCAGGCAAGCTCGCGCAGGAATTCCGACTTGTATTCGCTCATGTTCTCGTGTCTCCGATGAGAGACCGGGCGCGTATCACGGAAAGGTCAGGGCTTGAACACCTTTAAGGAAAATTCCGGTTCCCAAGCAGCTCCCGTCTGGGCGGCGGGCTTCATGTCCGGCACGTCGCTGGACGCAGTTGACGCGGCGATGATCCTGACCGACGGCGAGACAGTGCTCGACTTCGGCCCGGTGGCGGAGCGCAAGTACACCGCCGATGAGCGCGACGTCCTGCAGGCGGCGACAGAAGCGGCGAGGGCCTGGAACTGGGAGGGCGAGCGGCCGAAGGCGCTGTTCCGGGAGGCGTGCGCGGTCATCACGCGGACCCATGCGGACGCGTGGGCCATGCTAACGGGGCAGGCCGGTGCTCCGTGGCCCGTGATTGCCGGCGTGCACGGCCAGACGGTGCTGCACCGGCGCGCGCGGGCGGGGCAGACCGGCGCCACGCTGCAGTTAATCGATGCGCCGGCGATGCGCGATGCGTTGGGCGTGCCGCTCGCCTACGACTTTCGCGCCGCCGATGTGGCGGCCGGCGGGCAGGGTGCGCCGCTGGCGCCGGCCTATCATGCGGCGCTGATGAGCCGGCTGGGCGGGGAGCCGGCAGCGGTGCTCAACCTGGGCGGCGTGGCGAATGTAACCGTGCGTGCGGCTGATGGCACGCTGATCGCCTTCGATACGGGGCCGGCCAACGGCCCGATCGATGAATGGGTCGAGGGGCACGGGCGGGGCACGCATGACGCCGGCGGGCGGCTCGCGGCGGCCGGGCGTCTGCATGATGGTCTGCTGGCGCAGCTGCTGGATCATAGCTGGTTTGACGAGCCCCCGCCGAAATCGCTCGACCGGTATGATTTCAACGCCTCGATGGCACGGGGGTTGTCGCTTGAGGATGGGGCGGCAACGCTGACCGAGTTCTCGGCAGCCGCCGTGGCGCGCGGCTTCGAGCACCTGCCCGAGCGCCCCGCCCGGTTGATCGCCTGTGGCGGAGGGCGGCACAATCCCGCGCTGATGGACGCGCTGCGCCGGCAACTGCCCTGCGCTGTCCTGACCGCAGAACAGGCCGGCTGGCGCGGGGATTCGATCGAGGCGGAAGCATTCGCCCTGCTGGCCGTGCGGAGAGCGCACCGCCTGCCTCTCAGCTGGCCCAGTACGACCGGCGTGCCGGGGCCGCAGACGGGCGGCGAGTTGCTGGGCTGATCGGCTCACCCGCCTGCGCCGGGGTGAGCCGATCACGGGTCAATCCTCGAAGTCGTCTTCTTCGATGGCGAGAGTGGGGCCGGCGTCGATTTCGGCTTCCTTGCGGAGCTCCTGTTCGGCTTCGTCGAGGCGGCGCAGCAGGTATTCTTCGCTGAGGCTGATCAGTTCTTCGCGGGCATTTTCGTAGAAGTGGTTGGCGCCGGCGACCTTCGCCCGCTCGACTTTCTGGCCCTTCTGGACGCGCACCTTCGACAGCGCGCGCTCGACGTCTTCCGGAGAGGCGATCGAATCCTTTTCCCCCGCAATGATCAGGCCGGAGGCCGGGCAGGGCGCGAGGAAGGAGAGGTCGTAATGGTTGGCGGGCGGCGAGATCGCCAGGAATCCGTCGATCTCCGGGCGGCGCATCAGGAGCTGCAGCGTGATCCAGGCACCGAAGGAATAGCCGGCGCACCATACATAGCGCGGCGTTTCTGACAGGTTCTCAAGATAATCAAGGACATAGGCGGCGTCTTCGAGTTCACCGATTCCCTGGTCATAGGTGCCCTGGCTGCGTCCGACGCCGCGGGAATTGTAGCGCAGGACGCCGAAGCCGTTCCGTTCGAACAGCTGGTAGAGCATAATCGTGATCGGATCCTGCATCGTGCCGCCCGCTTTCGGGTGAGGGTGCAGGATCAGTGCGATCGGCGCGCCGGGATATGGCGGCTCTGTATAGCGTGCTTCAATTCGGCCCTGGGGGCCCGGAATGATGATCTCAGCCATCGCGCATCCTCGCCGTTTATTCCACAGAAGGGGCGCTCAATAGTCCATCTTGCCCGCGGAATGCAAATTTTTCTGCAGGGTGCGGTAATGCCCTGAAAAGACTATATAGACGGGTATGATCTATGCCGACTACAACGCCACCGCGCCGCTGAGGCCTGAAGCGCGCGATGCCATGCTCGCCGCGTATGCGCTCGGCGCGGCCAATCCGTCGTCGGTGCACACGGCCGGGCGGGCAGCGCGGGCGGTGGTGGAAAAAGCGCGCGGCGAGGTTGGCGCCGCGATTGGCTCGCGGGCAGACGACATCGTGTTCACCTCCGGGGGTACGGAATCCCTCGCCCTTGCGATCCACGGCGCGGTGGCGGCTCTGGACGGGGCGGCGACACTGATTGTCTCGGCCATCGAGCATGAGGCGGCCAGCAAGGCGGCGGCCTATGCCGGTGTGCCCGTGGAGACGGCCTATGTGCTGACCTCGGGCCAAGTGGACCTCGACAATCTGCAGACGCGCCTGGCAGCTTGGGACAAGGCGGCCAAGGGCACGCCGATTCTGGTGCTGATGCTGGCGAATAACGAGACGGGCATCCTTCAGCCCGTGGCACAGGCAGCCTCGATGGTGCGACATGCGGGCGGGCTGGTGGTTTGCGACGCTGTGCAGGGGCTCGGCAAGGTGATGGTCAATGCGGCGCTGCTTGGCGCTGATTATCTGGCGCTGTCAGCGCACAAGATCGGCGGGCCGCAGGGTGTCGGCGCGTTGTGGCACAGGGCAGGCGCGCCTCTGAAGGCTGTGCTGCATGGCGGCGGACAGGAGCGGGGCCTGCGCTCCGGCACCGAGAATGTCGCTGGGGTTGCCGGTCTGGGCGCCGCTACCGCGGCCGCCGTGCGCGATCTCAAGAATTATGCTAAGCTTGCCGCTGATCGCGACGCGATGGAGGCGCGGCTGAAAGCGGAAGGCGGCGTCATAATCATCGGCGAAGGCAGCCCTCGGCTCGCCGGGGTGTCGAACTTTGCACGGCCGGGCTTCCGGGCCGAAACGCAGGTGATGGCGCTCGATCTGGCCGGGGTTTGCGTGTCGGCGGGCTCGGCCTGCTCGTCCGGCAAGGTGAAGAGATCGCTTGTGCTGATGGCGATGGGCGCAGATGACGCCCTTGCGGAATCGGCGATCCGCGCCAGCTTTGGCTGGAACAGCCATCCGGAACATTTCGACCGCCTCGCCGAGGCCTGGCTCGAAGCGGCCCGTAGAACCGTATTGAAGGAACCCGTGTGATGGAATGCTGCGGCGGAATTGAAGAGCACGACCAGACCTGTACCGAATTGACGGTGAAGGATGGTATCGATGCGAAGACGGTCGAGGCGGCAAAGCGGCTCGAATCAGAAAATTATTCTGCCGGTTTCAGCACCGATATCGAGATGGACATGGCGCCGAAGGGCCTGTCAGAGGACACGGTCCGCTTCATCTCCGCGAAAAAGGGTGAGCCTGAATGGCTGCTGGAGTGGCGCCTGGACGCCTATCGCCGCTGGCTCACGATGGAAGAGCCGAACTGGGCGAGGGTAAACTATCCGAAGATCGATTTCCAAGCCTATTATTACTATGCGGCGCCCAAGGCCGGGGCGAAATACGCCTCGATCGACGACGTGCCGAAGGAAATTCTAGAGACGTATGAGAAGCTCGGCATCCCGCTGCGCGAGGCCGAGGTGCTGCTGGGCGTTGAGGGCGCGGCCGAGACGGCGGCGGCGGCGCGGGAGAAGCCGCGCGTTGCGGTGGATGCGGTGTTCGATTCGGTTTCAGTGGCAACAACCTTCCGGGAGGAGTTGAAGCGCGCCGGCGTGATCTTCATGTCGATTTCCGAGGCAGTGCAGGAGCATCCCGAGCTCATCAAGAAGTATCTCGGTTCGGTTGTTCCGGCGACGGACAATTATTATGCGACGCTCAATTCAGCCGTCTTCTCGGATGGATCGTTCGTCTACATCCCGAAGGGCGTGCGCTGCCCGATGGAGCTGTCGACCTATTTCCGGATGAACGCCGAAAATACCGGCCAGTTCGAGCGTACGCTGATCATTGCCGATGAAGCGGCCTATGTCTCTTACCTGGAAGGCTGCACGGCGCCGATGCGCGACGAGAACCAGCTGCATGCGGCGGTGGTGGAACTCGTCGCGCTGGACGATGCCGAGATCAAATACTCGACCGTGCAGAACTGGTGGCCGGGCGACGAGGACGGCAAGGGTGGCATATACAACTTCGTGACCAAGCGCGGCGATTGCCGTGGGGCGCGCTCGAAGATTTCCTGGACGCAGGTGGAAACAGGCTCGGCCGTGACGTGGAAATACCCCTCCTGTGTCCTGCGCGGGGATGACAGCGTGGGTGAGTTCTATTCCATCGCTGTCACCAATGGGCGCCAGCAGGCCGATACCGGCACCAAGATGATCCATCTTGGTAAGCGTACCAAGAGCCGGATCATCTCCAAGGGCATTTCGGCCGGCAAGTCCGACAACACCTATCGCGGCCTTGTCTCCATCCACAGGAAGGCCGAGGGCGCGCGGAATTTCACCCAGTGTGACAGCCTGCTGATCGGCGACAAATGCGGCGCGCATACTGTGCCGTATATCGAGAACCGGCGCGCCGATGCGCAGCTAGAACATGAGGCGACGACAACGAAGCTCTCCGAGGACCAGCTGTTCTACGTGCGCCAACGCGGGATTGCCGAGGAGCAGGCGGTGGCGCTTCTGGTCAACGGCTTCGTCCGGGACGTGTTGCAGAAACTGCCGATGGAGTTTGCCGTCGAGGCGCAAAAACTGCTCGAAGTGAGCCTGGAGGGCTCGGTGGGTTAGCCCGGCCCGGCCGGCCGGGAGACGGGCACGCTTTTTGCTGTGATCTGTCCGTCGAGGCCCATGTGCGGCCTTCCGGAGAGCAAGACATGTCCAGAGTGTTGAAAGAGGCCGCGGGTTACGCCCTTCTGATCGTTGCCATTTTGACGGTGCCCATGCTGGCGGCAGCGCTTGGCTGACGGGTGCCTGGCCTGCGTCGCATGACCGCTATCTGACATCGCCTGCCCCTCTGCGTCGCTTTGCGCTTTCAATACAGGCCGCGGCGCCCTAAATCCCCTTCATGTTGAAGATAGACAATCTGAGCGCCGTAGTTGGCGAAGGTGAGACGGCCAAGGCCATCATCAAGGGCTTGTCGCTGGCGGTGCCGGCGGGCGAGGTCCATGCCATCATGGGACCGAACGGGGCGGGCAAGTCCACCCTGTCCTACATTCTCACTGGCCGGGCAGGCTATGAGGTCACCGGCGGCGCGGCGACTCTCAACGGCGAAGACATTCTCGCGATGGTGCCCGAAGCCCGGGCGGCGAAGGGATTGTTCCTCTCTTTCCAGTATCCGGTGGAGATCCCCGGCGTGCCGGTGATGACCTTCGTGCGCACGG
>CAYPDA010000021.1:0-33915 GCA_964409375.1 uncultured Hyphomonas sp.
GCCTTTGACGGCTATTGCATGCATGAGGCGCTGTTCTCGGATGCGTTCACGGCCGACGGCATCGAGACGCTGGATATTGCCAAGGCGCTGATCGATGAAGGGTATCATCCGATGACGATGTATTTCCCGCTGGTCGTGCATGGGGCGATGCTGATCGAGCCGACGGAGACAGAGTCCAAAGCCGAGCTCGACCGGTTCTGCGATGCGCTGGAAGGCGTGGCGCGGCGCGCGGCTGAGGGCGATCCCTCGATGAAGGGCGCGCCTTACCTTGCGCCGATGCGGCGGCTGGACGAGACGCGGGCAGCGCGCAAGCCCTTGCTGAAATGGACCGCCCCGGAGGCTGCGCCGATCGCGGCGGAGTAAGTCAGCGCGGCTCGGCGGCGACACTGGGCGCTCTGGTGCTCACGCCAAAGAGCGCCTGGCGCGCGCGCGCCGAAATGGCGAGAGCCGGTCGCTCAATGAAGGTGTACCCTCCCCAGCCCGCGACCAGTGTGCCTGTCAGGATGGCGGAGTAGTAGACGACGTCGTCCAGCGAGCCCGGATGACCGGCGCGGAATGCAGGCGCGATGCTGTCAAAGGTAGCCAGCCACGCAAACAGAGCCTGGACAGTGCCGATCACGAAAAGATGACCGAGATAGATCGAATAAGACCAGTCTCCGGTATGCCCGAGAGCGGTATTGACCATACGCGCAGGAACACCAGCTTCAGGGGCCCGAAGGAAGCGTAGCAGCAGGCCGAGGGTGAGGGCTGAGCCAAGCGCGGCGATGAGCCCGGACCCAATCGCGACGGCGGCGGCGATCCGCCTCACTTCATGCGAATCCCCGGGTCCGGCACCGGTCATTTGATATGCCAGGGCTCCCATCAGAAATGCCGCTGCGGCCGGAATGAGAGGAATGGCCCGCGCTTGTCTGTCAAGGCAAGCGAAGGCGTAGACAAGAACCACGCTGGGCAGACCAAAGACGGCGACCCTGATCCACTTCAGGTTCTGATCCGGCTCTGGCATGAGACACAGCGCTGCCAGAAGCCAGAGTGAAGCAACTGTAGCAAGCAAGCCAGGCCGGTACTCGCGCCCTGAACTGACAAGAAGCGCAGCAAACGCGCCGAGAATGAACTCCAGCGTCAACGGGTGAGCGGCAAGCGCCGTATAGCTGAAGCCTTGGTGTTGTCCGAAATCGAACACCGCAAGAACAACAATTATTCCAGCCCAGATACTAAGCAGCAAGGTCAGTCCAAGCTGGCGAACCAGCAGAACCAGCGCGAAGACGGCATAGAAGTACATTTCGTGGACCAGCGTCCAGCCGAGACTGAGCACCGGGTAGTCGTCCTGCGGAATCAGCAGAAAGGATTTCAGAAGATACTCACCTGTCTCTCCAGCCTGCAGCTGCGCGCGCCATTGCTGAGCATCCGCGTGAGAAAATGCGTAATGTGCTGTTGCCAGCAGGGCGGCGACCCACCAGAGCGGATAGATGCGGGCAATCCGTGCAAACAGGAATTCGCCCATACCCGACGGGCCACCAGGCCAATTGCGGGTGACCCAGACCACGACGAAACCGGAGATCGCGAAAAAAAGATCGACGCCGGCATAGCCATTGGCCCAGATGCCACTGAAGGAAGTGGTTTGCCCCGGCCCGGAGGCAATCTGAGTGTGAACCTGCATACCCTGAGCGTGGTAGAAGACCACCAGCAGCGCCGCGAGCCCGCGCAGGACCTGGATAGACTGAAACTTCATATCCCGCCTGTAAACACTCAAAAAAAGGCACAATTCCCGTGTGGTGTAGCAATGCGGCAACGCCCTTGCCAGACTTTCGACACATCTCTCTGCGCAGGCTGGCGCGGAACAAAAAAGCGACCATATGCATTGCTATGCCAAACGATGAGAGTGACGAGATGACCGACCCGGTTTATGCCCCCCCGAAGCCAATTCACGTTCTGCGGAACGGTGTGAATGTGGCTGTGCGCCAGGTCTTGGCGGTGTCGGGCCTCGGTCTGATCGTTCTGGCGATCCCGATCGGCATTGCCACCCCGATCCTGCCGATCGGCCTGCCGATGGCGATCATCGGTGTCGTTCTGCTGGGCCGCAATGCGGTCTGGGGCCGGCGCTGGATGGAAAGCGTGCTGGCCCGTCATCCCCGGATCGAGCGCATGGCGCCGAACTGGCTGATGCGCACGGTGTTTCGCCGCGAGAAGCGCGTTCACAAAGACTAGCCCCCGACACAACCGCGGTATTCCGGCGAAACCTGCCCTCCGGCCCTTGCGCCGGCGCTGAAATCTTGCCCTGTTAGGCCAGAGACGAGCTGGCAGAAGGGGCAGTAATGAAACGTGTTATCGGCCTGGCGGCTTCGGCCGCCTGTGTTGCACTGGCAGCGTGTGGCGGTTCCGGGAATGGAAGCGGCGCGTCCGATGTGCCGCGGGTGTTCGACCCCTTCCCGTCAACCTATGAAGCGTATCCCTCCGGCGCGACGCTGCTGACCGGCGCAACCATCATAGACGGCGCAGGCGCGCTGCTGGAAGGCGCAGCCGTGCTGATCGAGAACGGGGTGATCCGCGCGGTCGGCACGGATCTGACAGCGCCCGAGGGTGCGCGGGTGATCGACGCCGCCGGCAAATGGATCACGCCCGGCATTATCGATAATCACAGCCATCTGGGCGTCTACCCTTCCCCCGGCGTACCGGCGCACAGCGACGGCAACGAGATTTCCGGGCCGGTAACGGCAGAAGTCTGGGCGGAGCACTCGGTCTGGCCGCAGGATCCGGGCTTTACCCGGGCGCTGGCCGGAGGCGTGACCTCGATGACCATCCTGCCCGGCAGCGCCAACCTGTTCGGCGGGCGCGGCGTCACCTTGAAGAATGTGCCGGCGCGGACGGTGCAGGACATGAAGTTTCCCGGGGCGCCGCATACGCTGAAGATGGCCTGCGGGGAAAATCCCAAACGTGTCTATGGCTATGGACGGGGTGTGGTGCCGGGCGGCGCGCCTTACACGCGGATGGGCAATGTCGCGGGCTACCGCGATGCCTGGATCAAGGCGAGCGATTACAAGAAGAAGTGGGACGCCTTCATTGACGGCAATGGCGACGCCCCGGCGCGCGACCTGGAACTGGAAACGCTCGCGGCGGCGCTGTCGGGCGACATCCTGGTGCACATGCACTGCTACCGGGCCGACGAGATGGCGCTGATCCTCGACCTGTCGGAGGAGTTCGGCTACCGCGTCGCCTCCTTCCACCATGCCGTGGAATCCTACAAGATCGCCGACATGCTGGCTGAATACGGTACATGCTCCTCGATGTGGGCGGACTGGTGGGGCTTCAAGATGGAAGCCTATGACGGCATTCCCGAGAACATCCCGATGGTGCATGCCGCCGGCGCCTGCGCCATCGTGCATTCCGACAGTTCGATCGGCATCCAGCGGCTCAACCAGGAGGCTGCCAAGGCCTGGGCGGATGGAAGGCGTGTCGGCATCGATGTGCCGATCGAGACGGCCTGGCAGTGGCTGTCGCTGAACCCCGCCCGCTCGCTTGGCATTGCAGACCGCACCGGCAGCCTCGAGCCCGGCAAGATGGCGGATGTCGTCGTCTGGTCGGCCAATCCGTTCAGCGTGTATGCGCAGGCCGAGCAAGTCTATATCGACGGCGCGCTGATGTATGACCGCAATGACCCGGCCTATCAGCCGGTGATGGATTTCGAGCTTGGCCAGCCCGGTGAAGGAGACCGCAAATGATCCGGACCCTGCTTGTCAGTCTTGCCGCGCTTGCCCTGGCGCCGGTCGCCGCCGCCCAGCCGGTTGCCATTATCGGCGAGACGGTGTGGACCGGCACGGCCCAGGGCGCACTGACCAATGGCGTGGTCGTGATCGACAATGGCCGGATCGTCTCGGTCGGCACGCAGGTGCCCGACGGCGCCGCGCAGGTGCGGGCTCAATGGGTGACGCCGGGGCTGGTCGCCGCCTTCACGCGCACGGGCATCACCGAAGTCTCGGGCGAGCGCAGCGCCAATGACAGCTCCGCAGCGAACTCGCCCTTCTCCGCCGCGATCAATGCGGCGGACGGGTTCAATCCGGATACGACCGCAATCGGCGTGACGCGTCTCGGCGGGTTCACCCGGCTGGTGGTGGCCCCGGAAGCGCGCAGCAAGATCTTCGCGGGCCAGGGCTTCCTGGCGGATGCGACCGGCATGCCCGGCAGCCTCTACCGGCAGCGGGCGTTCAGCTTTGTCGTGATGGGTGAGCGCGGGGCCTCCCTAGCGGGCGGGTCGCGGCCTGCAGCCTGGGCGGCGCTGCGCGGGGCGCTGGATGATGTGCGGTTTTTCACGGCCCGCTACATGAGCCACAATGACGGAAACGTCCTGACGCGGATGGACGCGCAGGCCTTCATGCCGGCGGCGCGGGGCGAACAGCTGATCGTCATCGAAGCGCACCGGGCGAGCGATCTCGATGCGATCATGGACTTCAAGGAAGAGAACCCGGCGCTGCGCATCGCCATCTACGGCGCCGATGAAGGCTGGCGCGTCGCAGGCCGGCTGGCGGCGCTGCGCATTCCGGTGATCGTCGATGCGGTCTCCAACCTGCCTTCGACCTTCTCGCAGCTGGCGGCGACCAATGAGAACACGGCGCGCCTTGTGGCCGCCGGCGTGACCGTGGCGATCACCGCCTCCGGCAATGACAGCCATCTTGCGCGGCTGGCGGTTCAGTCTGCCGGCAATGCCGTTGCCAATGGCCTGCCACATGATGACGCGCTGCGAGCGCTCACGACGGGGCCGGCGGAAATCTTCGGCATGACGGGTCTCGGCGTGCTGGCACCGGGCGCCCGGGCGGATGTCGTGGCCTGGGACGGCGACCCGCTGGAGGCGACGACGGCGGCAAGCGCTGTGTTCATTGACGGCGAACGCCAGCCCATGGAATCGCGCCAGAGCCTGCTGAGGGACCGATACCTCAACCTCGACCGGGGGCAGCGGCCGCTCGCTTATCCGCGTTAATCGGACCCTGGCAGGGGAAATGGCGGGCGCTGTTGCCTTCTGTTCAACTCCTGTAAATGTTGCCCGGTCCAGACTGAGCCCTTCCGGATGGGTGGATTTATGTTCCTGCAGGTGATCCTTGCGTCGCTGACGATGGCCACGGGCTCGGGCCCGATGCATGCTGCGCTGGAGGCAACCGAGGCGCCTGAGACGCTGCGGGCGGCATTCACCGTGGAGCTGAGCTCGGCAGAGGCGCGCCATGTCTATGCCTTCGATCCGCGGCTGGAACCGGGTGCGCGATGGCAGCTCATCTCCCTGCAGGGCCGCGATCCGGAACTGGAAGCGGTAGCGGCGAACTGGGCGGCGGAAGCCGCGCCGGACGGGCGATTGTTTCCGGATCAGTTACGGCTGTGCCTCGGCCAGCGCGTGGACGTGAATACCGACGGCGCGGCCTGGCGGATCGGCTTTCGCCACCATACCAAGCATAGCGATACGGAATTTGACCGCTGGGCAGCCGAGCGGCTGCAGGCGACGGCTTGGCTCGACCCGGTGGGCGAGCGGTTCCTTCGTATCGATTATGCCCTGCCCCGGCCGATGAACGGGCCGGGCGGAGGGCGGCTCCTGCGCTACAACCAGTCCTACATCCTGCACACCGAGCCGCGCTGGGGCTTTTCCTATGTGCGCGGGTTCCGCATCGAGGCGGAGGCGCGCGCGGCGATGCGGAAGATCCACCGTCGGTATGAGGCGCAGGTGACCGACGTGCAGTTCTTCTTTGCCTCGCCGGAGGCTGAGGACGCGTTTCTGGCGCGCGCGAATCCGGGGATGAGCCTTACGGCTGGATTTGCCGCCGCGGGGCGCTAGGCTCTGATACCATGACGATTCACATGGTGAAGCTGTGCGTGGGCGCGGATGATATTGATGACCTCGCCGACTGGCAGGCGCGGCTGATGACGGCCCTGCCCGCGCCGGTGCATCATACACGGATGGCCCCGAAACGGGCGGAGGAGCTGCTCAATGGCGGCTCAATCTACTGGGTTATCAAGCGGGCGATCCGCGTGCGCCAGCCGATCACCGACATCCGGATCGTGAAGGACGACGGCGGCAGGGACCTGTGCGAGCTGGTCTTCGATCCGCAGCTGGTGCGCACCTATGCCCAGCCGAAGCGGCCCTTCCAGGGCTGGCGTTACCTGAAGCCGGAAGAGGCGCCGCGCGATCTCGGCAGCGGCGAGGCGGCGGTGGATATTCCGCTGTCGCTGGACGCCGCGCTGAAGAATGCCGGGGTCTGGTAGGCGGCTGGCACGCCCTGCTTGAGGTTGACCTGACCTGATTTCCTGACTGTTTACGCTTGTTTGAGTGAGACGGTGGGGAGAGACAGATATGAAAACGGCCGGATATCTGGTGCTCGCGGCGCTGCTGGGCGCGTGTGCGACACCTCGGGCGAATGCACCAATCGCCCGCGACACGATGATCTATTCGTCGGAAGTGGCACGGGCGCAGCAGGAACAGCTCCTGCTGAACATCGTGCGGCTGCGCTACACTGATCCGGTCAGCTTCATAGAAGTGCAGACGCTGACGACCGAGGATTTCTCCGGCCGCGGCGCCACCCTTGCCAGCGCCTTCGCACTCGATGGCAGCCCCTTCACCGAAGTGCTCAGCGGCGAGGTCGGTGCGCAGCGGTCTGTAACGCCGACGGCGGTCTATAATGTGCTGCGCGGCAGCGCCTATGCGCAGCAGCTGCTGCAACCGGTGGCGCCGGAATCGATCTTCCTGCTCAGCCAGTCGGGCTGGAGTGTCGAGCGGCTGATGCTGTGCTGCGTGGCCCGCATCGGAGACCTCGAGAATGCGCGCGCCGCCGCCGGGCCGACGCCGGAGGTACTCCCGGTCAATACCGTGTTCCGCGAACTCGCCCGGCGCATGCGGCGGCTGCAAGAATCCGGCGACCTCCTGGTGCAGGTGATCAATGACGAGGAAGATGCAGCGGCCCGCATCGTCATTACCTGGCATGCCGGGAGCCCGGACGGCGACGCGCTGGCGGGCATGTTCCAGGAACACCGGGCTGCGACCGAGTTCAGCCTGGAGAACGGGCTCTACATGGCGGAATTGTCGACGCGCTCCAGCCGCAAAGGCGATTCGCCGGTGCGGGGGCGCAGCCTGCTCGGCATGCTTGCGGCGCTGTCGCAGACGGTGGACGTGCCGCCGGAGCATGCGGGGCTGGTCGTGGAGACGTCCGGCGGGACGGGCATCGGCACGCCGAGCGCCTGCGCGCCGGTGGGCATCTGGAACGAGGTCGCCGGCGGATTTTTCGGCGTGTCCTGGAGCGCGGAGCGGCCGGCCTCTGCGGCGGTCGCGGTGCCCTATCGCGGCGTGTGGTTCTATGTCGACGACACCTGCCGTTCGGCCAAATCAACGCTCGACCTGATCGGGCATCTCTATGCGATCCAGGCTGGGCTGAGCGATTCCGGCAGCCGGGATACGCTGCTTCTGATCGGCGGTTAGGGCGGCACGGCGCTTTTCGCGGCAACTATCCCATTGAAAAGCCGGGCCGGAAGAGGAGATAGTGCGGCCAGTCCCACGTTTCAGAAAGACCGCCCCCATGCCCCAGTTCGACATGATCCTGCTGACGCCGGCCGAGGCGCAGGGCGCCGAAGTGCTGGAGCACACCGCGGGCAAGCCGCTGCGCGAAGGCGGCGGGGACGAAACGCACCGCTGCGGCGCGTGCAAGACCAAGCTCCTGGTCAATGTCGCCCACCGCGATGTGCACGGTGTGGTCGTGAAATGCGGCAAATGCGGGCGGCTGAACACCGAGGCGCACCACCATCATCATTGAGACGGCGTCAGCGCGGGCGGTGCTGCGTGCCGAGGCCGGCGGTGATGAACAGGGCGGTCGCGCTTTCCGCCACATCGGCCGTGTGCCACACGCCGGGCGGGTTGATGGCGAATTCGCCGGGGCCGAGCGTCACCGTTTCGGTGCGCCCGTCCGGCCATTCCTGCGTGAGGGTGATGGCCCCCGCGGTACACAGGACGACCTCATGCCCATCCGGGTGCATCTCCCAGGACTGCCACGGGGCATCGAACGTGTAGAGGCTGACGAGGGGGCCCTCGCGCCCATCGATGGAATCGTGGCGCGCGCCATAGGCCTCATACCAGGTCATGTCGGTCATCTCCGGCTCGATCACAGCGCGGGCGCCGAGGCCGAGATGGATGGGGGTTCTGAACAGGTTTCCGGTCGTTGCCATGGGCTGAGCCCTCCTCGCTTTGCGTCAAGTGTCGTCCCGGCTCAAACCAGGGTCAAGCATCGCTCAATCGACAGGCGCCGCGGCGAGGGTTAAGGGCGCAGGATGATGGAGTTTTTCAGCGAGTTTGGCGGGCTCTTGGTGGCCTTGTCAGTGGCCGGCCTGTTCGCGGGGCTGGCGGCGGGGTTGTTCGGCATCGGCGGCGGGGTGGTGATCGTGCCGACCCTGTTCTTCCTGCTCTCTACGATGGGCTATGACGAAACGGCGATGCATGTGGCGGTCGCAACCTCGCTGGCGACGATCATCCTGACATCAGCCCGCAGCGTGATGGCGCATCACGGGCATGGCGCCGTGGACTGGGCGGTCATCCGGAGCTGGTCGCCCTGGATCGTGCTGGGCGCCATCATTGGCATGCTGCTGGCCGGATATTTCTCAAAACAGGTGATGCTGGGCATCTTCGGCACGATCCTGCTTGTGTTTGCGGCGCAGTTCTATTTCGGCCGCCCGGGCTGGAAGCTGGCACCGGAGTTGCCGAAGGGCCTGGCGCGGGCAGGCATCGGCACGTTCAATGGGACGCTATCGTCGATCATGGGGATCGGCGGGGGTACGCTGGGCGTGACGCTGATGACGCTGTGCGGCATGGCGATGCACCGGGCGGTGGCGACGGCGGCCGGCTGGGGCGTTGCGATCGGCCTGCCGGGCGCGGTTGCAGCGATCTTTGTCGGCTGGGGGCGCGAGGGGCTGCCGCCCCTCTCGCTGGGCTTCGTGAACCTGCCGGCTTTCGCGCTGATCTCGGTGTTCACAGTGCTGATGGCGCCGGTCGGCGCGGCGCTGGCGCATAGGCTGAATGCGGACCGGCTGAAGCGGATGTTCGGCGTCCTGCTGGCGGTGGTGTCGGTGCGGATGATCTGGCAGGCGCTGGGATTCTAGTTTCAGCCCCGCCAGAAGCGGGCCGTCAGCACAACGAAGACCGACACGAATTCGAGGCGGCCGAGCAGCATGGCGGCGGAGCAGACCCATTTGGCGAAATCGGTCAGCGGCGCGAAATTGCCGGACGGGCCGACGACTTCACCAAGACCCGGGCCGACATTCGAGACCATCGTGGCTGAGGCGGAGATGGCGCTGAGGGCGTCGAGCCCGGTCAGCGACAGGAGCGCGGCGGTGACCATAAAGGTGACGATGTAGAGAAACATGAACACCATGACCGACTGCAGGACGTCCTCATCCACCGGCCTGCCGGCATAGCGCACAGGCGTGCGCCGGTGCGGCTGGACCATGCGCTGCGACCAGGCGAACATCGCCTTGGTGGTGATCTCCAGGCGGAACATCTTCATGCCGCAGGCGGCGGAGCCGGCGCAGCCGCCCATGAAGGTGGCGATCAGGAAAACGGCAATCACCGGTTCGCCCCAGGTGTCATAAGGTGCAGAGGCGTAGCCCGTGCCGGTCATGACGGAGACGATGTTGAAGCCGGTCTCAAGCAGGCCTGCGCCGAGACTGGAAAAGACGATCTCTTCCGCCGCCAGCTCATGCCAGGCCAGAACCGTGAGGGTAAAGAAGACGACGAGGCCAATATAGAGGCGCGGCTGGGGATCCCGGAACATGGGCTGGATCCGGCCCTGCAGCACCAGCATCGACAAGAGCGCAAAGGGCAGGCCCGCGACCAGCATGAAGAATATGGCGATAGGCATCGCATGGTTGAGGTTCGGATGCGCAAAGGAAGAGTCGTAATTTGCAAAGCCCCCGGCCGAGACCGTTGTCATCGCATGCACGACGGCGTCGAACCAGCTCATGCCCGACAGGCTGTAGAAAAAGGCGCAGGACCCGGAAATAATCAGATAGGTGAGGCCCATATAGGCAGCGACATCCTTGATTCGGGGCAGGAATTTGCCGGTGATGTCGGAGCTTTCCATCTGGAACAGCTGCATGCCACCGACGCGCAGCTGCGGCAGGATCGCGACCGCTGTGACAACGATGCCGATACCGCCGATCCATTGCAGGATACCGCGCCAGAGGAGGAAGCCGCGCGGACGGTCGTCAAGGCCTGACAGGACCGTGGCTCCGGTGGTCGTCAGGCCGGAAACGGACTCG
This sequence comes from uncultured Hyphomonas sp., assembly GCA_964409375.1. Lineage (GTDB taxonomy): Bacteria > Pseudomonadota > Alphaproteobacteria > Caulobacterales > Hyphomonadaceae > Hyphomonas. The sequence goes on from CAYPDA010000021.1 coordinate 10,270, forward strand.
AACATGGCATCGGTGACGGAGATCCCCGAGAACAGGAATGGCAGCGCCGCAGCCGCCGGCAGGAAGACCCAGACCGAAACGGTCAGCAGGAAGGTCTCGCGCTGGCCGATGCGCTGGTCGCCCTCGCGCGCCAGCACCCACATCAGCCCTCCGACCAGCAGCGAAGCAAAGGATGACAGCGCAAACACATGCGCCTCGGGATGACCGTCGGCCAGATCGATTAACGCGCAGGGGATCATTGCCCCGGCGAGGAGGACAATCATGATGCCCAGGGCGAGGATCACGGGTCGCAGCTGCATTGCGCGCGCACCCTACGCGCTATTCCCTGCAAAGGTGTCAAGAAGGGACACCGACACCGGTTGACCGCAAGGCGGCCGCGCGGTTACAGGCCCCTTCAGTTTCATCTGTAACGAAAAGCGCCGCATGTTCGACCATCCCTCCTATGACGGCCATGAAGGCATCCACGCCTTCCACGATCCGGAAAGCGGACTGAGGTGCCTGATTGCCGTCCATTCGACGGTGCGCGGACCGGCCGCCGGGGGCTGCCGCATGTGGAACTATCCCGATGGCGGCGCAATGCTGACCGATGCGCTGCGCCTGTCCCAGGGAATGAGCTATAAGAGCGCCATGGCGGACATTCCGCTGGGCGGCGGCAAGGCGGTGATCTGGGGCGACCCGCGAACCGGCAAGTCCGACGCGCTGTTCCGGGCGTTTGGCCGGTCGATCGAACGGCTGGGCGGTCAATACGTGACGGCCGAGGATGTCGGCATCACGGTGGCGGACATGGCGATCGTGCGGCTGGAAACGGCGCACGTCGCCGGGCTGGACGAGGGCGCGGCGGCGAGCGGTGACCCCTCGCCCGTGACCGCCGAGGGCGTTTATCGCGGCATTATCGAAGTGGTCCAGCGCCTGTTCGGAACCGGCGACCTCAACGGCCGCACCATTGCGGTTCAGGGCGCCGGATCGGTCGGCGGCCATGTCTGCGACCATCTTGCGCGGGCGGGCGCCCGGCTGATCATCACCGACATCGATGCGGAGGCGCTGGACGCTGTGGCCGCGCGTACGGGCGCCGAAATCGTTGCACCGGACGCGATCTATGATGCGCAAGCGGACATCTTCTCCCCCAACGCGCTCGGGGCTGTGATCAATGAGCAGACCCTGGGCCGGCTGAAAGTGCGCGGTGTGGCGGGCGGAGCGAACAACCAGCTGGTCATGCCGGAAATGGGCGAACTGCTGCGCCGCCGGGGCATCCTCTATGCACCGGACTATGTCATCAATGGCGGCGGCATCATCAATGTCGCAGCGGAAATCTCCGGCAATTACTCGCGTGACTGGGTCGGCCAGAAGCTGGACCGGCTGATCGGGACGCTCGGCGATGTGCTGGACGAGGCGCTCGAGACCGATAAGCCCACGAACGCCGTGGCCGACCGGATTGCGCGCCAGCGGATCGCGGGCGCGCGCGTGCCCAAGTAAAATTACCTAGTCCTGAAACCTGCCGTCACTGCTAGGCTTTGTGTTAGTACCTCCTTTGGAGGCCACATGAACCAGACGGAGGGACGACATGTCAGTCATCGCGATGCTTCAGGGCACGCCGGAAACGGATGTTCATACCACACGCTCGGCGCTTGCGCTGGCGCTGCTGCTCAGGGCGCCGCTGAAAGGCCTGTGCGCCCTGCCGGACCCTAACAGCGCGATCATGGTCGTCACCACGCCGGAATCGACCGGGCTGACCGCAGCCGCCGCCCAAAGCGTGATGGACATGCAGACGGACCTGCTGGCCAAGGCCGAGGCCGCGTTCCGCGAAGGCGTCGGCAGCGCGCCGGGCGCCGCGAGCACCTTCGTGCACCAGGTGGCAAGCTCCGATCAGGCCGCGGCAAGCGCCGCAACGCTGGCCGATGCGTTGGTATTCCCCCGCAGCGCCGCCAGGACCGGCGAGCCGCTGTCGCTCGCCTTTGAACATGTGATGATGGATGCGCGCCTGCCGGTGATCCTGGCGGGAAGCGAGCCTTACAAGCCGGGCCCGGTCGTGATCGGCTGGGACGGCTCAAACGGGGCGGCGCGGGCGGTTCGCTTTCACCTGCCGCTGCTGCAGTCGGCGGGCGAGGCGATCATTGCTCAGAACATCAAGGACGCCGAACGCGACGGCGCCCGGCCCGGCATCGCGCCCGATACACTGGAAGGCTGGCTGCGCCAGCGCGGCATCCGCGCGCGCACGTCGGCCATCGAGGGTGAAGTGGCCGCCGCCCTGCTTGGCCTCGCCAGCGGCAGCGACGCAACCGCGCTGATTGCCGGCGCCTATGGCCATTCGCGGCTTGGCGAGCGCCTGTTCGGCGGCACGAGCCGGCGGCTGCTTTCAGCCGCTGAAGCGCCGGCGCTGGCACTGGCGCGCTGAGGCGGCAAATGCTTTCCAGGGAGGTGACCCATGACGCTCCAGCGCATCACGCTTGAACTTGCCCGCAACCCCGCCAGTGTGGCTGTGCCCGGCCAGGGTTACACGATCCTCGCGCCGCTGACGCCGGATGGGCATCTGGACGTCGACGCCTGGCGGAAGGATCCGAAGGCCTGCCGCGTGTTCCGGCGCCATCCTGACCCCGCCGAACAGGCTGATGGCTGGCTGACCCATCGCGGCAGCCGCTGGTTCTTCCATTATGACGAGGAAGACGAGGGCGATGACGAAACCGCCCACCGGCTGACCGACCATGTGATCCGCGAGGGCGAGTACCTCACGGTTGAATTTCAGGGCGAGACGCCGCTGACCTACAAGATCACAGATATTTCTCCGGTCTGACGCCGCCCGGCCGCGAGGGCGCGGCAGAACAGCCGCGTTTGCCTCTTGAAAAATCCGAGGCCGGGCGTAAAGACGCGGGCTTCCGGGTCGCCCCGCGCCCGGGGATGGCCGGCGGAGTGTAGCTCAGCCTGGTAGAGCACTAGCTTCGGGAGCTAGGGGCCGGAGGTTCGAATCCTCTCACTCCGACCATCCGCCTTCGGTGCGCCTACGGCGCACAAATCGATCCAGTAGATCGATTTAAGAAGGCGGATGAAAACAGGGCTCTCTTACGTACCGTCCTGTCCCCACCCTGACCACAGCAAAGAAAAAGGGCCGGCGATGCCAGCCAGCCCTCTTCTTTCTTGCCGAGTGAGCAAAACCTCTCACCGCTTCAACGCTGCACGCACGGCCTCCAGCGCATCCGCCGCCTTGTCGGCCTCCGGGCCGCCGGCCTGGGCCATGTCGGGCCGGCCGCCGCCGCCCTGGCCGCCGATGGCGGCGGCGGCGGCTTTCACGAGCTCCACGGCGGAAAACCGGTCCGTCAGATCCTTGGTGACGCCGACCGCGACGCCTGCCTTGCCGCTATCCGTGCCGACGAACACGACAATGCCGGAGCCGACCTGGCCCTTCGCTTCATCGACCAGGGTGCGCAATTCCTTGCCGCCGACGCCTTCGGCGATGCGCGCGATGAGATTGACGCCGTTGATGACTTCCGGGCCGGCTGGCGCGCCGCCTCCGCCGCCAAGCGCCAGCTTGCGCTTGGCCTCGGCGAGTTCGCGCTCCAGGCTGCGGCGTTCGTCCATCAGGGATGAGACGCGGCGCGGCAGGTCCTTCAGCGGCACTTTCAGGCCTTCGGCGACATCCGCGGCGATCTGCGCGCGGCCTTTGAGATAGCTGAGCGCCTCGGCGCCGGTGGCAGCCTCGATGCGCCGGATGCCGGCGGAAACGCCGCCTTCAGAAAGGATGGTGAAAACGGCGATGTCGCCCGTGCGCTCGACATGGATGCCGCCGCACAGCTCGACCGAATAGGACCGGCCGCCTTCGCCGGGGATGCCCATCGACAGCACACGGACTTCCTCGCCATACTTCTCACCGAACAGTGCGAGTGCGCCGGCCTCGATCGCCTGTTCCGGGCTTGTCACCTTGATGGCGGTCTCGGCATTGGCGAGGATCTGGGCATTGACTTCGTCCTCGATGGCTTCGAGTTCGGCCGCCGTGACCGGAGCGCCGTGGGAGAAGTCGAACCGCAGCCGGTCGGCCTCGACGAGGGAACCCTTCTGCGTGACATGCGCGCCCAGCACCTTGCGCAGGGCGGCGTGCATCAGATGCGTCGCCGAATGGTTTGCCATGACGGCCTTGCGGCGGGCAGCGTTGACGTTCAGCTGGGCCCTGGCGCCGGTCTTTACCTCGCCGGACACAAGCTCGCCGGCGTGGACGTGCAGATCGCCGGCGCGCTTCAGCACATCGCGCACGATGAAACGGGCGCCGCCCTCGAAGACGATCTCGCCGTGATCACCCGCCTGGCCGCCGGATTCGCCATAGAAGGGTGTCGTGTCGAAGACGAGTTCGGCGGGGCCGGGCGTGAGCGTGTCAGCCAGCGCGCCGCCGGCGGCAATCGCGACGAGACGGCCTTCGCCGCTGGTGGCAGCGTAGCCAGTGAACTTCGTGGGGCCGGTATCGCTGCGCACCTTGAACCAGATATCACCGGTCGCTTGATCACCGGAGGAGAAGCCGCCCGCGCGGCTCGTCTCGCGCTGGGCCTCGAGCGCAGCGTCAAAGCCGGCGACATCGACCTCAAGCCCCCGGCCGCGCAGGATGTCCTGAGTGAGGTCGAGCGGGAAGCCGTAGGTGTCCGACAGGCGGAAGGCGACGTCGCCTGGCAGCGCCGCGCCGGCCGGCAGTTCCGAAACCGCCTTGTCGAGCAGGCTGAGCCCATTGCCAAGCGTGCGCTGGAAACGGGCCTCCTCCTGTTCGAGGGCGGACTGAATGGCGATCTGGGCGCGTCCGAGTTCCGGATAGGCCTTGCCCATCTCGGCGACAAGCGCAGGGACGAGGCGGTGCATGACAGGCTCGCGCGCGCCGAGGAGGTGACCGTGGCGCATCGCGCGGCGCATGATCCGCCTGAGGACATAACCGCGGCCTTCATTCGAAGGCAGCACGCCGTCAGCGACGAGGAAGGCGGAGGTGCGCAGATGATCGGCGATGACGCGGAAGGAGGCGGTCTGCTCGCCCTCGGCCTTCTGTCCATAGACGTCTTCTTCGGCGCGGATCAGGCCGCGGAACAGGTCGATATCGTAATTGTTGTGCTGGCCCTGAAGCACGGCGGCCATGCGCTCGAGTCCCATACCGGTATCGATCGAGGGCTTGGGCAGGCTGGTGCGCGAGCCATCGCCATGCTGCTCGAACTGCATGAAGACGAGATTCCAGATTTCGATGAACCGGTCGCCGTCCTGTTCGGCGCTGCCAGGCGGGCCGCCGGGAATCCTGTCGCCATGGTCAAAGAAGATCTCCGAACACGGACCGCAAGGACCCGTATCGCCCATCGACCAGAAATTGTCGCTGGTTGGGATTCTGATGATCTTCGAGTCCGGCAGGCCGGCGACCTTTTTCCAGATGTCCGCGGCGTCCTCATCTTCTGAATAGACAGTGACAAGGAGGCGCTTGGCATCGAGGCCATACTGTTTCGTCACCAGTTCCCAGGCCAGCCGGATCGCATCGTCCTTGAAATAGTCGCCAAAGGAAAAGTTTCCCAGCATCTCGAAGAAGGTGTGGTGGCGGGCCGTATAGCCGACATTGTCTAGGTCATTATGCTTGCCGCCGGCGCGCACGCATTTCTGCGAGGTGGTCGCGCGCGGGGCAAAGGGCGTTTCGGCGCCGGTGAAGATGTTCTTGAACGGCACCATGCCCGCATTGACGAACAACAGGGTCGGGTCATTCTGAGGCACCAGCGGCGCAGAGACGCGCCGGGCATGGCCATTCTTCTCGAAAAAGCCGAGAAAAGTCTCCCGGATGTCATTCACGCCGTTCATGTGCTGTCTCTGGCCCTTGCCGGATTACTGGGGTGGCGCGCGCCGCCCCTGAGGCAGGGGAATCGGCGCAGCCTTGTACCGGCGATATAAAGCCCCCTTTGCGCCGCGCCAAGCTCAGGCACGCCGCAAAGGGGACACTTCCCGCCCGGAGATCAGACACGCGGGAAGTAATGAGGGTCGTTCCTGTCAGCCTTCAGCGGCCTCGGGTCCGTCATCAGCGTCATCTCCTTCGGCACTCATACCAGCGGACAGGAGCTCATCGGCAAGCAGCCCGGCATTGCGCCGGACAGCATCCTCGATCTCGTTGGCCATGGCCGGATTGTCCTTGAGGAACTGCTTCGCCTTCTCTCGGCCCTGCCCGATCCGCTCACCATTAAAGGAGAACCAAGAGCCTGCCTTCTCGACGACATTAGCCTTGACGCCGAGATCGATGAGCTCCCCGGTCTTGGAAATGCCTTCGCCATAGATGATGTCGAACTCGACCTGACGGAACGGCGGCGCCACCTTGTTCTTGACCACCTTGACGCGGGTCTGGTTGCCAACGACCTCCTCACGATCCTTGATCTGGCCAATGCGGCGGATGTCGAGCCGGACGGAGGCATAGAATTTCAGGGCATTCCCGCCGGTCGTCGTTTCGGGACTACCGAACATCACGCCGATCTTCATCCGCAACTGGTTGATGAAAATGACCATGCATTTCGATTTGGAGATCGAACCGGTAAGCTTACGCAGTGCCTGGCTCATCAGCCGGGCCTGAAGGCCGGGCAGCTGGTCGCCCATCTCGCCTTCAATCTCGGCCCGCGGCGTCAGGGCCGCCACCGAATCGATCACCACCAGGTCTACCGCGCCGGAGCGCACCAGCGTGTCGGCGATCTCGAGCGCCTGCTCGCCGGTATCGGGCTGCGACACCAGAAGATCATCCAGATCGACCCCAAGCTTGCCGGCATAGACCGGGTCGAGCGCGTGTTCGGCATCGATGAAAGCGCAAACGCCGCCATTTTTCTGGGCCTCTGCCACACAATGCAGCGACAGGGTTGTCTTACCGGAGCTTTCCGGTCCGAAAATCTCGATGATCCGGCCCTTGGGCAGGCCGCCTATGCCGAGCGCAATGTCGAGCCCCAGCGAACCGGTGGAGACCGCTTCGATATCCATCGTTTTCTTATCGCCCAGCCGCATGACCGAGCCCTTCCCGAAGGACCGCTCAATATTCCCGAGCGCCGTTTCGAGGGCTTTTTGCTTATCCACACCGGATTCCTTGTGCACAATCTGGAGGTTCGCTTTGCTCATGAGTCGCTTCCTTTGGTCTACCATGAGGGCCAGTTTGGCAAGGCCCCCGATTGCCGTTGCTGCCCCTTGCGTACACTATTTGTTCACAAGAACAAAGCAGAAACTTCTTGCAACAACACCTTTCCTTTCCGTGCGGACTGAGGCAGGGTAGAGGGATGTTGACACGTACAGGTTCCGGCGATGGCGAGGCGAAGCTGCGCTATGGCGACAACGATTTTGAGCAGCTGTCGCCTGGCAGCTATGTCACCTGCGCGGTGACGGGGCGGCGCATACCGATCGGCGCGCTGCGCTATTGGAGCGTCGACCGGCAGGAGGCCTACTGGGACGCAGAGGCGGCGGCGCAGCGCCTGGTTTCCGGGCGGTGAAAACGGCCGCTGGCCTGATGGCGCTGCTGCTGGCGACCGCCTGCAGCGAGGCACCCTTGCGGATTGTATCTGAGGCGGTCATGGCCGCCCCGGCTTCAGGCGAGGCTTTTCCCGGTGGCACGGCAACAGATCCGGCTGCGCCCATCGAAGCGGTCCGGGCGTTCGGCGATGCGGATAGCGGATCGGAAATCGATGCGCCGGCGGACGGCCCGCCGCTAGCGTTGACGCTGACGCCGCAGGAGCCGGTGATGCACAGCTGCGGCGGTATCCTGAAACAGGGCGGCTTTGTGATCTGTGAGGGTGAGCCGGGCGATGTGTTCCGGCTTGGCGCCATAGAACTCGCGGCAGATGAGACTGGTACGGTCCAGTTCGGCCTCGCTCAAGGCGCGCCGCTCAGCATCGAGGTCCGCTCGCTGGCGCTGGAAGGCGCGCTGGAGATTGCCGCAAGGCAGGATGAATTCCGCATGGTGCCGGGTTTTGATTGCGACCGCGTCGACGCGCGTACGCCGGAACAAAGAGCACACGCCGCGCGCAGCTGGGAGATCAAACAGGCCTCGTTCGCGCAGTTTCATGCCGGGCGCGGCGCGCTGGACGGGTTTGTCCGGCCGGCCGAAGCGCCCCCCTCCTCGCCCTTCGGTCCGACACGCAAATATATCGGCGTGTCGAAGACGAGCGGTGAGCCGTGCGAGTCGATGTCCGTGCATCAGGGCTATGACCTCGCCGCGCCCGTCGGCACGCCGGTCGTCGCGCCGGCGGGGGGCGTGGTGACGCTGGCCGAGCCGGACCTCTATTATGAAGGCGGTACGATCTTCCTTGACCATGGCCACGGCCTGCTCTCGGTGTTCATGCACCTGTCGGAGGTGAGCGTGGTGCCCGGCGATGTGGTCGGGCGCGGCGAGCTGATTGGCAGGACCGGCAATACCGGCCGCTCGACCGGGCCGCACCTGCACTGGGGGGTCAAATGGCGTAATTCGGGAAGCGCCGACCGGGGCGCGGATTTCTATATTGATCCGGCGTTGCTGCTGGAGCTGCCGGTGAGTGACTGAAGGTCAGGCCGAGCGGGCTTCGGCGGGGTTCAGGCGCAGGACGGTGAAGTTGAGCGCGGTCGCGATGGTGACCCAGACGAGGTAGGGCAGCTGCAGGAGAGCGGCGATCTGGTTGTGCGGCCAGAACAGCACAGCAACTGCGGCGATCGACGCCCAGAGCAGCACGACATTTACGAGGCCGATATCCATACGGCGCAGGCCGAAGAAGACCGCCGACCAGCTGGCGTTAATGGCCAGGCTGAGGACATAGGCGCCGAAGGCGACCCCGGCCGCTGTACCGGACGCCTGCCAGACCCGCCAGCCGGAGACCGAATTCATCAGGAACAGGAGCGACCAGACGACCGGGAACGCCCAGTTCGGCGGAGTCCAGCCAGGCTTGGCGAGGCGCTCATACCAGTCGCCAGGCCGGAAGAAAGCCCCGCTGGCAGAGGTGAGGAAATTCAGGGCGAGGAAAACACCGAACGCGATGAAGGCTGAAAGTTCCATGATCGGTCGGAGCTCCGTAATGTCTTTTGGGTATATGGGCGCGATCGCCGCAGGATGCGAGGAATTGTCGTTCCCGGATTGCTGCGTCCAAGATATGACGCAGCGCAGCGGCGATGATCGCGCCAAAAGCGAGCCCGAAGCCGGCCAGGCTTCGAGTAAGTACGCCGGGAGGTATCATGAGATCGGTCGATGATCCGGGCGAAAGCCGCGCCGACCAGAAAAAGGATCACTCCGTCGATGGGACCGGACACCATGACTGCCTCCCTTGAGCAGTACGATGCGCCGCTGTTGCCTGGACGATATTGACGCCAGAGTAGAGGGGGGCGTTGAAGCTGGAAGAGGGCGGTACGGGGGCGTTAGAAATCCAACTGAATTGAGGTTGAAGTCGAGACAGCTTTTCACCTAGATTTCAGGGGGGACAGAGAGCGGGGAAGGATCTTGGCTGAGGATGAAGACAGCGCGGCGCAGACCGCCGCACCGGGCGCATATTCGGGCCTTTCGAAGTCCGAGCGCTTGTTCGCCCGCATGGCGCTTGCCCAAACCGTCACGGCAGTGGTGGCCGTCGTGATTTCCTGCGCCGCGATGTATGCGACGTGGGAGCAGGCCCGCGCCTCCCGTGTGCAGACCGAGGCGCAAGTCTGGCCGCGGTTGATACTGTTCAACAACCAGACCGTCAACGAGGCCGGCGAGCCAGCCTTCGAGGTCATCATTGCCAATCGCGGGATAGGCCCGGCCGAGGTGCGCTCGATGCGGGTCCATCGCGGCACGGACTATATCCGTCAGTACAGTGACATCATCGATTCGCTTCCCGATTTCGAACGGGAGGTGCGCATTCGGCGCAGCTACATTAACTACCGCATTTTCAGCCCGGGCGAAGAAAGCGTCGTAATCGGGGCAGAGGGCGCCGATGTAATCGAGGCTCTGAATGACGCGATTGCCGGCTATGCCGTGGAGATCTGCTATTGCTCGATCCTTGGCCAATGCTGGATGCTGATTGAGGACACCTCGACCGAGATCCGCCAGTGCCCCAACCACGGCGCCGATGAGTTCATAAACTAGCCAGCAGCCGCAGCGCGAACCGGGTCTGCATCAGGGGATCAGGATCGTCGCCCCGGTCGTCTGGCCACTTTCAAGAGCGCGGTGAGCGTCGGCGACATCCTTCAGAGCAAAGCGCTGGCCGATGTCGACCTTGAAGACGCCGGCGGCGAGCGCCTCGAAGACGAGGCCCGCGCCGCGGGCAAGCGCGCCCGGGGCTTGCAGGAAAGTGAACACGCCGGGGCGCGTCATAATCAGGCTGCCGCCCTGCGCGAGACGCGCAGGCGGAATGGGGTCAACCGGGCCGGAGGCGTTGCCATAGGTGATGAACCAGCCGCGGGGCCCCAGGCTGGCGAGCGAGGCCTCGGCAGAAATCTTGCCCACACTGTCGAAGGCAATATCGACGCCCTTTCCGCTCGTCAGGGAGCGGACCTTTTCAGCAACGCCGTCATAGCCGGTGACCACTTCCGACGCGCCGAGCGCGCGGGCCTTCTCCGCCTTCGCTTCGCTGGAAGTGACAGCGATGACACGGGCGCCGAGATGCGCGGCCCAGGGCGTGAGGATTGCTCCGACACCGCCGACCGGCGCCCAAATCAGCACCGCATCGCCCGGCCGCACAGGGCGGATTTCGAACAGCAGCATCCAGGCGGTCAAGCCTTTAAGAAGGAGCGCGGCGCCTTGCTCCTCGCTTACGCCGTCCGGCAGCTTCACCATCGCAGCGGCGCTGCCGGTGTAATGCGTCGTGTAGGTCCCGCTGGCGAGATAGGCGACGCGGTCGCCGGGTGCTAGATCCGACACGCCCTCGCCCACCGCTTCGACGACCCCTGCGCCTTCCGAGCCGAGCGTAGAAGGCAGGCGGACGGGATAGAGGCCGGAACGGTGATAGGTGTCGATGAAGTTGAGGCCGGCTGCGCGCTGGCGCACAAGCGCTTCGCCGGGGCCGGGGCCGCGGGGTGCTATGGCCTCGGCTGCGAGAACGTCCGGACCACCGTTTCTCTGTATACGGATAGCATAGGGATTGGGAACGGTCATAGCGGGGACTCCGGTCACATCTCGCGGGGCACTGAAGACCAGTGAAGGTCTCACGTCAATTTTTTATGATCCCACTCGACTCCGCTATATGTTCTTATTATGTTCGTGTAATCGATTGCTGGGAGGAAGACAATGATCGGCTATGTGACACTTGGGACGCGCGACCTTGAGAAAGCAGCGAAATTCTATGATGCGATGGCGGAGGAATTAGGTACGCCGCGGATGTTTGCCACCGATACGATGATTGCCTGGGGCGCCATGAATGGTCCGGCAGGCCTTGGTGTCTGCTATCCGCATGACGGCGATCCGATGAGCGTGGGCAATGGCGTGATGGTCGCTCTGCAGGCGAAGGACAAGCGACAGGTTGACCGGCTGCATGCGCTGGCGCTGAGCCTCGGCGGCACGTGTGACGGACCGCCCGGCCCGCGCGGGGACAGCTTCTATGCCGGCTATTTCCGCGATCTGGATGGCAACAAGCTCAACGCCTTCGTGATGGGGTAAGCAGCAGCTCGCCCGATCAGGTGTGAGTGGCTGGCGGCCGTGGAATGACAACGAGGTCTCAGCCCATGGATTGACGCCCTTATGTGCCCGTGAATTTTGCGGGCCGTTTCTCGAGGAAGGCGGCGACGCCTTCCTTGTGGTCGGCGGATTTGAAGCAAGCGGAGAGGGCCGTGACATGCGCCTGCATATGGCCGGAGACATCGCGCTCAAGGCCTTTCCAGACGAGTTCCTTCATCCGGCGGAGGGAGAAAGGCGAGGAGGACAGATAGCGGCGGGCTTCGGCGCGGGCGGCGTCCATCAGCGCTTCGGGCTCGGCGATCGCATTGGCATAGCCAATCGCGAGCGCCTCGTCCGCCTCAAGGAAGGCGCCCGAATAGAGTAGCCTCAGGGCACGGGAGGGCCCGATCAGGCGGGGAAGCAGCCAGCTGCCCGCGCCGGTATCCGGCACGAGGCCGCGATGGGCAAAGTTCCAGGCAAACCGCGTGCGCCGCGTGATTATGCGGACATCGCACTGGCTGGAAAACTCCGCACCCATGCCGACCGCGTAGCCATCGATGGCGCCAATCACGGGCTTCGGGAAAGCGACGAGCGGCCACCAGACATCGCCCTCATGCGCCTCGCCGCGCACCCCGCGCGTCTCGCCAGGAATTGTGGCGAGGTCCGACAGGTCGGTCCCGGCGCAGAAGCTGCCGCCCGCCCCGGTCACGATCAGTACACGGACGCTGTCATCTTCGGCGAGCGTCTTCACGGCGCCGATGAAGGCTGCCAGCATTGCGTAGGTCATGGCGCCGCGCTTTTCCGGCCGGTCGATGGTGAGCACGGCAATGCCGCCGTCTTCCCGTGTCACCTTGATATGATGCGCCGTCATGCGTGTTTACTCCGCTTCACCCGTCTGCTCGCGGGCCGGGTCGTTGATGCAAGTCTGCACCGGCGGGGCTGCGGCCGGCAAGCCCCGCCCCGGCGTCAATTCCGGCGTCAATTCCGGCGTGCTTTCCGCCGCGGCCCCGCTTGCCAGCGCCCCGGCGCTGACGCAGCTTCCGCCCGAAGGATCGGAGGAGACAAGGGATGACGGACTTCCGGATGATCGATGCGGGCGAGGCGGGAATCCGGGTTGCGCTGGAAGGCGAAGGCCCGCTCGTGCTGATGGTGCATGGCTTTCCCGAAAGCTGGTATTCCTGGCGCCACCAGATCAGCCCGATTGCGGCGGCCGGCTTTACAGCGGCGGCGATGGATGTACGCGGGTATGGCGGATCGTCAAAACCGGGCGCGGTGGCCGATTACCGGATGGAAGCGCTGATCGGGGACATTCTCGGCATAGGCGCGGCGCTGTCGCCGGAGACGCCCTTCATCCTGGCCGGGCATGACTGGGGCGCGCCGCAGGTCTGGAACACGGCGCTGCTTCATCCGGAGCGCATCGCGGCAGTGGCGGCGCTGTCGGTGCCCTTCTTCGGCGTGCCAAAAGTCTCGTTCGACCTCGTCATCAAACAGGTCTGGGATGACCGGGACAAATTCTTCTACCAGTCCTATTTCCGGGAGCCGGGCCGCGCCGAAGCCGCGTTCGAGGCAGAACCGCGCCGGTTCCTGAAGGGCTTCTACCATGCGATTTCGGGTGAGGCGGAAGCGGGGGATTTCCCGGTTGGCAAGCCATCCGGCTTTCCGCTGCTGGATGGTCTGCATCCGCCAGAGACGATCGGGGCATGGATGAGCGAAACGGATCTCGACTATTATGTATCCGAATTCGAGGCGTCCGGCTTCTTCGGGCCGCTCTCGCGCTACCGCAACCATACGCGCGACTGGGAATACCTCCAGCCCTTCCGGGAACGGACCATCGATCAGCCGGCCTGCTTCATCGCGGGCGATAAGGACCCGGCCTTTTCCGGCTTTGGAATGGTGACCGATCCGGTGGGAAAGATGCGCGAGGCCGTGACCAAGCTCGAGCTGGCCGAAGTCCTGCCCGGTTGCGGCCACTGGACACAGCAGGAACGCCCGGCCGAGGTCAATGCCGCGCTGGTCCCCTGGCTTGCGAGCCTCAAGGGCCGCGTCGTTTAGCGCGTCTGGCCGCCATCGACGGCAAGTACGGCGCCGTTGATGAAGCTCGCCCGGTCCGACATCAGGAAGGCGGCGGTATCGCCGATTTCCTCGGGCGTACCGAAACGCTTCATCGGGACTTCGCGGCGGATCCAGCGCCACCAGGCCTCGGCGCGCGGGCCGGTGGACTGTTGCTCCCAATTGCTGCCGGGGAAAACGATGTTGCCGGGCGCGATTGTGTTGACACGGACATTCGTATCCGCGGTGAAGCGAGCGATCGAAGTCGACAGGTGATTGACCGCCGCTTTCGTGGCACCATAGATCAGCGGTGTGCCGAGCGCGCCGAGACCGGCGATCGAGGAGATGAAGAGGAAGCTGCCGCCGCCATTTGCGCTGATCCTTGGAATGGCCGCGCGGGCGAGGCGGAAGGCGGAATTCAGATTCTGGTCGAGACCGGCCTGCCAGTCCTCATCCGAGACGTCGATGCCCAGCGGGGACGGCGACAGGCCGACATTCGCCACAGCGCCGCTCAGGGCGCCGAACTCCGCCTCGCAGGCTGCGACGGCCGCGTCGATGCCAGCAGACTGGGTGAGGTCGCCCGCGAACGCCCACACCGAGCTCTCCCCGAACGCCGCCGCAAACGCCTTGCGGGTCTCCTCCAGCGCCTCGGCGCCGCGTGCAGTCAGCGCGACGCGGGCGCCTTCCTTGAGGAGGCTGGCCGCGATGCCATGCCCGATGCCCCGGCTCGCACCGGCAATGAAGATCACCTTGTCCTTGAGGCCGAGGTCCATTCTTTCCTCCCTGTTTGACGCATGCTGGCCGAGCAGAGCCATACTGGCCAGCCCTGCCGCTGCGGGAGGGGCTCGCCCTCGCGCGCGACTCCTGCCCATTATCCGGCGATGCAGACCCGCTCTCTCCTCTGCGGCGTGGATGAAGCCGGGCGCGGGCCCTGGGCCGGGCCGGTGACGGCGGCGGCCGTGATCCTCGACCCCGGCCGGCCCATCGAGGGGCTGACCGATTCCAAGAAGCTGAGCGAGAAGGCACGTGGCCGCCTGGCACCGCTGATCCGCGCGCGGGCGCTGGCCTGGTCGGTCGCAGAGGCGAGCGTCGAGGAGATTGACCGGCTGAACATCCGGGAAGCCACCTTTCTGGCCATGCGCCGCGCGGTGCTTGGCCTCAGCCTCGCGCCTGTCCTCATCCGCATTGATGGCAATGCCCTGCCCGCCAGCCTACCGGCCCCGGCCGAGGCGGTCATCAAGGGCGACCTGACCGAGCCTTGCATCTCGGCGGCCTCGATCCTCGCCAAGACGGCGCGTGACGCGCAAATGGCAGAGCTGTGCTCAGCCCATCCGGGCTACGGGTTTGCCGGCCACAAAGGCTATGGCACCGCAGCGCATGCCGAGGCGCTCGGCCGGCTCGGCCCCTCGCCGATCCACCGGCGCAGCTTTGCGCCGGTGCGGGCATTGTTAAGGCCCTGTTAACCGTATTCCCGCGAGTTTCCGGGCGGGCGTCTGGGGGCAAAAGGGCCGGAAATGTTTCTGCTGAACTGGTTTCTATTTGGCTGGCACACCTGGCGCGGGGAAAGCGGGAACCGATACCGGTTCAAGATCACGCTGACGCGCAAGGGCATTCCGCCGGGCGGCGGGGTGTATATTTTCGTCAGCCGGCGGTTCGGCTTTTTCCTGTTTCCCCTGTATATCGGCAAAGCCACGAACTTCCGCTCGCGCCTCTATGGGCATGAGCGCTGGTGGGAGGCCTGGTGGAAACGCGGCGCGACCGAGCGCCACCTCCTCGTCATCCGCAATCCGCGTGATGTCACGACGGTCGAAGAGGATCTGATCCGGCGTTATCATCCCAGGATGAACAATGTGCACATTCCGCGCGGGACGCTCGATGCGCCGAATGATCTGCGGCTGGCGCGGCGTTGGCGCTGGCGCCGCTTCTGGACCGGCCTGCCGGGGCGGGTGCTTGCCTTCTTCGGACGCCTGATTGGACTGGGCCGCCGCCGGTCGCGGTAAGGCGGCGGCACATCGAAGGCGGCGACCTGGGGGAAGCCCGGGTCCTGCGCGAGCCTTAAATCGGCTGGCAGAGGCCCGCACCTCCCATCGCTCCGCGCCGGGCCCCTCCTCTCCCGCGAGCGGGAGAGGGGTCGGATCGCGCCTCAGGGCAGCAGGAGGCAGGCGTCTCCGTAGGAGTAGAAGCGGTAGTCTTCCGCGACGGCGTGGGCATAGGCGGCCTGCATGACCCGGGTGCCCATCAGGGCGCAGACGAGCATGAACAGGCTCGAGCCCGGAAGGTGGAAGTTGGTGACGAGCGCGTCGGTGGCGCGGATGGCGTCGCCGGGTTTGAGGAAGATATCCGTCGGGCCGGTGGCGGCGTGGATCAGGCCGTCTTCGCCGGCGCAGCTTTCCAGCGTGCGCATGGCGGTAGTGCCGACCGGCACGATGCGGGCGCCGCCTGCGCGGGCCGTATTCAGCCGGTCTGCGACATCCGGCGTCACGCGGCGCCATTCCTGATGCAGACGGTTTTCAGCGAGGTGTCTTTTTTCCAGCGGCTTGAAGGTGCCGAGGCCGACATGCAGACGGACCGTTTCACGTTGCATGCCGGCGGCGTCGAGTGCTGCAAGCAGGCGCGGCGTGAAATGCAGCCCGGCGGTCGGCGCAGCGACGCTGGCAGCTTCTTCCCCGGCAAAACGGGTTTGATAGGTCTGCCGATCAGCGGCGTCGGCTGGGCGGCGGCGCGCAATATAGGGCGGCAGCGGCATTGCGCCGTGGGCTTCGAGCGCCTCCGTCAGGGCCGGGCCGTCCCGGTCGAACTCGATCAGGATTTCGCCGCCCTCGCGCCGGGAAGTGATCTTCGCCGCAAAGCCGTCAGCAAACTGAAGGTCGTCGCCCTCCTTGAGGCGGCGGCCGGGCCGGGCGAGTGCCAGCCAGCTTGGGCCGCCTTCATGCTCGACCAGGTTCAGATCAACTACAACATCCCGGCTCACCCCGTCGCGAGCCGGGCGGACAGCCTTCAGCGCCGCCGGCAGCACGCGGGTGTCATTGCAAACGAGCACGTCCCCGGGTGCGAGATAGCGCGGCAGATCGCGCACACCCGCGTCTTCCAGTCGGCCGTCGCCGTGCACGACGAGGAGGCGCGCCGCATCCTGCGGGTCCGCCGGGCGCAGCGCGATTCGCGCTTCAGGCAGGTCAAACTGGAATTCGGACAGGTCCATCCGCGCCGCGGCCAGGCCGTCAATCGAGGATGATCGCAGGCACCGCTGCCAGCGTGCAGATGTCCGGCTCGCCCATGGCTTCGACCTCGGCGCGGAACTCATCGGTATCCGTCCGCATGACATAGGCCTTGGGCTGTTCGTCAGCGGGCAGGTCGGCGGCAATGCGGGCAGCTTCGAGAATGTCGGGATCAGTGACGACGCCGCTGGCAGGATTCTGGCCAACTTTCAGCGCCATGACGACATCCTGGCCGGAGATGACCCGCCCCCACGCCGTATACTGACGGTCAAGATGCGGAGAATGGTCGCGCATCAGGAAGAACTGGCCGTTGGCCGAATTCGGGTCACTGGTCCGCGCGGTCGAGACGATGCCGGGACAATGCGGCATATAGCTCTCGACCAGGCCGTCCACGGACATTTCCGCGAAGAACGACGCCTGCGTCTGAAGCGGAAAACCCGCCACGAAGCCGGCGCGCGCTGTGTCCGCATCGCCGAGATAGGCCTCGAGCGGCATCGTCTCGACATCGCGTTTGAAAGTGAACTCCCCAGGCACGCTCGGCAGGCCGGACTCGCGGCCGTGCAGCGCGAAGATGTCGCCGCCCTGAGCCATGAAGCCCTCTATAACGCGGTGGAAACTGGTGCCGTCATAATCGCCAGAGCGTATGATCGCCGTGAAATGATCAAAATGGGCAGGCGCGACCTCGGGAAAGGCCTCGATCAGAATGCGGCCCTTGTTGGTGTCGAAGATGATCAGACGCTCCGGATCCACCGCGCGCCAGCTCTCCGGCACGTCGCCAGGGTTTTGGGGAGCCTCTACAGTCCACGCCTTGCCCGCCGCCTCCGCGCAGGCCGGTAGGATGAGGGCCAGGACAGCCGTAGCCGCCAGCACACCTTTGAATCTCATTTTCGGTACTTCTCCATCAGAGCAATCTTCACCGCAGGCGTCACGAACGGCGTGATATCGCCGCCAAGGCTCGCGATCTCCTTGACGAGCCGCGAGGCCACCGCCTGATGACGAACATCGGCCATCAGGAAGACGGTTTCAATGTCGGGATTCAGTTGCTCGTTCATCGCGGTCATCTGGAACTCGTATTCGAAGTCCTGAACCGCGCGCAGGCCGCGGATGATGATCTGGGCGCCGCAGGCCTCGGCGAACTTCATGAGGAGGCCATGCATCGGCATGACCTTGATCTCCGCGAGGCCCGGCCCGTTGAGCCGCGAGGTCTCGTAGCGCACCATCTCGACCCGGTCTTCGAGCGAGAAGAGCGGCTTCTTGGCCTCATTGATGGCGACACCGATGATCAGCGTATCGACGAGTTTCATTGCCCGGCCGAAAATGTCGATATGGCCGTTGGTCGGCGGATCGAATGTGCCCGGATAAAGTCCGATACGATGCATGCGCGCCCTCCGTCTTGCCCGTTTCCTGGCTGTTTTGAGCCGCTTTGCCCTGGCGGGGGCGCTGCGATCAGCCCTCGGGATTATCCATACTGGCTTCCCCGTCATCGACAAGCCGCGCTGCAGAGACAACCCGCTCTCCGTCACCCGTGCGCAGGACCCAGACGCCGCCGGTGGACCGGCCGGCGATCCGGATCTGGTCGACCGGGGTGCGGATCAGCTGGCCGCCATCGGTGACCAGCATGACCTGGTCACCCTCCCCCACAGGGAAGGATTGCGCGACGCGCTTGACAGGGCCGTTCTTCTTGTCGCGTCCCCAGATATTCTGGGCGACCAGCCCTTTGCCGCCGCGCCCGGTTATGCGGTAGTCATAGGCAGAGGAGCGCTTGCCCATGCCGTCATCGGCAACGGTGAAGATGAATTCCTCGGCCGCGCCAAGCTCGGCAATGCGCTGCGCAGACAGCGCGGTTTCGGCGACCACTTCGTCCTCGTCCTCGGAGATCTCTTCTTCCTCACCCGTAGCGGCGCGGCGCATGGCCGCAGCATGGCGCAGATAGGCCCGCGCTTCCTCCGAAGTGACATCCATATGGCGCAGGATGCCCATCGAGATGACGGTGTCCTGCGTCGCGAGGCGGATTCCTCGCACGCCCGTGGAATCGCGCCCGGCAAAGACACGCACATCAGTGACCGGGAAGCGGATGCATTGGCCGAGCGCGGTCGTCAGAAGAATGTCATCCTTCTCGGAACAGAGCTGTACCGAGACGATGCCGTCGCCCTCGTCCAGCTTCATCGCGATCTTGCCATTGCGGTTGACGCGGACAAAATCCGCGAGCCGGTTACGGCGTACATTACCGGTGCGGGTGGCGAACATGACATCGAGATTGGCCGCGGCCTCTTCGCTGTCGGGCAGCGGCATGACGCTTTCGATCCGCTCGTCCGTGGCCAGAGGAAAGATGTTGACCAGCGCCTTACCGCGCGAGGCCGGCCCGCCGATCGGCAGGCGCCACACTTTCTCCTTGTAGACCATGCCGGCGGAAGAGAAGAACAGAATCTCCGTATGCGTGGTCGCCGAGAAGACGCGGGTGATGAAATCCTCGTCCTTCATCGACATGCCGGAGCGGCCCTTACCGCCCCTGTTCTGTGTACGGTAGGTCGAGAGCGGTGTGCGCTTGACATAGCCGCCATGAGTGACGGTGACGACCATGTCCTCGACCTCGATGAGGTCCTCGTCTTCCATGTCGACACCGCCCTCAACAAATTTCGAGCGGCGGGGCATGGCAAACTTCTCCTTCACCTCGGTCAGCTCGCCCCGGATGATGTCGAGGATGCGGCTACGCGAGCGCAGGATGTCGAGATAGTCGGCGATCTTCTCGGCGAGGCCGCGGGCCTCATTGCCGATCTCGTCACGGCCAAGGCCGGTCAACCGGTGCAGCGGAAGGTTCAGGATCGAGCGCGCCTGTTCATCGGACAGGTAGATCGTATCCGGATCGCCGCCGCGGCGCGTACGCCGGTCAGCAATCAGATCGATCAGCGGCCCCATGTCCTGCTGCGGCCAGGCTTTCTCAAGCAGGCGCTGGCGCGCTGTGGCCGGGTCGGGTGAGGTGCGGATGAGGCGGATGACCTCGTCGATGTTCGCGACCGCGAGGGCGAGGCCGACGAGGACGTGCGCGCGGTCGCGCGCCTTGCCGAGCTCATGCTTGGTGCGGCGGACAACGACTTCCTCGCGGAAGGTGAGGAAGCATTCCAGAACCTTGCGAAGGTTCATCAATTCCGGCCGGCCACTGTTCAGCGCCAGCATGTTGACGCCGAAGGAGCTCTGCATCTGGCTGAACCGGTAGAGCTGGTTCAGCACGACGTCAGCGCTGACATCGCGCTTCAGCTCAATAACCACGCGGATGCCATTGCGATCGGATTCGTCGCGCAGGTCCGAGATGCCCTCGATCTTCTTTTCACGGACGAGTTCGGCGATCTTGGTGATCATCGCCGCCTTGTTTACCTGATAGGGGATCTCGGTGACAATGATGGCTTCCCGGCCATTCTTTGCCTGCTCTATCTCGGTCTTGGAGCGGATGATGACACTGCCGCGTCCGGTCAACAGCGCCTTGCGGCTACCCGAGAGGCCCATGATCAGGGCACCGGTCGGAAAGTCCGGACCCGGAACGATATCACACAAGGCTTCCTCGGTAATCGCCGGATCATTGATCAGCGCCAGCGTCGCATCAATCACTTCGCCAAGATTATGGGGCGGGATGTTGGTGGCCATGCCCACCGCAATGCCGCCGCCACCATTGACGAGCAGGTTCGGATACTGCGCCGGCAGGACGACGGGTTCGCGTTCCTTGCCATCATAGTTGTCCTGGAAGTCGACAGTGTCCTTGTCGATGTCGGCGAGGAGGTAGGTTGCCTCCCTGGTCATGCGGCTTTCCGTGTAACGCATGGCGGCCGGCGGATCATTGTCGATCGATCCGAAATTGCCCTGGCCATCAACCAGCGGCACGCCCATCGAGAAAGGCTGCGCCATGCGCACCAGCGCGTCATAGACGGCCGAGTCCCCGTGAGGGTGGTATTTACCGATAACGTCGCCGACAATCCGGGCGGATTTTGAATAGGGCTTGTCCGGTGTATTGCCGCCGACATTCATCGCGAACAGGATGCGCCGGTGGACCGGCTTCAGTCCGTCGCGCACATCCGGGAGCGCGCGGCTGACGATAACGCTCATCGCATAGTCGAGATAGGAGGATTTCAGCTCCGACTCGATCGAGATCGGCTCGATGCCGTCGATGGACGCCGGCGGGCCGCCGCCATTCTCCGGGGTTTCCGGCTCGTCCGGAGGGGTGGTCGGATCACTCATGGAAGTGCCTTTTGTATTGCTCGGTCGGCGGCTGGGAAAACTGCGCCCGAATCGCCAGTTTACTGGAGGTCAGACTAGCAGCCGAGCCCGCCCCGGGCTACCTTGGCTATGCCTTTATTTGCAGTCATTTCCGGGCTTTCCGCCCACACCTGCCGACGCTTCCAGGGAGTCCCCAATGCCGCCTCAACCACGACAGATGCCGAACCGCCGGGCGGTGTGCCTCGGGCTTGGAGCGGGACTCGCGCTGGCGGGTTGCGCGGGCATGGATGACGTTCCGGAAGACGGCGTGCCGGGGCGCGAGGAGGGCCCGGCTGGAGGCTGGTCAATGGGCGATCCGCTGCCCTTCCCTGTCCAGGAGATTTATCCCTGCCTGCATGGCGGGGCGATCCACCTTGCAGGCGGCTTCATCGCACAAGACGGGCGCATCACCGGGCCCACGGCCGCCCACCATGCCTGGCGCCCGGATGGACGGGGCTGGCAGCCTGCGCCGGCGCTGCCCACGGCGCGGCACCATCCGCACCTGATCAGTTTTGCCGGGCACCTCTGGGCGCTCGCCGGGTACCATTCGCCCTCCGCAGAGGCGGTCTGGCAGGCGCAGGCCGGCGGTTGGTGGCTGGACGCGGCACGCAGCGAATGGCACGAGGCGCCGAAGCTGCCCAGGCCTTGCGGCGAGGCGGTGGTGCTGGTGGACGCGGCGGGTGTGCTTCACTTTGCCGGCGGGCGCTCACCAGCGGGCGAGTCCAATGCCAGTTGGAACGATCAGATCGACCAGACGCATCACTTCGTGCTCGACGGGCCGGATGGACCCTGGCGCAAAGCAGCGCCGTGCCTGACCGCACGCAATTCCGCCTCCGGAGCGGTCATTGACGGCAAGCTGCATATCGTTGGCGGACGCAGCGTAGCCGGCGGTAATACCTCTGCCCATGAAATCTATGACCCGGCCGAGGATCGCTGGCGAATCGCGGCCCCAATGCCGCAGGCGCAGGGCGGCCTCGCGGCGGCGGCGTCGGGAGGCAAGCTCTACGCGTTTGGCGGCGAATTCTTCGACAATGGCGGCGGCGTTTATCCTGAGGCCTGGGCCTATGACCCGGCGGCCGATGTCTGGAAGACCATCGAGGCGATGCCACATCCGCGCCACGGTCTGGGCGCCGTGACGCTGGACGGCGCGGTCCACGTCATCGGCGGCGCGCTGAAGGTTGGCGGCAGCGAGACAAGCGCGATCGTCGAGCTTTACCGGCCCTGAGCCTCAGGCGGGCGGCAGCGCGCCGAGGCTGCGCAGGGCGCGCTCCACAGCGGCGCGGCGCCTCGGTGCCTCATCCATGCCGCCGGGCATGTCCATGTTCAGGGCGAAGGCATAGGTGCCGGGCTCGTCGCCTGCAGATTGCTCGACCCAGCCGACGAACCAGCCGATATCCATCGCGCCTTCAACATTCTTCCAGCCGGTCTTGCCATAGAGCGTCCATCCCTCACCTTCAGACAGCACCATGGCCGGCACGGCGAGGTCATAGGTGCGCGCCGACAGCGCCAGCGTGCGCCGGGCAAGGCGCGAAAGGAACGCAACCTGTTCGGCGGCGGAAATCGCGAGCGGACCCTGCAGCCAGTAGCGGTCGATGGCGTCCGGTCCGCCGATATCGGCATTGCCATAGTCAAAACGGGAGAGCCCTTCGGTCAGGTTCTCCGCCCCGATGCGCGGCACGGCGATCTGGTAGATCCAGACCGTTGAACGCTGGAAGGCGGCACCAAAGGTCTGGTCCTCGTTCCAGGACGCCACGAAGCGGGTTTCGCCATCCCATTTGAAGCGTTCGCCCATCCCCGCCACCGCGCCGGCTTCAAGCGCCAGCAGGGTGTGGGGGATTTTGGAGGTCGACGCCGGGGTGAAGCGCTCGCGGATGCGCGCCCCGCCGCTGGCCCAGAGCTTTTCGTCCTCCAGACGGTAGATCACCAGCGCCGACGCGGCCGGGCTCACGCCCTCGGCAATGAGCGCCTGTTCGAGCGGATTGCCTGCGGGCGGCGCGCAGCAATCCGGCGCGGCGCAGGCCGCAAGCCACGCGGCCAGGCCTGTCAGCAGAAGCGCCTTCAACATGCCGGTGCCGGAGGCGGGAGCCGCGCCCATAGGCTGATCCTAGAACGGGATCTCGTCGTCGAGATCCTGGTTGAAGGTTTCTTTCGGTCCGGTCATCTGCTGACGCCCGCCGCCGCCGGAATAGCCGGCCTCACGCCCGCCGCCGCTGCTGGCACCGCCGCCTTCGCCGCGGCCATCAAGCATCACGAGCGTGGCATCGAAGCCCTGCAGCACGATCTCGGTCGTGTAGCGGTCGTTGCCGTCCTTGTCCTGCCATTTGCGGGTCTGCAGCTTGCCTTCGAGATAGACTTTGGAGCCTTTCTTGAGGTAGCTCTGCGCCACGCGGACGAGGCCTTCGGAGAAAATGGCCACCGAATGCCATTCGGTCTTCTCCTTCTTCTCGCCGCTCGCCTTGTCGCGCCAGCTCTCGGATGTCGCGATGCGCAGGTTGCAGACCTGTCCGCCATTCTGGAACTGTTTGACCTCAGGATCCGCCCCGAGATTGCCGACCAGGATTACCTTATTGACTGAACCCGCCATGAGGGCCC
>CAYPDA010000022.1:0-33727 GCA_964409375.1 uncultured Hyphomonas sp.
CCTGTCAGTTCTTCATCGCTTCGAAGAACTCGTCATTGGTCTTCGTCTGCTTGAGCTTGTCGAGCAGGAACTCGACCGCATCGGACGTGCCCATCGGGCCGAGGATGCGGCGGAGGATGTAGATCTTGGAGAGCTGGTCCTGCGGCGTGATGAGTTCTTCTTTCCGCGTGCCCGACTTCATGATGTCAATCGCGGGGAAGGTCCGCTTGTCGGCGATCTTCCGGTCGAGGACGACTTCGGAGTTACCCGTGCCCTTGAATTCCTCGAAGATAACCTCGTCCATCCGGCTGCCGGTATCGATCAGCGCGGTGGCAACAATCGTCAGCGAGCCGCCATTCTCCACATTCCGCGCGGCGCCGAAGAAGCGTTTCGGACGCTGCAGCGCATTGGCATCAACACCGCCGGTGAGGACCTTGCCGGACGAGGGCACAGTCGTGTTGTAGGCGCGGCCGAGGCGGGTGATGGAGTCGAGTAGGATGACGACGTCACGCTTGTGCTCGACAAGTCTTTTTGCCTTCTCGATGACCATCTCTGCAACCTGGACGTGCCGGGTCGCCGGCTCGTCAAAGGTCGAGGCGACGACTTCGCCCTTCACCGTGCGGCGCATGTCAGTCACTTCTTCTGGGCGCTCATCGATCAAAAGGACAATGAGATAGCATTCCGGATGGTTCTCTTCGATCGCGGCGGCAATGTTCTGCATCAGAACCGTTTTACCCGTTCGGGGCGGCGCGACGATCAAGGCGCGCTGGCCCTTGCCGATCGGCGAGACGATGTCGATAACGCGGCCGGAGCGGTCCTTCTTGGTCGGATCGCGGCTCTCCATCTTGAGTCGCTGTTCCGGATAGAGAGGGGTCAAGTTGTCGAAATGGACCTTCTTATTGGCCTTCTCCGGTTCCTCGAAATTGATCTGGCTGACATCGGTCAGTGCGAAATAACGTTCGTTATCCTGCGGGGCGACGATCGGGCCTTCGACTGTGTCGCCGGTCCGGATGTTTGCCTTCTTGAGCACTTCCGGGCTGACATAGATATCATCCGGCCCAGGCAGATAGTTCGATTCCGGTGAGCGCAGGAAGCCGAAGCCGTCAACCAGAACCTCGAGCACACCCTGGCCTGTAATCTCGACTTCGCTGTCGGCGAGCTCCTTGAGAATCGCGAACAGCATGTCCTGTGTCCGCATCGAGGAGGCATTCTCGACTTCGAGCTCCTCGGCATAGAGCAGAAGCTCCTCCGGCGATTTCGCTTTGAGTTCACGCAGCGTCACGCTGGTCAGGTTGTCGAGCATCGAGGTGGCCATGCGGTGGGTTTTCCGGGCTAGGGCAGGGATCAGCAGGGGAGGGACCGGGCGATCGAAATCGCGGGCGCCAAAGGACTTGGCGAACCGATTGCTGCTGTATTGGTCAGAATCCCGCCTTACGTCAAGCGTTTCAGGCTTGGGCACTCAGAAAGGCTTCAGGATCGCCAGGATAACGACGCCGATCATCAGGATGAAGGGCGCTTCGTTCAGCATTCTCAAGCGCTTGGCCTGAACGGTTCCGGTCACGTTATCGACCCGTTTGCCGAGAACCGAGAAATAACCATAGAGCCCGCTGAGGAGGATCACCAGCAGCAGCTTCATGTGCATCCAGCCCTGGTTGAACAGGCCGGGGTTCAGCCACATCATGGTCAGCCCAAGGAGCCAGACGATGATTAGGCTGGGTGTCAGGATGATCCGCTTCAGCCGGGCGGAAGCGTCCTGCATCGTGTCAAACAGGGGCTCGCCGGGCGCGCTGGATAATTGGTGGACCTTGTAACGCGGATAGATCAGAAGGCCCGCCATCAGCGCGATCACGAAGATGATGTGTGCGGCCTTGACCGAAAGATACAGCATGGAGGGAGCCCCGTCAGTGAACGGCTTCTTTTACGCGCTGACCGGGAACCTGTTCAACAACCTGCTGCGGGCATCCGCTCCAGCCGGCCGGGCAGAGCCGGCCACCGGCGCAGGAACGGATCTCTCCGCTCATACCGAGCGCGCCCATGACTTCGCCCGCGAGGGTGCGGATGAAACCTGGATGGGTGCCGAGCGCCTCGACGCGGGTATAGCTGGCGGCGCCGTGTTCCTCGGCGATTTCGCGGTACTCTTCACCGAGTTCGACCAGCGTCTCGATATGTTCGGAAACGAAAGCGATCGGCGCAATCAGAATGTTGCGGCCCGCTTCAGAAGCGCGCTCGATCTCGGTTTCCGTCGCCGGGCCGATCCATTTCAGCGGGCCGACCCGGGACTGGTAGCAGACGGTGACTTCCCAGTCAGATGGCACCCGGCCGCGGATCATCTCGGCCATGGTCTCGCATTGCCACTGATAGGGATCGCCGGACTTGATCACGCTTTCGGGCAGGCCGTGGGCTGAAAGGAGGAGGGATACATTGTCCGGCCTACCGGCGCGGTCATAGGCTTCGTTGATCCGGTCGATATGGGCGGAGATGAACTGCTCCTCGAAGGGGTAGCAGCAGATCGTGCGGGCCTTGCCCTTCCAGGACTGGGTCCAGGCGGTCAGGGACGAGCCGGTCGTGGTGGTCGAGAATTGCGGATAGAGCGGCAGGAGGATGACTTCATCCGACTTCCAGGCTTCGATCGCGGCAGCAGCTTCCTCGGTAAAGGGATGCCAGTAGCGCATGGCGATGAAGCAGCGGACAGTGTCGCCAGGCAGGCGAGCGGCGAGTTCGGCCTCCAGCGCGGCGGCCTGTTTCTCGGTTTCCGGCAGCAGCGGCGAGCCGCCTCCGGCATCCATCATCGCGTAGTTCTTGCGTACATTCGGCGCGCGCGTGCGCGAGATCAGCCGGGCCAGCAGCCAACGGATCGGGAGCGGCGCGCGGATGATCGCGGGATCCCGGAACAGGTTTTTCAGAAACGGCTGAACGGACTCGCCCTTGTCAGGCCCCCCGAGATTGAACAGCACGACAGCAATCCGGCGGCCCATGGCGATACGCTACTCCGTTCTGATCAACTCCAGCACACGCTCCACATGCGCAATCGGGGTCTCCGGCCGGACGCCGTGACCCAGATTGAAGATATGGGGACGTCCGTGATACGCGTCCAGCAATTCGCGGACACGTGCGTCAAGACGCCCGCCTCCTTCGATCAGCAGCAGCGGGTCGAGATGACCCTGCACCGGGAAAGCCGGAGGGAGCGACGAGTTGATGAAGGCCGGGGAGACGGCCGTGTCGAGGCCAGTGCCAGTGACGCCGGTATCGCGCACATATTCCGGAAGCATCACGCCGGCCCCTCGCGGGAAACCGATGATAGGAACTGTGATCCCCATGCCGCGCAGCCGCGTGACGAGGTTTGCGGTCGGCTGGATGATGACTTCCCGGAAGATATTGTCCGGCAAGCCCTCGGCCCAGCTGTCGAACAGCATCAGCGCTTCGGCGCCGGCCTCGACCTGGCGGGCAAGATAATGCGCGGTCGCCTCGCTGATGAGGTCCATGATGGCCGCGAGATCCTCCGGCCGGCCATGCGCCCAGCCCCAGGCGAGGGATTTGTCCGTCTTGCCGCGCCCTTCGATGGCATAAAGCCCGACCGTCCAGGGCGAACCGGCAAAGCCGATCAGGGTGCAGGTGTCCGGCAATTCCGACTTCACCCGAAAGACTGTTTCATAGACGGGCGACAATTGTTCAGCGGCCGCTTCCGGCGTCACGCGAGCGAGATCGGACGGTGTCTCGATCTGTTCGACCAGCGGGCCTTCCCCTTTTTCAAAGGCCACGTTGAGGCCCATGGCGTCTAAGATCAGCAAAATATCCGCAAACAGGATCGCCCCGTCCATATTGTAGCGGCGGATAGGTTGAAGCGTCGCTTCTGCTGCAAGCTTTGGCGTGTAGCAGAAATCGAGGAAGTCCAGCGCTGTCGAACGCGTCTCGAGATATTCGGGGAGATGCCGACCGGCCTGCCGCATCATCCAGACCGGGGGCGGTTTCACAGCCTTGCCTGAAAGCACTTCGAGAATTTTCTTGACTGGTCCGGCCACCCGGTCCCCCCTTCATTCATCAATACCATACCCGTCAGGGCTCTTATGATTATAACCCTGCGAGATTCAGGGAGAACGTAGCCATTAACGGTTTGCGCAGCAAATATCACAGGCAAATCACAGAAACGACCTGCCCAAGGAACGAGTTCAAAACCGAAAAGAGTCAATGGTTAACCAGACGTAAACGACCCGGCCTGACTCACAGAGGAGAACGTCTCGTGACTCTCTGAAGGTGGGAATCCCGCAATTGTGAGTCGCCTGTGAATCACGCGGGGCAAAGAAGGATTGCACAGGCGAGTCACACCCCTTGTGCAAGGCGGCAGGAGCCTGCAAGAGAAGCCCTGTGACAAGGCCCGACCGACCCAGCATCTATTTCAATGTGCATCTCGTTTCCGACAGCACGGGCGAGACGCTGAATGCCTTGCAACGGGCGGCCTGTGCACAGTTCGAGAATGTGCACCCGCTTGAGCACAATTACTATCTGGTCCGCTCCGAACGCCAGCTCGACCGCGTGATGCGGGAAATCGAGGCGGCGCCGGGCGTTGTCTGGTTCACGATCTCGGACGCCGCCTTGCGAAGCCGGCTTGAGGCGTTCTGCCGGGAACGGAGTATTCCGACCCTGCCGGTGCTCGATCCATCAATCGCGATGCTGAGCCGGCATCTGGGCGTTGCGCCGAACAACCGGGTCGCCGGCCAGCACGCCATGGACGAGGACTATTTCGAGCGAATGGAAGCGATCAACTTCACGCTTGCCCATGATGACGGCCAGAACATGGAGGGTCTCGTCGGCGCCGATGTCATCCTCCTGGGTGTCAGCCGGACGTCGAAGACCCCAACCTGTGTGTACCTGGCGAACCGGAAGGTCCGTGCCGGAAATATTCCGCTGGTGCCAGGCGTCGCCCTGCCGGACTTTCTGGAGAAGCTGGAAGGGAAGGGGCCGCTAGTCGTCGGCCTGAAGATTTCGGCTGAGCGGCTGGTGCAGATCCGGCGGCAACGCCTGATATCGCTGAACCAGGATGAGCTGACACAGTATGCGGATGAAGAGGCGGTGCGCGACGAGATCACACAAGCCAACCGCCTGTTCCAGCGCAACCAGTGGAAGACGATTGATGTATCGCGTCGCTCGGTCGAGGAGACGGCAGCCGCGATCCTCAACATGCTGCACGAACGCTGGAGCGCGCAATGAGCGCCGGTCTGACGCTTGCGTCCGGGAGCCAGAGCCGGCGCGCGCTGCTGGCGGCGGCTGGCGTGGTGTCGGATACGGTTGCGCCGAATATCGATGAGGCCGCCTTCCGCGACAGCCTGCGCGCGGCGGGGACACCGGTGCGCGAGCAGGCCATGCAGCTTGCCGAGATGAAGGCGATGCGGATATCCGGCCAGCGACGGGGGCTTGTGATCGGCGCCGACCAGATGCTGGCGCTCGGCGAAACCGCTTTTGACAAGCCGGCCGACATGGGCGCAGCGAAAGAACACCTACGGGCCTTGTCCGGCAAGACCCACACGCTGGAGACTGCCATCGTGATCTGCGAGGATGGCGCGCCGGTCTGGCGGTATCTGGCACGCCCGAAATTGACAATGCGCGGCCTGTCCGAAGACTTCATCGAAGATTATACGGCGCGGTGCGGCGACAGCCTGCTCTCGACCGTCGGCGCCTATCAGTTAGAGGGGCTTGGCGCGCAACTTTTCACCCGGATCGAAGGCGACTATTTCTCGATCCTGGGCTTGCCGCTTCTACCGCTGCTCGATTATCTCCGTGTCCGGAAAGTGATTGTTGCATGACTGTCCTCCTTGGAGTTGTCGGGGACCCCATCACCCATTCCCTCTCGCCCTTCATCCACAATAGCTGGCTGCGCGCCAACCGGATCGATGCGGTCTATTCTGCCTTTGAGGTGAGGGCGGGCGAATTAGCCGAAGGCCTCGCCACTCTGGCAGGGAAGGGGATCCGCGGGCTGAATGTCTCGCTGCCGCACAAGGAGGAAGCCCTGGGGCTTGCGGCGCGGGCAACCGAGACCGCGCAGCGGATCGGCGCGGCCAATCTGCTGATTTTCGAAGAAGACCGGACCTGGTCGGCCTATAATACGGACGCGACCGGCTTTGCCATGACGCTCGACTACGGCCAGATCGGCGTGGAGCATGAAGAGGTTTTCCTTCTCGGGGCAGGGGGTTCAGCGCGCGCCGTCGCGTCTGTCCTTTCGGATCGCGGGGCGAAGCTGACCATCTGTAACCGGACGGTCGAGCGCGCCGCCGCGATGGCTGAAGCGCTGGCACCCGGCGCAGCCGTCTGCAGCCTCGAAGATGGGCTCGCGCGGCTGCCCAGGGACGCGCTGGTCGTCAACACACTCAGCCTCGGTCATTCGGGCGGACAACTCGCATTGCCAGCCGCCGAGGGCGGCATCTTTTATGACATCAGCTATGGCAAGGGCGCCGATTTGGCGCTGTCAGAGGCGACGCTGAAGGGCTGGCGCACGCTGGACGGTCTCGGCATGCTGGTGGCGCAGGCGGCGATCAGCTTTCAGGAATGGTTCGGCGTGATGCCGGACATGGCCGAAGCGCATGCCCGCTGCCGCGCCCTGGTGGAGGCAACCTCGTGATCATCCTGGGACTGACCGGTTCGATCGGCATGGGAAAATCTGCAACCGCTGCACTTTTCCGCGAAGCCGATATACCCGTCTATGACGCGGACGCGGCGGTGCATGCGCTATATGCCGAGGGCGGAGCAGCTGTGGTGCCGATCAAGACGGCTTTTCCCGGCGTGGCGGATAGCGGCTCTGTCGACCGGCAACTTCTGCGGACGCGGGTTCTCGACAATCCAGAGGCGATGAAACGGCTTGAAGGCATTGTGCATCCTCTGGTGGTGAAAGCGCAACTCGATTTCCGGCGGCAGGCCAATCAGGACGGCGCAAGTTTCGCCGTGCTGGACATTCCGCTGCTATTCGAGACCGGCGGAGACAAACATTGCGACTACACGCTTGTCGTCACCGCCCCGGCTGGGATGCAGCGCGAACGGGTCCTGGCGCGGCCCGGCATGACCGCGGAGGCGCTTGAGGCCATCCTGTCGCGGCAGATGCCGGATAGTGAGAAGCGCGCGCGGGCGGATTTCATTGTGTCATCGGCGCATGGTTTTGACTTTGCACGCGACCATGTCCACGCCATCATAACGCTCATGGAGCGAATCGCCCGCGGAAAAGCAGAATGACGGAACGCATCCGGGAAATCGCATTCGACACCGAGACGACCGGCCTCAGCCCGGACCAGGGCGACCGGATCGTTGAGATCGGCGCGGTCGAGATGATCAACCACATCCCGACCGGCAAGACCTTCCGCCGCCTGATCAATCCCGGCCGGCCGGTGTCGGAGGCAACGACGCGGATCACCGGGCTGACGGACGCCGACCTCGCGGACAAGCCGCCATTCGAGGACGCTTCGGTCGTTGATGCCTTTATCGAATTTCTCGGCGACGCCGTGTTGGTCGCGCACAATGCGAGTTTCGACCGGGGCTTTCTCAACATGGAACTTGCGCGCTGCGGCCGCGAACTCATTCCCGACGAGCGCTGGATTGATACCGTTGCAATGGCCCGCAAGCGCTACCCGGGCGCGCCGGCCAGCCTAGACGCTCTGTGCAAGCGGTTCGACATCTCGCTGGAAAGCCGCACGTTCCATGGCGCGCTCCTCGACAGCCAGCTTCTGGCCGGCGTGTATCTCGAACTGCTCGGCGGGCGCGCGCGGGCCTTCAGCTTTGATGCGGTGCGGGATCAGGCGGGCGCGAGGCGGCCGCCCGCTCGCCAGAGGCCAGCGCCGCTGGCGACGCGCATCACCGATGACGAGTCGGCAGCCCATGCGGGCCTTGTCGCAAAACTCGGCCCCGGCGCGATCTGGAACGCCTTCGACTGAGGCTCAGGCGTTGCCCGCGTCACCATTGGAGGCGCGGCCTACTGTCCGGCGGTACTGGGCCTGATAGAGCGCGACGAAGTCCACGGGATCGATCAGCAGGGGCGGGAAGCCGCCCTCGCGGGTGATTTCTGCGATAATCCGCCGGGCGAAGGGAAACAGCAGCCGGGGGCATTCGATCAGCAGCATCGGCTCGACCTGCGCATCCGGCACATTCTGCAGCTGGAAGAGGCCTGCATAATCAAGCTCCGAAATGAAGAGCACAGTATCTTCGGAGACGGCCTTGGCCGAGAGTTTCAACGAAACCTCAAACATGCCGTTGCCATCCACATGCGGGGCGGCGCCGACATCGATGCCGAGATCAATGTTCGGCTGGCCCTGCACGGGCGGGTGGCCCGGATTCTCGAAAGAGAGGTCTTTGACATACTGGCCGAGCACGCGAAGACTGGGCGGCGTGGCGGGCTGCTCACCAGGTGTGGGGTTTTCCGGCGTGCTGGTATCTGTCATTACTCACCTATGCAGTTAGGGTGCGCGCCTAGCATGCGGCCCGGCGCCGCGCAACGCATGGGGTGGTAAGCCCGGCCAAGGGGCACTATTTCAGCCCCATAGAGTTAGTTTGACGAAGGATCGCCCCGGAACCATGTCCAACCCCGTGATAGAAGTCCTGATCCTGGCGGCCGTAGCCCTGTTCGTGCTGTGGCGCCTCTACATGGCGCTTGGCCGCGGTGGCAATGATGGTCCAATGCACCGGCCTGCACCGAATCCAGAACAGCGCACAGCGAATCCCGAGCCAGCGGCCCCCGCGCCAAGACGTGTCGACAATGACCGGCCGCTGTTCACGGGCCCTGCGGCTGGCGGGCTTGAAGAAATCTACAATGCCGACAGCACTTTCACGGCAGAAGAGTTCATGAAGGGCGCAAAGGCGGCCTATCAGATGATCGTCGGCGCCTATGCGCGCGGCGACCGGGACGGCCTGCGCCCGCTGCTGGATGATGATGTCTACGAAGCCTGGGACGCATCGATCACGGCACGCGAAGCGGACGGCACGCAGGCGTTCGAGCTTCTGCGTATCAAGAAGACCGAAATCGACCGGGCGGAACTCGACGGCGCGATCGCGCGCGTGTCGGTGCGTTATGAGGCGGAACTCGGCGACGGCGAGACGACGCGTCTTGCCCGCGAGATCTGGACCTTCAAGCGGGATGTGACCTCCGGTGATCCGAACTGGCTGCTGGATGATGTTGATGTCGCGTCGTGACGCGGGTCACTGACAAAGGCTTCACATGACATTTTAACCGCTCGGGCGTCATAAGGGGCAGACAATGATCCGTACCTGTCTGATTGCCCTGACTGCTCTATTCCTGATGGCTGCCTGTCAGAGCGCGCCACCTCGGGCTACGCCCGGCGCGCCTTCGCCTTCGGTCACGCAACCGCCACCCGCCAGCACGGCGCCGGGGCTGATCCATCCGCCACCGGCGACAACCCCCGCGACCTATAACGACCTGCCGGGCTGGCGGACTGCGCCGCTTACGCCTTCACTCGAGGCCTTCCAGCGGACCTGCGAGCGCTTTGCCCACCGCGCCTGGGATGCGCCGCTGTCGCAAAGCGCCGCCTGGGTCGGCACGGCGGAAGACTGGGCACCGGTCTGCGCCTCGCTGTCCGGCCCGCAGGATGATGCGTCGGTGCGGCGGGTGTTTGAATCGCTGTTCGTGCCGATCGAGATTATCGACACCGAGGGTCGTCCGCGTTTCACAGGCTATTTCGAGCCGACCTATGCGGCGCGTCGCGCGCCGGAGCCGGGGTTCACGGAGCCGGTCATGGCGCTGCCGACGGATTTCGTCGCCAATGGCGGCTCGCCACTGCAGCGCCTGCCGAATGGCACGACGCGGCCCTATCCGCCGCGGGCCGAGATCACCGAAAATCCGAGTTCGGCCATTGCCTGGGCGCATCCGGCGGATGTCTTTTTCCTGCAGATCCAGGGCTCCGGCCGGCTTACCTTTCCTGACGGGACGACCATGCGAGCCGGCTATGCCGCGCACAATGGCCAGCCTTTCCGCTCGGTCGCCAACTGGCTGATCGAGACCGGCCGGATCACGCGGGGCGAAGGCTCGATGCAGGGGATCCGTGCCTGGATGGACCGATCCTCGCCCGCCGAAGTGCGCCAGGCGATGAACACCAATCCGCGCTTTGTGTTCTTCCAGGCGCTGCCAGAGGGCGATGCCTCGCTCGGGCCGGTCGGCGCGCACAATGTGCCGTTGACCGCGCTCGGCTCGATGGCGGTTGACCCGGCCTTCCATGCGCTCGGTGTGCCGATGTTTGTCGAGACGACTGCGCCGGGTCTTGGCGGGCAATGGTCCGGGCTTCTGATTGCGCAGGATACCGGCGGCGCCATCAAGGGGCCGGTGCGCGGCGACATCTATTTCGGCACCGGCAAGGAAGCAGGAAACCGTGCCGGGACAATGAATGCGCCGGGGCGCCTCTGGGTACTGCTGCCCCGGACGGTGGCGGCCCGGATGCACAGATCGCGCCCGGTCGCGGCACTGGACATGCCAGACCGGAAAGGCTGAGGACCGCCATGGCGGGCCGCAAGCTAAGTGAGGACGAAGCTCGCGCCTGGGCAAAGGTCGCAGCGACCGTGAAGCCCATCGGCCCGAAGGAAGCCTCGCTACCGGATTTCCAGGCGGCGCTGGAAGAAGGCATCGCCGAGCGCCCCGCGCTTAAGCCTGAAAATAAGGCCGCGGCACCTCCGGTTCCAAAGCCGGCTGCGCCTGCCGCGCCGGCGCCATTGGCAGACCGGGGGCGGGAGAAGAAGGTCCGGCGCGGCAAGCTCGACATCGCGGCGCATTTCGACCTGCACGGCCACACCCAGGCGAGCGCGGGGCGCGCACTTCCGGCCTTTCTTTCGGCCCAGCAGGCAGACGGCGCCCGCTGCGTGATGGTCATCACTGGCAAGGGAAAGGCCGGGCAGGGGGTACTGCGGCGCAATTTCCTGTTGTGGCTGGAGACGGCCGAGGCCCGCCGCCTCGTGTCAGGCTACGCCGAAGCGCACCCTAAGCATGGCGGCTCGGGCGCGTTCTATGTGTTCGTGCGGCGGGGCGCGGACGCCTGAGCTCAGTCGAAGTCGCGGAAGACGTCGGCGGCCGAGATGTCCTTCCGGCGGGCTTCTTCCGGTTCGGGCGCTTCCGCCACAGGCTCGTCGCTGGTGGGCGACAGGCCGGGGCCTTCAGACCGGGCGGCCTTGTCGGCGTCCATCTTGCGGCGGCGGTCGGACGCCTTGGTGATGACTTCGTCGAGCTCGATCTGGGTGCAGAGGCCGAGGGTCACAGGGTCAACCGGGCGAATATTCTGCGCATTCCAGTGGGACTTGTCGCGGACATTGTTGATCGTGGCTTTGGTGGTCCCGATCAGCTTGATGATCTGCGCGTCAGTGACTTCCGGGTGGTTGCGGATGAACCAGGCGACGGCGTCCGGCTTGTCTGCGCGGCGGATGACCGGCGTGTAGCGGCTGCCTTTGCGTTTCGGCTGGGGAATATGCGCGATCTTCGACTCGGCCAGCTGCAGCTCATAGTCCGGGTTTTCCTCGCCGCGGGCGATTTCCTCGCGCGAGAGAAGGCCGCCGGCGATCGGATCGACGCCGCGCATGTTCTCGGCAACATCGCCGTCGGCAATGCCTTTGACTTCCAGATGGTGCAGGCCGCAGAATTTCGCGACCTGAGCAAAGGTGAGCGTGGTGTTGTCGAGGAGCCAGACGGCGGTGGCACGCGGCATGAGAACGTCGGCCATGAGGGGTCTCCTTTTGAATTCCTGTCGGCGCCTGAAATGAAGCCGCCCGGCACGTCAGTGCCGGGCGGGACAAGGTTCAGGCAAGCTGTAACCTGTACGAGCCTATAGGCCAAATGCCGCGCGATGGGAAGCGGGCTAAGTAACGAGCAGGATTTTGCCGGAATGGCCGCCACTCTCCATCTGAGCCAGGGCCGCTTCGGCCTCTGCCAGCGGATAGGTTGTCTCCAGCACAGCGCGGATGTTTCCGCCCGCGACATGCGGCCAGAAATCCTGCTCGACGGCGTCACGGATGCGGCGTTTCTCCGGCGCGGGGCGCGCGCGCAGTGTCGTCGCCATCAGCGACAGGCGTTTCATCAGGACAAGGCCGAAATTCACCGTCACGGTCATGCCGGACTGATAGGCGATGTTGATGATCCGGCCATCGGCTTTCGCGGCGCCGATATTCTTCTGGACATAATCCCCGCCGACCATGTCGAGGATGACATCCGCGCCGCCGGCGTCTTTCACCACCGCCTCGAAATCTGCCTCGCGGTAGTTAACCGCGATATCTGCGCCGAGCTCGCGGGCAAGCGCACATTTATCGGCCGATCCCGCGGTGCCGAAGATTTCCGCGGCGCCCGCCACCTTTGCCATCTGCAGCGCCATCACGCCAATGCCGCTGGTGGCGCCGTGGCAGAGGAAAGTCTCGCCGGATTTCAGACCTGCCCGGTCGAAGACATTCGCCCACACCGTCATCATCGCCTCGGGAAAGCAGGCAGCCGTCACAAGGTCGATCTGATCCGGAACGGTCAGAACCGAGCCTTCGTCCACCAACACATGACTGGCATAGCCGCCACCTGCGAGCAGCGCGCAGACCCGGTCGCCGGCCTTGAAACGCCTTGCTCCCTGGCCCGTGCTGACCACCCGGCCAGAAACTTCGAGACCAAGAACAGGGGAGGCGCCCTGCGGAGGCGGATACCGGCCCGCGCGTTGGGCTAGGTCCGCGCGGTTGAGACCGGCGGCGGCGACTTCGATGAGGATCTCGTCATTCCCCGGCACAGGCCGGGGCAGCTCTACCAGCTGGAGCGGCTGGCCTGTTTCGGCATGGGCGGCTGTCATCTTCTCGGTCATCGGCGCTGTCTCCGGTTCCAGTTGTGTTAGAAGAGTCGCTTCTAGACCGCCTTTCTGCTTTGGTGAAAGCCACCAGACGGAGACGCTGCAATGGCCCTCAATGATGAAGAGCCGGTTCGTGTCCGCAAGGCGCAGGCACTTGACCAGATGTCGGTGGACGAGCTCGAGGCCCGGATCTTGCAGCTGAAAGCGGAAATTGCCGCCTGCGAGACAGAGATCGAGAAGAAGATAGCCCAGAAGCGCGCCGCTGATGCGCTGTTCGGCCAGGGCGGTTAAGTGGCGGGAAACGGGT
The DNA here is from genome assembly GCA_964409375.1 of uncultured Hyphomonas sp. Lineage (GTDB taxonomy): Bacteria > Pseudomonadota > Alphaproteobacteria > Caulobacterales > Hyphomonadaceae > Hyphomonas. Next base: position 13,069 of record CAYPDA010000022.1, read on the forward strand.
TGAACCTAGACTGGCCAAACAGGGCGCGGATGAGCGTGGAGAGTTCGTGATGGCAGAATTTGAACCAGCCGCATTGCAGGCGGACGCCTTCACCGGCAGCAAGCTGTTCGACACGGTGTTCACCCGCGGCATGGCGCTGGTGGAAGAGACGGCCGCTTATCTCGACGGGCCGGGACGCGACCAATCCAAGGCGCTGCCGCGCGAGGCGAGCCTGACGTATGCGTCCTGGAGTATGGAGTTGACGACGCGGCTGATGCAGGCGGCGTCCTGGTTGGTGATGCAGAAAGCCGTGCGCGACGGCGAGATGCAGATGGAAGATGCCGGCGCCCGGAAATACCGCATCCGCCGGGACCAGCCTGCGCTGGACAGCGCCTCCCCTGAGAGCAAGGGCCTGCCGCCGCGTTTCCTGGAGCTCGTGGTGCGGTCTGAAGCTCTGTTCGAACAGGTCTGCCGGCTCGACCAGGCGCTCTACCACCCGGCCCGGGCCGCAGCGGCACCCAATGCGGTCTCCGAGCAGTTGGCGGCGCTGCAGAAAGCCGCTGATACAGGCGCCTTCGATCCCCTGATGGTTTGGCGCCGCGCGCGCTGAGGCTTCAGAAGGCGGCGTAGGTTCTAAGGAACGCGGTCGCCTGTTCGGCGCAGAAGCCTTCTTTCACGGGCGCCCGCGAGATCGTCAGCCGGTGGAAAATCGGCCCGAGCAATTGCTCGATCACATCATCCAGTTCGAAGTCACGCCGGATCACGCGCTTGCTGGCGAGCTCGGCTAGCAGCATGCGCAGCGGCTGGCGGATGTCTCGGCCAACCCAGGCGCGCCAGGCTTCGCCAGCATCCTTGTCGTCGGCAGCGGCCAGCAGGGCTACACGTAGTACAGCATGGCCATGCCCTGTGCGGGCCGCCGCTTCGATAGGAATAATCAGGGCGGTGATGCGCTCCTGCGGATCGCGTCCGCCATCCGGAGCGTCAGGGATCAGGGCGAGGGCGGCATCGACACACATCGCGCCGATGGAGGGCCACCAGCGATAGATCGTCTGTTTCGAGGCGCTCGCCCGCTTGGCGACCGAATCGACACTGAAGCCGCGCCAGCCATTCTCAGCCATCTCGTCGCGCGTTGCGTCGAGGATGGCCGTTTTGGAGGCCTCGCTGCGTGTCGGTCCCTTGCGGGAGCGGGAAGGCGTGCCGGGCGTTTCGGCCGGGGTTGTCATGCAGATTTCTCCATCGCTGCAGCATCTGATAACGTGGAAACCGTACCAGCGCGAGACTATCCGTACCGTTTAGGCAGCGAATTGTTTCGAATTCGCTTGCGCCGTTTCAGATTCTGGGCGATCCGCCCGGCCGGCAAGCCTGGAGGCAGAGATGAAATCCGTCGATGACATGATCGCAGGCTACCGGCGTTTCCGGGGCGGGGTGTATGCCGAACAGGCCGACCTCTACCTGAAGCTCGGGGCAGGGCAGGACCCCGACATCATGCTGATCGGCTGCGCCGACAGCCGGGCTGACCCGTCAGACATTTTCAACGCGGCGCCGGGGCAGATGTTCGTCGTGCGAAACGTTGCCAATCTCGTGCCACCTTACCAGCCGAATGGCGGCCTGCACGGGGTGTCAGCCGCGCTCGAATTTGCGGTGAACATCCTCAAGGTGAAGATCATCGTGGTGATGGGACATGGCGGCTGCGGCGGCGTCACGGCCTCGCTGACCAAGAATGATAGCCCGCTGATTGGCGAATTCGTGGCCCCCTGGGTGAAGCTGCTCGATAACGCGCGGGAGCGGGTGATCGAGCGTAATCCGGAGAACCCGCAGTTCGTGCTGGAACTGGAAGGCATCGAGACCTCGATCGAGAATCTGATGAGCTTCCCGTTTGTGCGCGAGAAGGTCGAGGCGGGCACTTTGCAGATCCACGGCGCCTGGTTCGCGATCCGGCACGGCGAGCTGCACTGGCGCAATGCCGAGACGCGGCAGTTCGAAATCGTCGAGCCTTAGGCGCCCTGCGCCTCGGCGCGAGAGCACAGCGTTCGCATGGCAGCCGTTCCGGGCGCGATTACACGCAGGCGCCTTCAGGTGCGCCAGCGGAGCGTCGCTGGCTGGAGCGGATTGACGAAACCCGCCTCGGCGTGACCGCAGGCATCCCAGGCCTGTTTGAGTTTCATGTACCAGAGAAATTGCTGGTCGGAATCGCCTAGCAGCATTCCCCGGCCGCCGAACGGTTCATTCAGCCGGCGCGCCGCCATGATGTCCACATCCTGCTGGAGGAACGGCCGGGCGACGAGCCGCGCGAAGGGCCGGACGACATTCAAGGCCGGCGAGTTCCAGTAGAAGATCTGGCGCAGCGCAGTGTGGCGCGCATCGATCGGTGTCAGCGCCGTGAGGTCGAGCACGGTATGCCTGCTGTTGCTGATGTATTCCGCCCGCAGGCCCGGCAGGCGGAAGCAGATCTTCACGCGTATGGCGCCGCCGATCAGCTGGTAGATGTCGCTGTTCACCAGGGCGTGCGGCTCCATCGTGAAGCCCATTTCGCTGGGCACGAAGTCTTTCGTCTTGAGTTTCAGGATACCATTGCCGCGCCAGATGGGGGAGCGATGGACGAAGGGCGTGTGGGCAAGGTCGAGCAGTCCATAGACTGCGTCATCCTGATGGGCTGGCACGACGACCTTCTCCATGAAGCGGACCCGGCCTTTCGAGCCGCCGAACAGGGGCACGGGCGGCAGCGGCGCCGCCGCATCGCGGACCGGCGACGGGATGAACACCCAGACCAGGCCTTCGCGGAGGCAGGTTGCCATCGGCGCGTTTGTCTCGGCGTCCAGCGCCTCGACGTCGCTCCTGCGGCGTGTGAACATCAGATTCCGGCTACAGATCGTAAGCGGGCTCGGCCGACCCTGGGCCAACTCTTCCAGTCTTGCGGCCACATACCAAACGTCCAGCACGAAGCCGCACGAGATGTTGGGCGCCGGGATGGGGGCAACATGAAGCATTAGCCTGTCTGGGCGGACAATCCGCATACAGGCGTTTGGCCACAAGAATGGTCCAAACAATGTCTGTGGCCTGAGGTCTCTCCAGCAATCAGCCTTAGCGCATCTGCAAAACGCAGCAAGAGCCTCGTCGCGGGTTCAGCGTTTCTTGCCGGTCGCCGCCACTTCGCGGTCGACCGCCTCGCGGATCAACTCGCGCGCCCGCTCGATGCCGTGCCAGCCTTCGATGCGGGCCCATTTGCCGCCTTCGAGATCCTTGTAGTGCTCGAAGAAGTGCTGGATCTTGTCGCAGAGGATCTGCGGCAGGTCGTGATAGGTCGCGATCTTGTCGTAGTAAGAGGTGAGCTTGGAATGCGGCACGGCGAGGATCTTCTCGTCCGGGCCCTTGTCGTCGGTCATCAGCAGCACACCGACGGGGCGCGCGCGCACGACGCAGCCCGGCACCAGAGGGCGATTGCCCACGACCATTACATCGATGGGGTCACCGTCGAGGCTCAGCGTGTGCGGGATGAAGCCATAATTACAGGGGTAGCGCATCTCGGTGTAGAGGAAGCGGTCGACGAACATCGCGCCGGAGTCCTTGTCGATCTCGTACTTGATCGCATCGCCGCCGAGCGGGACTTCAATTAGCACATTGACGTCGTCGGGCGGGTTCTGGCCGGTCGCGATTTTGGAGAGATCCATGACATGTCCTACGGTAAAATAAGGGCAGAAAATCCCGGCTCCGATGAACTGCCATTGCCTTCAGGTCAAGGGCGGGGGCGGCCAATAGCGCCAACCAGACCCTAAATGCCCGTCTGATTGACCCGGGCGGAAAGCGCGGCAGGGCTTTCCTTGCGCTCGGAATAGCGGTCGACGAGATAGTCCGCCCGGTCGCGCGTCAGCAGGGTGAACTTCACGAGTTCCTCCATGACGTCCACGATACGGTCATAATAGGGGGAGGGGTTCATTCTCCCGGCTTCGTCAAATTCCATGAACGCCTTGGCCACGGAGGACTGGTTCGGGATGGTGATGAGGCGCATCCAGCGGCCGAGAATCCGCAGCTGATTGACGGCGTTGAAGCTCTGCGAGCCCCCGCAGACCTGCATGACGGCCAGCGTCTTGCCCTGCGTGGGGCGCACGCCGCCGAGAGACAACGGTATCCAGTCGATCTGGGTTTTCATGATGCCGGACATAGCGCCGTGGCGTTCAGGGGAGCACCAGACCATGCCCTCTGACCAGATGACGAGATCCCTCAGCTCCCGGACTTTCGGATGGTCGTCCGGCGCGCCGTCCGCGAGGGGCAGGCCAGCCGGATCAAACATGCGGGTTTCACAGCCGAAGCGCTGCAGAATGCGGGCGGCTTCCTCATTCGCGAGCCGGGAAAAGGACCGCTCCCGCAGTGAGCCATGCAGCAGCAGGATGCGCGGTCGATAGGTTTTCGCTGGAGGCCTGAGGAGCGTTTCGCGGTCGATCTCATGGAAGCTGGCGCCGTCGAGCGCGGGGAGGTTGTTCTCTAGGTCAGCCAATGCGCTGTCCTTTCTCGTCAATGATCATCTCGCCATCTTCCTTGTAGAGCGGGCCGGGCGGTAGGCTTTCCAGAAGGTCAAGCACCACTTCACTGGGGCGGCAGAGGCGCACGCCCGTCGGGGAACAGACGATCGGGCGATTGACGAGGACGGGGTGTTCCAGCATCGCGGCGAGGATCGTCTCGTTACTCACGCCTGGCTCAAGCAGGCCGATCTGCTTTGCGGGGGATTTACTTTCGCGCAGGGCAGCGCGCGGGGTGAGGCCGGCGGCCGCAAAGAGGCCGAGCAGTTGGGGCCGTGTCCAGCCGTCCTTCAGGTATTCGATGACAACCGGCGTTTCGCCGCTGGCCTCTATGATGGCGAGGACGTTGCGGGAGGTGCCGCAGTCAGGGTTGTGATGGATGACGATCATGGGGCGGCCTTTATGTCTTGTTCCTCGGGAAATGCGCCCCGCGTCCGGTTGGCGAAGGCGACCAGCGATAGCATCACCGGTACCTCCACCAGCACACCGACGACCGTTGCGAGCGCTGCGCCGGAGTTAAGGCCGAACAGGCTAATCGCCACCGCCACGGCCAGCTCGAAAAAGTTCGAAGTGCCGATCAGGGCGCAGGGCGCGGCGATCTTGTGTGGCACCTTCCAGGCCCAGGCGGCCGCGTAGGCGAGCGCGAACATGCAATAGGACTGGATCAGGATCGGCACGGCGATCAGCGCGATCACCAGGGGCGAGGCGAGGATCGACTCGCTTTGGAAGCCGAACAGCAGGACGACCGTAGCGAGCAGGCCGATGACCGATAGCGGCTTTATCGCTTGCGTAAACTCGCCGATCGCGCCTTCGCCGCCGCGGCGTATGAGCCAGCCGCGTGTCAGCACGCCGGCGATCAGCGGGATGACGACATAAAGCAGTACCGACAGGATAATTGTCTCCCAAGGCACGAAGATGTCGGTCACACCCAGGAGCAAGGCGACAAGCGGCGCAAAGGCAAACACCATCACGGCGTCATTCACGCTGACCTGTACGAGGGTATAGTTCGGATCGCCCCGCGTCATCTGGGACCAGACAAACACCATCGCGGTACAGGGGGCGGCGCCCAGCAGGATGAGACCCGCGAGATAACCTTCGGCATCCTCCGGCGGGATCAATCCGACAAAGAAATATTTGAAGAACACCACGCCCAGAAGGGCCATGGTGAACGGCTTGATCAACCAGTTAACGGCGAGGGTGATGATCAGGCCCTTGGGCCGCTCCCCGACATGCTGCATAGCCGAGAAGTCCACGCCGATCATCATCGGCCCAACCATCGCCCAGATCAGGATCGCGACGGCAAAGTTGACGCTGGCGTATTCGAGCGCCGCCAGCGTCTGGAACGCGCCCGGCACGAGAATGCCGAGACCAATCCCTGCAAGGATGCAAAGACCGACCCAGACCGAAAGGTATTTTTCAAACAATCCCATGGTGTGATCAGCTGCAGCAGCTGGCGCTGGCGGCTTCCAGAACGGGCGCGTAGATTTCCGGGCGGCCTTCGCAGCAATCCTCCATCAGGAAGACGATAAGCTGACTGATTGCCTCGAACCTGGCCGTATAGATGATGGACCGGCCCTGCCGTTCGCCCTCGATCAGGCCAGCGTTCGACAGAATATTGAGCTGAGCGGAGAGCGTGTTCGCCGGTATACCGAGCGCATGGGCAATGCCGCCTGCGGGTAGGCCATCCGGTCCGGCCTTGATTAGGATGCGGAACAAGGCGAGGCGGTTCTCCTGGGCAAGGGCGGAGAGCTGTGCGAGGGCGACTTTTGATTCCATATTTCACCGATAGTCGAAATATGAAGCCGGTCAAGTGACCGATCTACGTTTTGCGGACCAGCGCATAATTGAAGCTGATAGAGATGCGCGCGTCTTCGCTCTGGCTCGGCATCACTTCATGGCGCAGCCAGCTTTCCCACAACAAGCAATGGCCTTCTCTCGGCTGCACATAGACAAAGCGGCGGACGTCCTCCGGGGCGCCTTCCTTTAATTGTGGGGCAGCCATCATCATGGCGAGGCGCGGATCTTCGAATTTCAGGCGGCCGGCGCCTTCCGGAGCGGCGACATAGTAAGTGCCGGAAATGACGCTGCCGGGATGGATATGGCCTGTATGGTGCCCATCTTCCCCGAGGATGTTCACCCAGATCGCATCCAGGGCGAGCGTGAAGCCGTCCATGTCCCAGTGCTGGGCCTTCGCGAAAGCGGCCGCGGCCTTGTCGAGATGGTGTTTCAGCTCCGCAAATTCCGGGAAGCGTGAAGGCAGGTCGTCAAGCGACGCATACGAGGTATAGCCGGGATAGCCCTCGGCCTCGCACCAGGCATTTCCGGCCGCGTCCTCCTCTTCCATCAGCCAGGCGCAGCGGGCGAGCCCCTCGCGCAGGGCCTCGTCGCCGAGTTGCCGTTCGTCTATCCGGGTCGCAAATAACAGGCGCATGGGGCAGGGGCTCCGCAGGGGTTGCCCGCGCCTTACGGCGAGTACGCCCGAACGGCAAGCGCGGCGGCCAGGTCTGGGATTTCACTCGAACCTTAAGAAAAAGCCCGCCGCGGCGAACCGGGCGGGCTTTCTGAGGAAAGGGGAGGGCGTTTATTCCGGTTTGCGGAACTTGAGCGTCATCCGGTCACTTTCGCCGATGGCCTTGTAGGCCTCGGGGTCGAACCCTTCGATCGTCGCGCCACCAGCGCCGGAGGTGCGGCTGTTGGGCGGCAGGGTCCAGACGCCGAAGGGGTGATCTGCGGTGTCGGCAGGGTTGGCGTTGATCTCGCTCGCCTCGATGAACTCAAAGCCGGCGGCGGCTGCAAGGCCTTTCACGAAGTCCTCATGCACATAACCGCTCGACGCCGTCGGGTCCTGGGTGCGGGTTGAAGGTAGGCGATGCTCGACCACGCCGAGCACCCCGCCCGGCTTCAGGGCATCAAAGGCATCGCGGAAGAATTTCTCCGTATAGCCGCCCGACATCCAGTTATGGACGTTGCGGAAGGTCAGCACGGTATCGGCCGTGCCGGCCTCGGTCAGCGGGCCAGACACCGCGGAGAATGCCGAATGCTCGATGGTGCCGAAGCGAGGATCGGCATAGGTCTGGCGGAACTCCTCGAGACGTTGCTCGACAAGCACGCGGCGCTCCGGATCGTCTACGGACGCCGGGTCGAACCCGGCCGCGACGAGCGTACCGCCGCCAGACGCGAGCCAGGGCGCGAGGATGTTGGTGTACCAGCCGCCACCCGGCCAGATCTCCACGACTTTCTGGTCCGACGTCACGCCGAAGAATTCCAGCGTTGCGGCAGGGTTGCGCCAGGTGTCGCGCGCTTTCTCGGTCTCGGATCGCAGGTCCGAATTGAGGATCGCCTCTAGGCTTATAGCGGCAGCCGCAGCCTCAGCGGTCGCTGCGCTTTCCTCCGCCCCCGTCTCAGCCGGCGTTGTTGCGGAATTGCAGGCAGCCAGCAACAGCGCGGCGGCAGCTGAAATCATCATGCGGTTTTTCATTCACGTCTCCATCCCAGGGCACTTGATACACCCTTTACGCTACCCACATAGCGTTTGTCACGGTGCCGCAAAGCGGGCCGGGCCGGGGAAGGTGCCAGTGCCGATGTCCGGGCTGGGTTTTCGCCTCGCTCCGATACATCTACAGTTGCTTTCTGAGAGGACTGTTTTCATGAACACGATTGACCTGACCCCCCTGTACCGCACGATGGTTGGCTTTGACCGGCTGGCTGGCATGATCGACCAGGCCTCGCGCCTCGACGGCACCCAGGGTTACCCCCCCTACAATATCGAACGCGTCGATGAGAACGCCTTCGCCATCGAGATCGCTGTAGCTGGGTTCACCGAGGCTGACATCGACATCGAGACGAAGGAAGGCCAGCTCACGATTGCCGGCAAGAAAGGCGAATCCGAAGATGGGGATGGCCGCAACTTCCTGCACCGCGGCATTGCCCAGCGCAGCTTCATCCGCCGCTTCCAGCTTGCCGACCATGTCCTTGTGACTGGCGCGAGCCTCGACCACGGGGTCCTGCGCATCGACCTCATCCGAGAGGTTCCGGAAGAGAAAAAAGCGCGCCGCATTGAGATCGGCCAGGTGGCCGAGACCAATGGCCCCAAGCTCATCGGCAAGAAAGCGTCAGGCGGAAACGCCGCCTGATCCCTACTGACGTCGATTGAGGCTTCGAAACCTTGATGCCCCCGCAGGTCGCTGCGGGGGCGCTGTCATTTGAAGAAGTACGGCGCGGCGCCGCTGTCGTTCAGGAACTCTGTAAGGCCGGGCGAATCCTTGGCCGCCTCTGTCCGCTCGCGCAGGCTGTGGAAAGACCGGCCCGCATAAACTTGGGCCGCCTGTTCGAAAAGGCCGTCATCCAGGGTCACGGAGAAACGTCTCTTGCCGCGCAGCACGCTTGCCGTGTTCGCCTTCGCCCAGGGTAGGAAGGTGTTCGAGACTTCGCCGTCAAACAGCGCCAGCAGGGTCGGGCGCAAGGTGTCCAGATCGGCATAGGGGCCCGACGCTTTCGGATCGTCCATATGGGCGCACCAGGCAATGAGGAAAGGTGTGTGATCGGTCAGCCAGGCAGCTGGCGTCGGATCGGTCAGCATCTGCTGGTATTGCGCGGCGATGGCAAAGTCCGCCGCGGACGGGTGGCCGCCAAAGACGAAGAGATGATCCTTGAGATGAGTGTTCAGCCGCAGAGCAAAGCGCCGGAAAGAAGTCTCCAGCGTCGACGCATTGTCCGGGTCCGCACCGACGAGCGGCAGGCGCGTGGCCATGCGGCCCGCAATTTGGGTCGTCGCGGCCTTGTAGGTTCGGGGGCGCTTGCCGCCATTGAGTTGAACCAGCACACGCAGCGCTGCCGCATCGCGGTCCGGCAACTGGCCCCAGCGCTGCTGGAACATCGCCTTGTTGAGCCATTCATCCGCATATTCCTCAAGGATGAGGGAGATCGCTGCGAGGGCCGCGCCGTCCGGCTGCGCAGGGGGTTCTGCATGACCCGTCTCAAGCGCGGCGAGGATTTCAGTCGAATCCTGGCTCGCCGTCCCGTCCGGCGCGATCAGCAGTGGCACGGTCGGCGTGGCCGCAAGCTCCCGGAACGCCGCTTCGTTTGAAGCCGTCCGGGCAATCCATTCGAAGTCCAACCCCTTGAAGCGCAGCGCCGAGCGCACTTTCAGGGAGTAGGGTGAGGTCTCTGCGCCGAAAAGTCGGTAGCCGGCCATCTGTGGTATCTCCCGAAACTTGGGGTCTCTCTAGGCAGTTACCCCCCCGCTGCCAAGCACCGTTTGCCGCGCGGGGGTTTCCCCGATATGCGCAGTCGCAACAGATCACAGGCCGCAGGAGAGCAAGATGCGCGTAATGCATGTGATGGCGGGCGCTCTGGAAGGCGGCGCAGAGAACATCATGCTGGAATCCGTCCTGGCGCTCGCTGAGGCCGGCCATGCCCAGTATGTCGTGACGCGCCCAGACAATAGTTTCCGCATCCAACGATTCAGGGATGCCGGGATCGGGGTCGATACAGCGGGCTTCAGCCCAGTCTGGCCGTTCCCAACCCGGCGGGTGCTCAAACGGGCGATCCGCGCCTTCAAGCCGGAAGTCATCGAATACTGGATGGGCCGCGCCGGCCAGTTTGCGCCGGCCGCCTATAAGGCGCGCTCGATTGCCTGGTATGGCGGCTATTACAAACTCGCCCGCTTTGCCAATTGCGACTGGCATATCGGCCTGACGATCGACCTTCTGCGCCAAATCCGCGAACAGGGCGTCGCCGAGGACCGGTCAGGTATCATACATACCTATGCGGACTTTTCCGGCACGGCGCCCGCAGACCGCGCGCCGCTCGACACCCCGGCGGATGCGCCGGTGGTACTTGCCCTTGCTCGTCTGCATGAGAAGAAGGGCCTCGATACCCTGCTCGAGGCAACCGCGAAGATACCCGGCCTTTATGTCTGGATCGCGGGAGAGGGTCCGCTCGAAGCAGAACTCAAGGCGCATTGCGCGAGGCTCGGTCTCGGTAACCGCGTGCGCTTCCTGGGCTGGCGGAATGATCGCGGCGCGCTGCTGGAAGCCTGCGATGTCGTCGCTTTCCCCTCGCGCTATGAGCCGTTCGGAACGGTCACGGTCGATGCCTGGGCTGCGTCACGGCCCCTCGTCGCCGCCGATGCCGTCGGACCGGCGGCGTACGTGAAGAACGAGGAAAACGGTCTGCTCGTGCCGAAGAATGATGTCGAGGCGCTGACGACGGCCCTGCGCCGGGTGATCACGGACAAGGATCTTGCGGCCCGCCTCGTGGCCGGTGGCCGCGCGAGCCATGAAGCACAGTTTACCAAGGCCGCCTTCCAGCGCGACTCGCTTGCCTTCTATAAGCGCGTTCTGGCACAGGCCGGGCCGTACAAGGACTAAATCACGCCTCGTCGCGGCTCGCCCGGAAGAACCAGTCATACAGGCGCGCCGCGCGTAGATGCCCTGGGCCAACCGTCAGGCGGACGCCGGCGTCTGCGAGGATGCGCAGGCCGTCGCGCGCCGTCGGGTGCGGGTCCTCGATCGCCACGACCACACGGGCGATCCCGGCTTCGACGAGCCGCGTGGCACACGACGTCGCCGCGCTGGACCGCTCGCGGCAGGGCTCCAGCGTCACATAGGCCGTACCGCCCTTTGCCGCGCTGCCCGCTTCATCCAGCGCGACTTCTTCTGCATGCGGGCGTCCGCCTGTGCCGGTGACGCCGACACCGGCCACATTGCCGTCCGCGTCAAGAATCAGACAGCCCACGGACGGGTTCTCCCCGGTCAGGCCCTGATTGACACGCGCAAGCGCGAGGGCGCGTCCCATCATCCGCCGGTCGTGGCGGCGGGGGGGGCGGCGGCTCAAGGCGGGTCCGGGAGTGGCTGAGTGCGGGCTTGGTCGAGATAGCGGATCGAGATTGGCTTCAGGGAGCCATCGAGTTCGATCAGCAGCGGATTGCCGGTCGGGATCTCCACGCCGGTGATCCCGTCATCCGGCACGTTGAACAAGTGTTTGACTAGCGCGCGCAGGGAATTTCCGTGGGCTGCAATCAGTGTGTCGGTCCCGGCCGACAGCACCGGCGCAATCTGCGACTCCCAATAGGGTAGTACGCGCTCCAGCGTCGTCTTCAGGCTCTCCGTGTCCGGAATATCGATGCCGCGATAGCGAGGATCGGAGGCGATGTCGTAGTCTCCGCCCCGCTCAAGCGGCGGAGGCGGAATGTCATAGCTGCGACGCCAGACATGCACCTGGTCCTCGCCATGCTTCGCCGCCGTCTCGGCTTTGTCGAGACCGGTCAGGCCGCCATAATGGCGCTCGTTTAGCTGCCAGTTCTTGTCCACCGGAATCCAGACGCGCTTCATCTCGGTCAGCGCCAGCCAGAGCGTGCGGATCGCGCGGGTCTGGACGCTGGTGAAGGCCGCGCGAAAATCCGCGTCGACAGCGGCGAGCAGCTCTCCGGACCGGCGCGCTTCGGCTTCGCCTTTCTCGGTCAGATCAGCGTCCCACCAGCCGGTGAACCGGTTCTCGAGATTCCAGGCCGACTGGCCATGGCGGATGAGGGCGAGCTTGGTCATGGCGATCCTTCATGCATTTCAGGCCGTGGCCCCGAGGCCGGCACAGGACTAATTCCCGCTATTTCCACGCGGTTCAAGTACTCATCACGCGCATCAGTTCCGAAAATGCGAGCACCACATGATAGCCGGTGGAGGCGGGCATCCTTGAGGACAGAACCGAACCATCGGCGGCGTAATGATCAATCCAGCCGCCATCCTCGGTCAGGTATTCATCCATCAGGATATCGAAACTCCGGCAGGCAGCGGCAGCAAAGCGTTCATCGCCGCGCTGCTCGAACATGGCGAGGTGCGCCTTCAGCGCTTCGGTCTGTGGCCAGGTCCGCCGTGAGGCATCAATTGGCGCGCCGCCGCGCGCAGAGGCCTGGATCGCGCGCCCGTCAACATCCAGTGTCGAGAGCGCATAGGCGTAAAGCCGCTCGGCAGCAGGGGAAACCTGCTGACCAGCGGCGCGCGCATATGCATGCAGCAACCAGACCCATTCAAACTGATGGCCCGGTTCGACAATCCGAGATGCGTCACCTGCCAGCATCGACCAGTCCGGCGCAAACCGCTCGCCGAGCAGACCATTTTCGCCCGCCGTGAACTTGGTCTCAAACAGATCAATGATCTCGGCTGCACGGCTCAGATGGTGGCCGGAGGCGTTCGCTGCATGCAGCGAGAGGCACGCTTCCAGCAGGTGCATGTGCGGGTTCTGAAGCCGTTCAGTGCCGGGCGGGATCTGTTCGTGATAGCCGCCATTCACAGTGTCGCGCCCCTCGGCGTCGAGGGCGGTCAGGATTGCCGTATCCGTCTCCGCCGCCAGGCGGGCCGGGCCCGGTCCACGCGCCGCCTCGGCCAGGGCGAGCAGCACGAAGGCGGTGTCGTACAGATCCGGCGCGGCATCCATCAGGCCCGAACCGTCAACTGCGAGCGTGCGCCCGGCGAGGCCGGTCGGCCCCAAACATGCGCCGGCCAGGATACCCACGCCGGCTTCCACCAGGCGCGCCGAGGTGTCGGGCTTCCAGCCAAGCTGCCAAGCTGCGCTAAACACATAAGTCTGGCGGGCCTGCACGCGTACGCGGGTTTTGTCCCCCGGCGCTTCATCCAGGTCCATCGTCAACGCTTCGGGGAACAAGCCGGCCTCGGTCAGGCCATGATCAGCCCAGAGGGGAAAGCAGCTGTCGAACAGCCATGTCCGCGCTTCACGCGCCCGCCTCTGGAGAGCTGACACTGACATGAAAGACCTCTGCCGACATCCTGCGGTTGCTGATGGCTCGCCAACCGGGCTGCGCACCTGCTAACAGGAAGGAACGTCATTGGCCAGCACCCCGCCCCGGCCCGTCTGAGAAAGAGCCCGGCGATGCGCGATTATCTGTTCTTTCCCCTCGCGGCCCTGCTGGTTGGATTGCTGGTCGCCTTCGCGGTGCTGCCGGGATTTGGACGCCTGCCGACCGGCGCCGTGGCCGGGGACGGTGTGAACTATGACCGGATCGTCATCGAGGGCCCTTATCTGAACCGGATAATCGCCGGCGGGGAGGCCACGACCCGGCTCCTGCGCGATGACAGGCAGTACTTCCTCTATATCGAGATCGATGACGGCGCCCTCTCGGACGCGCCCGAAATGGGCCCGCATTTCAGGCTCGCGCCCGATATCGAGCTGCAGTTTGCCGGAAGGCGCGTGCGCGTCACGGTCAGCGCGCGTCCGGCCGACATGCGCGGCGCGGAACAGATCCAGGTGAATTACTCTGCTGGCCGCCTAGGTGAGTCCGGCTGGCAGGTGTTGGCCCTGGAGCCTGGCTTCTCCGAGCTGAGTTTCGAGTATGACGTCCCTGCCCTCCAAGGCGAGCAGGGCGTCGATTATCTCGCTCTGCGACCCGTCGTCCCGGACAAGTCCCGCGCCCTACTGATCGAGCGGGTCGTGATGGAGCGCCTTCCTTAAAGCGCCGGGCGCTCGGCGGCGACTCCAAGCTTTGCCTCAAGCGCCTCGCCCACCGAAAGCATCCCGGCTTCGCGAAAGAGCGGCGCCCAGAGCGAGATCGAAACAGGCGTTCGCGCAGGCGCGGCGTCTGGTTCTGCCTCCGTATTGAAGATGGAACGCGGGCGCGTTTCCTCGAAGCCCGCCCGCATGACGAGAGATGGGTGGCCGGTGAAATTGGTCGGCACAAGCAGGCCGCTCGAAAAGCTTGGCCCGATCACCGCGTCGAATGGCCGGAACGCCGCATCGAGCGCCTCCATCCAGCGGCGGCGAAGGCGGTCTGCCTGTATCAAGTCAATTGCGGTAATGAAGCGCGCCGCGCGGAACGTGTTGGGCCAGGCTGCATCCGCCTGCCAGCTCAGTTCCGCGTCGCGCCCGCTCAGCGTGAGTTCCTCGAAAGCCGCGGCCCCCTCGGCCAGCAATTGAAGCGTCAGGGGCTGGGCCGGAAGGTCCGGCAACCGGAATTCACTGACGCTGGCGCCGAGGTCCAGAGCGGCTTCGATCGCCTGCCGCTCGGGCGGGCTGGCCGCCTCCAGCCAGGCAGGATCATAGCCGAGGCGGAGCCCTGCCGCACCCTTTCCGCCCTCGAAGGCAAACCCTGTGGGGATGGATCCCGGATCGGCGAGATCATGTCCATTCAGCGCCGAAATGACAACGGCGCAGTCTGTAACCGCGCGCGCCATTGGCCCGACCTTGTCGAGCGACCAGCATAGCGCCATCCCTCCGGCCCGGCTGACCCGGCCGAAGGTGGGTCTCAGTGCCGTGGAGCCGCAACGTGACGACGGCGAAACAAGCGAACCAAGTGTCTCCGTTCCGATAGCAAAGGCGCAAAGCCCGGCGGCAACAGCGCTGGCGGAACCCGCGCTCGAGCCCGAGGAGCCTTCCCGCGGATCGAACGGGTTCCGGGTCGTCCCGCCGAACCAGATATCGCCATAGGCAAGCGCTCCGCAGCTAGTCTTGCCGAGAAGGATCGCACCCGCTTCTTTCAGTCGACGGACAATGGCGGCGTCGCCCTGGGACTGTTGATCGCGGTATGGCTCGGCGCCCCAGGTCACGGGCGCGCCGTCCGCATCGAACAGATCTTTCAGGCCATAAGGGATGCCGTGAAGGCCCCCGCGCCAACGTCCGGCCGCGATCTCAGCATCCATCGCGGCCGCTTCCGCCCGTGCCCGGTCCGGCATGACGCTGATATAGGCAAACAGCACTGGGTTGAGGCGCTCGATCCGGCTGAGGAAGACATCGGTGATGTGCAGGCAGGTTATCGCCCGGGCACGCAGCCACGCGCCGAGTTCGGAGATCGTTGCAAAGGCGATATCGTCCTCAGAAGGTTTGGCGCCAAGCGGCACGGTGCGGAGGCGAACCCCGCCTTCGGCCGCGGTCGGATAGCTTTTATCCGGAAGGCGCGGGTCAAACACGGTCGCCGGTGCGAGGGAATTGGGTTTTTCGAAGGCCCTCAGCGTCTGGACGGAAAGCAGCTGTTGCTCCAGCGCTCCGGCCATCTGGGCGCGCTGCGCCTCGGTATAGGTGATGCCCACAATCTTTTCAGCGCCCGCGACGGGAGGACATGTCGGCGCAGGATCAGGCGTTCCGGCTTCGGAGGGCCGCATGCAGGCGGAGATCGCGGCACCTGCACTAGCTGCACCCGTCAGTCGCAGAAATCCCCGGCGTGATTTTTTGTCTTGTTCCGTCCCGCTCAATGCTGTCTCCCATTTGGCCAGCCAGATCGGCTGCCCTACAATTACTTGACAGTGCGCATCCCGGCCAGCAGCGCAAGGGTGCGAGGTAATCAATACCGATTGGAGATCGAATGCGGATAGCCCTCTTGCCGCTTGGCCTGTGTATGCTTGTGGCCTGTGCCACCGACCCAACCCTGGAGATGATCTTGACTGCTGAAGCCCCTCCGGAACAGGCCGCCTTCGACGAAGCGTCACATCTCTGGCTGGAGGAAGTGGAGGGCGAGGCGGCTCTCGCCTGGGTCACCGCGCAGAATGAGCGTACGCTGGCCGAGCTGGAAGCTGATCCGCGCTATGCCGGTTTCGAGGCGGCCGCCCTCGACATTCTGAACTCTTCCGAACGCATCCCCGCCGGCGCGGTGCGCGACGGCTATGTCTATAATTTCTGGCAGGA
The DNA here is from genome assembly GCA_964409375.1 of uncultured Hyphomonas sp. Classification (GTDB taxonomy): domain Bacteria; phylum Pseudomonadota; class Alphaproteobacteria; order Caulobacterales; family Hyphomonadaceae; genus Hyphomonas. The sequence goes on from CAYPDA010000022.1 coordinate 29,190, forward strand.
CGAGACGCATGTGCGCGGCATCTGGCGGCGCGCGCCGCTGGACAGTTACGCGACGGATGCGCCGGCCTGGGAAACCCTGCTTGACATCGATGCGCTGGCAGAGGCCGAAGGCGCAAACTGGGTCTACAAGGGCGCCAGCTGCCTGCGGCCGACGCCGGGCGGCGAGTGGCGCTGCCTCGTCCAGCTGTCGGATGGCGGGAAGGACGCTGTGGTGGTCCGCGAGTTCAATGTCGAGACGAAATCATTCGTGGCAGGCGGGTTCGAGGCGCCGGAAGCCAAGCAGGGCCTCGCTTGGGCCGGCCCCGATACACTGCTCATAGCCACGGACGGGGGCGAAGGCACGCTCACCCAGTCCGGCTACCCCTTCATCGTCAAGCGCTGGCAGCGCGGCATAGCCCGGGAGCAGGCCGAAGAACTCTATCGCGGCACGGAAACCGATGTCGGCGTCTGGCCCTGGGCGGTCCATCTCGAAGATGGCCGCGTGCTTCAGGGCGCGTCTCGGGCCGAGACTTTCTTCACCACAAAATATGTCTGGTTCCCGGACGGCGAAAGTGAGCCGGTTGAGATGCCGCTCCCGAAACGCTTTTCCGCGCGGGGCCTCTACAAGGGTCAGTACCTTTTCACCTTGAACGAGGACTGGTCACCCGAAGGGCAGGGCGCTTTCAGATCCGGCGATCTGGTGGCGTTCGACCTGGACACCTTCATCGAGACGCGCGCCCTCCCGCCTGTAAGCCTGGTATTCCGCCCCAGCGAAACCCAGGCGGTCAACAGCGTCGGCGTTGCAAAAGGCGCAGCGCTGCTGTCGATCAATGACAATGTCACCGGGCGACTCCTGAAGCTTGAAACAGATGGCGAAGGCGGCTGGACGACGGCGCCGGTCACCCTGCCGGGAACCGGACAGGTGAGCCTCGCCTTCACCGATGACCGGGAAATAGCGGTTTTCCTGAACTATCAGGACTTCCTGACCCCCGCCTCATTACTCAACTATGATATCAACACCGGCGAGATCTCGAGCCTCAAGAGCCTGCCGCCCAAGTTCGATACAGCGGGCCTCGCGGTTGAGCAGCATTTTGCGACATCGGCAGACGGCACGCGCGTCCCCTATTTCGTCGTACGGAAGGAAGACATTCCGTTCGATGGAACAACGCCCACGCTCCTCTATGGCTATGGCGGCTTTCAGGTGTCCTATCTGCCGTCCTACAGCGCCGTCCTCGGCCGCAACTGGCTGGAGCAGGGCGGCGCCTATGTGCTGGCCAATATCCGCGGCGGCGGCGAGTTCGGCCCGAACTGGCACCAGGCCGGCCTGAAGCTGAACCGCCAGCGCATCTTTGACGACTTCATCGCCGTCGGGGAGGATCTGGTCGCGCGCCAGATCACCAGCCCGCAGCATCTCGGTATCATGGGCGGCTCCAATGGCGGCCTCCTGATGGGCGTCATGCTCAACCAGCGTCCCGATCTCTGGAACGCCGCGGTCGTCCAGGTCCCGCTGCTGGACATGCTGCGCTACCATCTCCTGCTCGCGGGCGCATCCTGGGTAGACGAATATGGCTCGCCGGATGTGCCGGAGGAGCGCGCCTTCCTCGAGACCATCTCGCCCTACCAGAACTTTGATCCGTCAAAGCCTTATCCTCTGCCGTTCTTCGTCACCTCGACAAAGGACGACCGGGTCCATCCGGCCCATGCCCGGAAAATGGCGATACGGTTCGAGGAGGCGGGCCTGCCCTTCCTGTATTTCGAGAACATGGACGGCGGGCACGCGGCGGCGGCCGATCAGACGGCGCGGGCGAAACGCTCCGCCCTTGAATACACCTATCTGGCGCGGCAATTGTTCCCCGGAACGGCTGACTGAGTTGAGCGGTCGCGCGGCGTTGTTCGCGCGGTCCCGACTTCCTTTGCCTCTAGGGAAAGGGTGTGGCATATCAGGGTCATGACGCTGGATGAACCCGGGCTCGCTGAAGCAGGTTTCCGTCTCGACCCGCTCGACGAGACGCACCGCGCTGTGCTGGCCGCGTCCGGCGCCACCGAGGCAATGTGGAACTGGATGCCGGTGATGCCGGCAGGCACCAGCTTCAACTCATACTTCGATTTCATCCTTGCCGAGGGGAGAGCCGGGCGGATGGTGCCCTTCTTCATCACGCGCGAATCCGACGGTGCCTTCGCCGGCGTCATCACCTTCATGAACATCTTCCGCACCCATCGCCGCCTTCGGATCGGGTACCGTTGGCATCCGGAACACATGCGCGGCGGGCTTCTCTCGGCCGCAACCTCCCTCGCCCTGATCAAGCGTGCGCATGAGAGCCGGTTCCAGCGCCTCGAATTCGTGGTGAATGTCGCCAACAAGGAGGCGATCGCCTCGGTCGAGCGCTTCGGCGCCCAGAAGGAAGGCGTGCTGCGCCGCTTCATGCGCACGGCCAACGGCCTCTGGGCCGATGTGGCCGTCTACTCTCTGGTTGGGACGGAAATCGACCGGACCATTGACGCGCTGACCGACCAGGTGCGGGCGCTGCAGTCAGCCGAAGCTTGACCCCGCAGGACTTTCGTGGTTCACGCGCCGTCAAATCTCGCGCAATCCACAAGCGCGCCCTGACCGGCACAAATCCCCATATCTGAGGGATGGGATGCCAGCGGGGCCCCCCGCCCGGCGAATTCTCGCTCAGCGGGGACTTCGTGCATTGGGCCGGAATGGAGACGGTAGCGGTATGTTCGACACACTCAGCGAGCGCCTTGGCGGCATTTTCGACGGCCTGACCGGCCGCGGCGCGCTGTCTGAAAAGGACGTCAGCGAGGCGCTGCGCGAAATCCGTGTTGCGATGCTCGAGGCCGATGTCGCCCTAGCGGTCGTCAAGGACTTCATCGAGACGGTAAAAGTCCGCGCCATTGGCGAGGAAGTCATCCGCTCGGTCCGCCCTGGCCAGCAGGTCATCAAGATCGTCTATGACGCGCTGGTCGACATGCTCGGCGCCGACGAGGACGCGTCCCATCTGCGCGTCGACACGCCCCCGGCGGTTGTCATGATGGCGGGGCTGCAGGGCTCGGGCAAGACGACCACCACCGGCAAGATCGCCAAACGCCTCGCCGACCGAAACAAGCAGAAGATCCTCCTCGCCTCGCTAGACGTGCGCCGCCCGGCCGCGATGGAGCAGCTCGCGATCCTCGCCGCTCAGGCTGGTGCGAATGTCAGCTCCCTGCCGATCATCCCCGGCCAGCTTCCGGCGGACATCGCACGCCGCGCGCTGCAGGCCGCCAAGATCGGCGGCTATGACGTTCTCTTCCTCGACACCGCCGGGCGCACATCCATTGACGAACAGATGATGTCCGAGGCGGCCGAGATTGCCACCATCGCGAGGCCGTCCGAAGTCCTGCTCGTCGCTGATGCGCTGACCGGCCAGGACGCGGTCGAGACCGCCCGCCGCTTCCATGAGCGCCTGCCGCTGACCGGTCTCGTCCTGACACGGATGGACGGCGACGGGCGCGGCGGCGCCGCCCTTTCGATGCGCGCCGTCACCGGCCTGCCGATCAAATTCCTCGGCACTGGCGAGAAGCTCGACGGTCTCGATGCCTTCGACGCCCGCCGCGTCGCGGGCCGCATCCTCGGCCAGGGCGACATTGTCAGCCTCGTCGAAAAAGCCTCCGAGCAGATGGACGCCGAGAAGGCCGAGCGGATGGCCGCGAAGCTGAAGAAAGGCGAGTTCGACCTTGAAGATCTCGCCGACCAGCTGCGCCAGATGCAGCGGATGGGCGGCATCGGTGGCATCATGGGGATGATGCCCGGCGTGCGCAAAGCCAAGGAAGCGATAGCCGGCGCCAATCTCGATGACCGCGTGCTGAAACGTCAGGAGGCGATCATTCTTTCCATGACGCGGGCCGAGCGCCGTAAGCCCGCGCTCCTCAACGCCTCACGCCGGAAGCGCATCGCCGCGGGCGCCGGCGTTGAAGTCTCGGACGTCAACAAGCTGCTCAAGATGCACCAGCAGATGGCCGGCATGATGAAGAAGATGCGCACCAAAGGGGGCATGAAGAACCTGCTCGGCGCGGCGCAAGCGGCCGGCTTGTCCCAGGCCGACCTTGCCCGCATGGGCGGTGGCCCCGGGGGCGGTTTGCCGGGCCTCGGCGGAAGCGGATTGCCAGGTCTCGGCGGCGGCTCGCTGCCCGGCCTGCCGGGGGGAGGGACAAAGAAGAAATGAGCAACGCGGATCACACACTTGCCCTGTTCCAGCTGAACCAGCTGCGCGGCTCGATCGACAATCTCGATGCGATCCTCGTCCACACGCTGGCCGAGCGCTTCAAGCTGACTCAGCAGGTCGGCAAGTTGAAGGCACTGCACTATATGCCGCCTGCGGACAAAGCCCGCGAGGCCGCCCAGATCGAAAGGCTCAGGACGCTCGCCAGAGAGTCGGGTCTCGACCCAGCCTTCGCCGAAACCTTCCTTACTTTCATCGTGGCGGAAGTCATCCGCCATCATGAGCAGATACGTGGCCAGGAAGCCGAATAAGAAACCTCGAGAGACAAGACTTACAGGAGAACCCAAATGTCGCTCA
>CAYPDA010000023.1:0-33507 GCA_964409375.1 uncultured Hyphomonas sp.
AGATCGGCCATGGCAAGCTTGCCTGGCGCGCGCTCCAGGCTGTCCTGCCGAAGCACGAAGACTTTCCGTACACGATCCGTCTGGTTTCCGAGATCACCGAGTCCAACGGCTCGTCCTCTATGGCAACCGTCTGCGGATGTTCGCTTGCGATGATGGACGCCGGCGTGCCGATCACACGGCCTGTCTCCGGCATCGCGATGGGCCTCATCCTCGAGGGCGAAGATTTTGCGGTCCTCTCCGACATTCTCGGCGACGAGGATCATCTCGGCGACATGGACTTCAAGGTCGCTGGCACCGAGAAGGGCATCACCTCGCTCCAGATGGACATCAAGGTTGCGGGCATCACGCGCGAGATCATGGGCAAGGCCCTCGATCAGGCCAAAGGTGGCCGTCACCACATCCTCGGGGAAATGGCCAAGGGTCTTTCCTCGGCCCGCGGCAAGCTTGCCGACACCGCGCCGCAGATGGAAATCATGAAAGTGCCGACCGACAAGATCCGTGACGTGATCGGTTCGGGCGGCAAGGTCATCCGCGGCATCGTCGACGAGACGGGCGCGAAAGTGAACATTGATGATGATGGCACGGTGCAGATTTCTGCGCTCGACCGGAAGTCGATCGACGCCGCCATCAAGATGATCAAGGGCATCGTGGCCGAACCGGAAGTCGGCGAGATCTACGAAGGCAAGGTCGTTTCCATGAAGGATTTCGGCATCTTCGTGAATTTCTTCGGTCCCAAGGACGGCCTCGTTCACGTCTCCCAGATGGCCAACAAGCGCGTTGGGCATCCTAAGGAGATGGTGAAGGAAGGCGACACCGTCTGGGTCAAGCTGATGGGCTTTGACGAGCGCGGCAAGGTCCGCCTCTCGATGAAAGTCGTTGACCAGGAAACCGGCAAGGAACTCGCAGACGCCGCTGTGGACGAGGCTTCGGAAGAGTAATCTTCCGCACAAAGACCATATTGAAAGGGCCGCCCTGACAGGGCGGCCCTTCCTTTTTGGGCAGACGCCGGCCAAAAAATACACAAAAACGTATAATGAATGTCATAAAAACTCATATTCTATGCAACGCAGCTTCGAATCGGCGTTGACATGTATCTTCCATGATATTTGCATGACAATTATGTTTCAGGCAGGTTCATGCTTTCACGCGGCGTCGATGCTGGCCCTTGCAGCAGCGGGCGGCGCTATCTCGGCGTCTCCGGCGGCAGCCGGATCGGCGTGTCAGCTTGGCGACGGCTATGCCACCGAACTTGTCGCCTATGTCGACCAGGTAACGGCGTGCCTCGATCAGACAGACGTCTTTGATCCGGTGTTGGAGAATCTGCTCTTTGAGCTGACGAATTCCGATCGCGCGGACGCGGGCGTTGCAAGGCTCAATCGCCGCGCGTCTCTTGATCAGGCGGCCCGTGCGCACGCGCTGGACATGGCTGAACGCGGTTATGCCGGGCACAATGATCTGGAGGGCCGTGGCCACGTCTACCGGATGCGCGCCCTCGACCGTGAAGTGTTTGCGAGCGTCACCGGTGGCAATGTGGCCGTCCTGGAGTCGGGAACGGAAGCCAGGGCAATCTACCGGGCCATTCAGGCAGATGAAACCAACCGGGCCAACATGTTCCGCGATAGCTTCACCGATACGGGTATCGGTGTCGCGGAGAAGGGAGGCAAGGTTTATGTCGTCCAGATGCTGACGCGCATCGATGGCGAACTCTCCCATCCCCTGCCGCTTAAGATTGCGGGAATGACCGAAATCAGTCCGAGGTTGAACGAAGCTATGTTCCGGGCGGCGAGCTGGAGCCTGACAGACGCGTCCGGCCGCCGCCTCTCGGGTAGTCGTGCCATGCGCCTGTCCGAAACTGCTCTGTCACCCGCGCAGGAAGCCTATCTCAATCTCATCGTTGAGGTGGACACCGACGTTTATGTGCTTCGCGGTCCTGCTGTTTCCCGCCAATAGATGAGGACGCCGTTTGGCAGGCGGATGCAGGCTTTCCTGCGCGGCTGGAAGAAGCTAAAGCCGGGGGATGAAGCCCGCCCCCCCCTTCCTGATCGCCATGTCCGGCGGCTCCGGCTCCGGCAAGTCGACGCTTGCCGAATCGCTGCTGGAACATCTTGGCCCCGGCAAGGCGGTGATGTTCGGCGAGGACGCCTATTATCATCCGATGAGCCATTACGGCGCACCGTCTTCGGATGAAGAGCGCGCCGCACTGGTCGCCGGCATCAACTATGACGATCCGAAATCCAAGGAAGTCGACCACCTCGTCTCAGACCTCGGGGCGCTGAAAGCCGGGAAGGGGGTCAACCAGCCGATCTATGATTATGAGCTGCACGACCGCTCGACCGATACACGGCGCATCGAGCCGGCGCCGGTCCTTATCCTTGAGGGCATTCATGCCCTGTCGATGCCCAAGATCCGCAATTTTGTAGACCTGTCGGTCTATGTCGATACGCCGGACGATCTGCGCCTAGCCCGCCGTATCCGCCGGGATGTGCTGGAGCGCGGCCGCACGGTGCATTCGGTACTGCTGCAATACATGTCCACAGTCCGATCGGCGCATTACCGCTGGACCTATCCGGCGAAGTTTGATGCCGATCTGGTCATCGCGGATGAAGGTTTGCCCGCTTACGGCGATGTGAAGCCGTCCTCCGAAGCCATCGAACGCATGCTCGCGCCAGTCCTCGCGAGGTTGCAGACGGCAGGCGTGATCTGACGGGCAAATCATGCTAGCAATATGGTTATGCGCTGCCTGCTTGTGCTCCTGATCAGCTATGCAGCCATCGCCGGCCCGGCCTTTGCCTGTAATCTCGACCCCCAGTCCCGCCCCCCCGGCGTCGCTGCATATGTCGAGACGGCGCGGCCGTGCCTGCTGAAACCCGTCAGCGGTATCGATTTCGACGCAGCGCTCGAGGCACGTGTCCTCACTCTGATCAATGACGAGCGGCGTCTCGCCGGGCTGGCGCCAGTACAGCTGCGCACAGAGCTAAAGGGCGCAGCGCGGTTTCACAGTCTGGACATGGCCGTCAACGGCTTCTTCGGCCATCAGGGCCTCGACGGACGCAGTCCGCACGACCGGATCGCCGCGCTGGACCGGACAGCGCTGGCCGATTTCACTGCCGAGAATGTTGCAACGGTCTCTCGCGCCGGTGGGCGGATCAGCAGCGACTTTGCGGCCCGGCGGTTGCACCGCAACTTGATGGACAGCCCCGGCCACCGCGCCAACATTCTGCATCCGAAGGCGACGCATGCCGCCATCGGCGTCGCGCGCCGGTCGGACGGCGTGTGGCTTACCCAGCTGTTCATGGGCCTCGCCGGAACGCTGGACCAGGAGGCGCCGCTCCGCATCGCCTCGCCGCGCGGCCTCAGGGCGCCTGACGGGCTTACCGGCTGGCGCTTCGTGCGCTACGAGATCGTGTCGCCCGGAGGGGAGCCCTGGCCTGCCAGCCTTCGCCCCGGCCCCGGCCTTGACGCCCGCCTCGCGGCCTATGCGACTCAGCCGGGCAACGATCCGCGCTCCTTCTACTGGATGCGCTTTCACGGTCCCGCGGTGACGGTAGCGCCCTGAGCGCCTACTCGCTGTCGCCGTCGTCGGGCACGCCGACAACGTGGAAGCCGGCATCGACATGGATGACTTCGCCTGCGATCGACCGGCCGAGGGGGGAGAGCAGGTAGAGCGCGCAGCCTGCGACGCCTTCCATGCTGGTGTCTTCTTTCAGAAGCGACCAGTTGCGGCCCGTGCCCATCAGGCTTTTGCCGCCCTTGATGCCGGCGAGGGACAGCGTGCGCATGGCGCCAGCGGAGATGGCATTGACGCGGATGCCCTGGGGGCCAAGGTCGCGCGCGGCATAGCGGGTGGAGGCTTCCAGCGCGGCCTTGGCAACGCCCATGACGTTGTAGGACGGTACGGTGCGCTCCGCGCCCAGATAGGTCATGCAGATGATCGAGCCGCCATCCGGCATGATCTCGGAGGCGCGGCGGGCGCAGTCGATAAAGCTGTATACGGAGATATCCATCGCACGGCGGAAGCCCTCGCGCGTGGTGTTGGCCACCATCGAACCCTGAAGCTCTTCCCTGCCCGCGAAGGCAATGGAGTGGACGAGGAAGTCGATCTTGCCCCACTTCGCCTTGATGGCGGCAAAGGCGGCGTCCATGCTGGGATCGTCGGTCACATCCGCCGGAATCATTGTGTCCATGCCGATGGATTCAACGAGCGGGCGAACGCGGCGCTCAAGCGTTTCGCCCTGATAGGTGAAGGCTATCTCGGCGCCTTGGGCGGCGAGCTGGCTTGCGATGCCCCAGGCAATGGAATTCTGGTTGGCAACGCCCATGACGACGCCGCGCTTGCCCTTCATCAGGTCGCCTGTTGGCATGTTCCAGTTATCGGCCATGATCGCTCACTCCCTGAGTGTGGTTATGGGTATCTCAGGCAAGGGGCTAGGCGCGCCGGTCGCCGTCGTCAAGAACCGGGGATTCGGGTCTCGCCCGCCATGACATTCTTGAGGCCGACTTTCATGTCGAGCGCCGTGTAGACATGCACGCCGTCGACATAGACGCGTCCATCGGCGATGCCGAGATTGAGTTTGCCGCGGCGCACGCGCTTGATGTCGATCACATATTTGACGAGCTTCTTGTCCGGTGTGATTTCGCCGGTGAACTTCACCTCGCCGACGCCGAGCGCGCGGCCCTTGCCGGGCGATCCAGACCAGCCGAGCCAGTAACCGACGATCTGCCACATGGCGTCCAGGCCCAGGCAGCCGGGCATCACGGGGTCGCCGGGGAAGTGGCATTTGAAGAACCAGAGGTCCGGCGTGATGTCGAGTTCGGCGGCAACATGGCCTTTGCCGAAGGCGCCGCCATCCAGGCTGATCTCGGTGATCCGGTCCATCATCAGCATCGGCGGGGCGGGCAGCTGGGCATTGCCCGGCCCGAAATAGTTGCCGAGACCGGACTGGATCAGATCCTCTTGCATGTAGGAGGATTTCGGCTTGTGAAAGTCGTGCGGACCTTGCATGGCGAGGCGCCCTTCATCGGTTACATCCGGCGCCTTCCAGCCTTTCGTCACAGCCTTGTCAACCATTTGTGGCCGCAGTGCGGATCTCCGCCGGGCCCGTGCCCCATAGGCCGGCGCGCTCCATCCATCCCCGATATCCGCCCGCGCGAACCCGGCAGAGCGCCTGCTGGCAGGCATCTATCTGCACCAGCACGCCGGCTTCGATCTCGGCCACACTGCCTGCATCACTCGCCGGGCCGTCTTTCATGAGGGCAGGCCGCATCACCCAGCCGGTCGAGCCGGTCTCCAGCATTCGCTGGTGAACCCAGACCTCATCGCCCGCAGGATCGCGCACATGGCGCCATTCCCCGCTCTCCTTGATGATCAGGACGGGGAGGCCCTTGCGGTTGTAGCGCCATGCGATCGGAGAGTTCAGGCTGGGGCCAACGCGGCCATTCACCTCGGCCCAGCGAAGCGTCTCGAAGCGCGGCACCGGCTTGCCGGAGAAGCGGCTGATAACGGGCTCTTCCGCACCCGCTGTTTCGCTGAGCGCGACCGGTGCCTGTGCCATAATGATGGCGAGAACGAGTAATGCTCGTTTCATGTGCAAGGCTTCCATCCGAACGGGAAGCGTTGTCATCGCATGACGGCGTGAATCCCGGGTAAAGCCGATGGCGATTGGCGATTCCGAAAGGCTCTGCTAAGTCCGCCAGAGCAAAAAATAACTGATTGATGGGAGTCCCATGCCGGCCAGCAAGCTGAAAGTCGTCGTCACCCGCAAGCTACCGGCGCCGGTCGAGCTGCGGATGAAGGAATTGTTCGATACCCAGCTCAACGAAGCGGACCGGCCGTTCACCGCGGAAGAGCTCGCCGTCGCCGTCCAGACCGCCGATGTGCTGGTCCCGACGGTGACAGACCGTATCGACGGGCGCCTCCTGGCGCGGGCCGGCGAAAAGCTGCGCCTGATCGCACAATTCGGCGCCGGTGTAGACAATATCGACGTCGCCTCGGCCGTGCAGCGCGGCATAACGGTGACCAACACGCCGGGCGTCCTGACGGATGATACAGCTGACGTGGCCATGGCGCTGATCCTCGCTGTGCCGCGCCGTCTGCATGAGGGCGTCCAGATCATGGAGCAGGGGCGGTTCGATGGCTGGACCCCGACCTGGATGATGGGCCGCCGCCTGTCGGGCAAGCGGCTTGGCATCATTGGCATGGGCCGGATCGGGCAAGCAGTTGCGCGCCGGGCGAAAGCCTTCGGCCTGCAGATCCATTATCACAACCGCAAGCCGCTCAACGCCCGTATCGAGGAAGCGCTGGAGGCGACCTATTGGGACTCGCTCGACCAAATGCTGGCGCGGATGGACATTGTCTCGGTCAACTGCCCGCACACGCCAGCTACCTTCCATCTGCTCAATACGCGCCGCCTCAGCCTGATGAAGCCGGAGGCCTACATCATCAATACCGCGCGCGGCGAGGTGATAGATGAAGCGGCGCTCGCCCGGGCCATCCGCGCCGGGACCATCGCCGGGGCCGGCCTCGACGTGTTCGAGCGGGAACCGTCGGTCAATCCGGACCTCATGGGCCTGCCCCAGGTTCTGCTCCTGCCACACATGGGGTCTGCGACGATCGAGGGCCGGACCGAGATGGGCGAGAAGGTCATCATCAACATCAAGACCTTCGCCGATGGTCACCGCCCTCCGGACCGTGTCATTCCGGCGATCCTCTAAGCCGTTCAGTCTTCGGGTGCGGCGGGCGCTCTCTGCCTGCTCAGGAAGTCTCTCAGGTCGGCCACGCTGGTCGCGGAGATTTCCTCGTGCGGCAAATGCCCGACATTCTCGTACAGCCGGAGTTCCGCGCCGGGAATGGCCGCCGCAAACTGCTCTCCATGCGCAAACGGGATCAGATTATCCTGGTCGCCGTGCATGACGAGCGTCGGAACGGAGAGCGCCGCGAGGCGCTCCGGGCTAGCTGCCTGCCGATCACCGCGCGCAGCGGAGATTTTGAGGAGCGCTTCTCGGTGGCAAGGGGCCCGCGCGAGCGAGGCATAGCGGTCCACCATCTCGTCTGTGACGAAGGACGTATCGGCGAAACTGTTCTCAAGGCCAGGCCGGATCAGGCTGGAAAGGTCCAGATCGCGAATGACGCGCCGGGCAAGCCCGATCTCCAGCAGCCGGAAAATCACGGGGCGCGTATCGGCTTCGTCCGGGCCGCGCGCCCAGCCGGCCGAATTGACGAGGACCAGCGCGTCAAGGCGGTCAGGATGCGCTAGGGCGTAATTCCAGGCAGCGCTGCCGCCCATCGAATTGCCCGCCAGGGTAAACCGTTCGATACTCAGCGCACGGACGAGCCGGTCGATCACCTCGACGAACTGCTGCGGACCGATCTCGTCATTGTTCAGGCAGCGAGACAGGCCATGCCCCGGCAGGTCGAGTGTCACGACCCGGTAGTCGCGTCGTAGATCGGCGACCCAGGCCTCCCAGGTATGCAGTGAGGCGGAAAAGCCATGGACCAGCACGATGACCGGCGCGTCACGGGGTCCGGTGTCGCGGAAGTGGATCCGCGTCTCTTCGCTGAGCGCGAGATACCGGCTGTCACCATTCGCATACAGGGTTTCAAGCTGCTCATACGGGACGTCGTCACGGCGCAGGGTCAGCCAGCCCGCGAAGAGGATGACACCAATCGTAAGGAGGACGGCGAGGAAGCGAAGTAGCATGGGTCCAGCTGGTCAAGAAAGTGACTCGGACCTGCGACTAACCCCCTCATTACTGTGCCTGTCAAATACTCAGTTCACGCAGAACAGGCCGGACACTGCAAATCCCGCCTCAGCTTCACGCTGCGCATATCGCCCTGCAATCCGTCGATGAGCAGGATGCGCCCGATAGGCGTATCGCCTGCCCCGGTAATCCATTTGACCGCTTCCAGCGCCATCATCGAGCCAGTGAGGCCTGTCACGGCGCCGACGACGCCGACTTCATCACACGCCTCTGCATCCGGCGGTACGTCCGGCACCCAGCATTGATAGCAGGGCGCCTCCGCGAACACGCCGGACGCAAACACGCCCACCTGTCCCCTCCACCCGCTGGCTGCGCCTGAGATGAGTGGACGGCGAGAGGTGTGCGCCAGCAGGTTCAGCGCAAAGCGGGTTACAAAATTGTCAGATGCGTCAATCAGGATGTTTCCCGAGGGCGCATCGCCTTCGCCGAACCGCGCGTTAATTGCGGTCACATTGATGGAAGGATCGAGTGCGACCAGGCGTGCGGCGAGGCGCTCGGCTTTTCCGGCGCCCGCATCTTCATCCGTGAACTGTATTTGCCGCTGCAGGTTCGACCGCTCGACCCGGTCATCATCCCAGATTTCTAACCTGCCGGCACCGGCCGCGGCGAGATACAGCGCGCACGGCCCCCCGAGCGCGCCTGCGCCAATAATGGAAACGGAGGCCGCGCGCAGCTTCTGCACGCCGGGTCCGCCAATCTCCTTGAGGAGAATGTGGCGTTTGTGGCGGTCGAGATCGTCCGGAGAGAGGCTCATGATGCGGCTCTCAAAGCCGTGGACGAAGCAGCACTTTCGCGGGCCCGGAGGTAAACCCAGGCCGGTGCAGGCGTGCGCGCGAGAGCAGGGGCGTCCGTCTCGGGGATTCGTGCAGATGCGAACTTGCGGGCAAAGGGAGAGGCCTTGCTGATCCTTGCGCCGGGCCGCGCAAGGACCGCGACGGGCAGGCGAGCGGCAATCGCCTCCCAGTCCTTCCACTGATGAAAGTTCCGCAGATTATCCGCACCCATGATCCAGACAAACTGCGCCGAGGGCGCCGTCGCCTGCAGCGCGGCAATCGTGTCAGCGGAATAAGTCAGCCCAAGCGCCGCCTCGATATCGCTAACGTGCATTCTGGGGCGGCTGGCAAGTCTCCGGGCCGAGGTGAGGCGGTCCGCGTACGATCCGTGCTCGGATTTCAGAGGATTACCCCGCGCGACGAGCCACCAGACCGCATCAAGGCGCAGCCGCCTCAGGGCTGTCTCGGCGACATGCAGATGGCCGTCATGCGCCGGATTGAAACTGCCGCCCATCAACCCGATGGCAAGCCCCCGGGCCGGGCCGGGCAGGTGGGCTCGCCTCAAGGCCGGACCTGGCCTGTGCCGCGTACGGCATATTTGTAGGTGGTCAGCTGGTCGGCGCCCACGGGTCCTCGGGCGTGGATCCGGCCCGTTGCGATGCCGATCTCGGCGCCGAAGCCGAACTCGCCCCCATCGGCAAACTGGGTCGAGGCATTGTGCAGTACGATTGCGCTGTCGACCTCGGCAATAAAGCGCTCCGCCGCCGCCGCCTCTTCCGTCACGATCGCATCGGTATGCCCGGAGGACCAGCGCGCAATATGCGCCAGCGCGCCGCCCAGCCCATCAACGACCGCAATCGCCAGGATCGGCTCAAGATACTCGGTCGCCCAGTCTTCATCGGTCGCCGGAATGATATGCGGCAAGACCGCGCGCGCGCGCGCATCCCCGCGCAGTTCGCAGCCCTTCGCTTCAAGGGCTTCGGCAATCTTCGGCAGCAGACTTGCAGCGACCGCGTCATCTATCAGCAAGGTCTCTGTCGCCCCGCAGATCCCTGTTCGTCGCATCTTCGCATTGACCGTGATGGCAACGGCCTTCTCCGGGTCAGCGCCGCCATCCACATAGGTGTGGCACAATCCTTCAAGGTGGCCGATCACGGGCACCCTTGCTTCGGCCTGCACGCGCTCGACCAGGCTGCGGCCGCCCCGCGGTACGATGACATCCAGCGCGCCGCCGATCCCGCCCAGCATAAGGCCCACGGCGGCCCGGTCGGTCGTGGCGACGAGTTGCACGGCGTCTTCCGGCAGGCCTTCCGACTTCAGCGCCCTGCGCATCGCGGCCGCCAGCGCTTTGGAAGAATGCAGACTTTCGGAGCCCCCGCGCAGGATCGCCGCATTGCCGGAGCGCAGGCACAGCGCCCCGGCATCGGCCGTCACATTCGGCCGGCTCTCATAGATAATGCCGATAACACCCAGCGGCACCGCGATGCGCGCGATGTCGAGCCCGTTGGGCCGGCTCCAGCGGGCAAGCTCCCGTCCGATCGGATCGGGCAGGGCGGCGATAGCCTCGACGCCGGCTGCGATGCCCTCGACGCGTTTCGCGTCCAGTGCCAGACGGTCCAGCATCGAGGCGGCAAGGCCCTTCTCGCGCGCAGCGTCCATGTCCTTCACATTCGCTGCAAGGATCTCCGGCGCCGCGGCGCGCAGAGCGCGGGCGATCGCCATCAAGCCGCGCGTCCGGTCGTCCGGGGTCAGCCGGCCCATGGCGCGAGACGCGGCGCGGGCGCGCTTGCCCATATCCATCATTGTGTCTGCAAGGTCTGTGCGGGGCGGGGAGGTGAGGCTGTCCATCGCCTTCAACTGCCGCAAATGCCGCGCGGCTGCAAGGTCTCGCGCCTCGGGCCAGCATCCTCACAGAGCGGGCTGACAAGTGCGCGGAAAGCCGTAATGTGGCCGTCAAACGAGAAACCGGCGGAGGAAAATCATGATCGATGTCGAGGCGATGCCCTTTCTGGCGGATATTCCGCGCGTCCAGGCGACCATCCGTCCGGAAGAGACCGCCTTCTGGTTCGAGGGACGCACCACGAGCTTCGCCGAGCTCGAGGCGCGCTCCAACCGGGTTGCAAATGGGCTGCTGGCTCTGGGTGTCCGGCCGGGAGACCGGATCGGCTATCTCGCGAAGAACACCGATGTCTATTACGAGATGATGTTCGGCAGCGCCAAGGCGCGGGCAGTCATGAACGGCGTCAACACCCGCCTCGCCCCGCCGGAGGTGAAGTTCATCCTCGCCGATGCCAAGGCCAAGGTTCTGTTCGTAGGCAAGGAATTCTACGCCATGATCGATCAGATCAAGGCCGATCTGCCGGACCTTGTCCGGATCATCACCCTGGACGGCGACCGGGAAGACTGGGATTTCTATCCCTCCTGGCGCGACGCCAAGCCGAACACATCGCCAGCCCTCGATCTGCGCGCCGATGACGATGTCATCCAGCTCTACACCTCCGGCACCACCGGACTGCCCAAGGGTGTGCAGCTGACGAACGACAATTACAAAGCCTTCTTCACCCAGGCGAGCCTATTGGAATGGTCGAGCTACGGCGTCGGCGAGGGTGTCATGAATGCGATGCCGCTGTTCCATGTTGCCGGGGTCAATGTCGGAATCCTGGCGACCGCTCAGGGCGCCCGCACGGTCATCCTGCGCGAGATCGACCCTCAGCTTATCCTGAAGCTGATCCCCGAACAGAAAATCGTTCATGCCTTCTGGGTGCCAGCGGTGATTCTGATGCTGACGCAGCAGCCGAGTATTCGCGAGGTGGATTTCTCCACGCTCAAGCAGGTCTTCTATGGCGCCTCGCCGATCTCCGAAGCGCTGCTGCGCACGGCGGTGGAGATCATGGGCGCTCGCTTTACCCAGCTTTACGGCCTTACCGAAACCGTCGGCGCTGGCACGTTCCTGCCGCCCGAAGCGCATGACCCCGCCTGGGGCAAGCTACGCTCCTGCGGCGTGCCCTGGCCTGGCGCCGTGGTCCGCTGTGTGGACGGCGAGGGCAAGCCGGTTGCCACGGGCGAGGTCGGCGAGATCGTGATCAAGGCGGGCTTCGTCATGAAAGGCTACTGGAACCGTCCGGACGCCACCGAAGAGACGGTCCGGAACGGCTTTTTCCACACCGGGGACGCCGGCTATTTCGACGAGGACGGATTCCTCTACATCCACGACAGGGTGAAGGACATGATCGTCTCCGGCGGCGAGAACGTCTATCCGGCGGAAGTCGAGAATGCGATCTTCGGTGCGCCGGGCGTGGCGGATGTCGCTGTTATCGGCGTGCCGGACGACAAATGGGGCGAGGCCGTCAAGGCCATCGTGGTGAAGAAACCCGGCGAAGATCCGTCCCCGGAGAGCATCATCACCTGGTCGAAGGATCGCATCGCTGCCTACAAAGCGCCGAAGTCGGTCGACTTCATTGACGCCCTGCCGCGTAATCCGTCCGGCAAGATTCTGCGCAAGGATCTGCGCGAGCCCTATTGGCGGGGGCGCGAGCGCCTTGTGGGCTAGGCGGCCCGCCGCTGCGCTTCTCGCCTGCCTCATGGCCGGATGCAACCTGCCGCTCGACGAGGGGGCGGTGTTCCTGCCGCCGCGGGTGGAAGCCCGGCCGGGCAACGGCGATGGACAGGCCATCCGCAACGAGGCGGCGCTGGACGCAGCGATTCGTCATGACAGGGTTTCAGCCGGTGCGCTGTCGATCGCGGTCACGCATATCCACCGTCCGGCGCAGGACCCAGACGCGCCTCTGATCCTGCTCTGCATGGGAAATGCGACCGACCGGATCCATGGCGGCGCAGCGTATGCCGCGAACCTTCTGGACCACGGCGATGTCCTGCTCTTCGATTATCCCGGCTATGGCGATTCCAGCGGTACACCGACGGCGGACAATCTGATGGCCATCCGAAGCGCGCTCATGCGGCATTCCGAGAGCGTGGCTCACGGGCGGGCCATCCTTCTGTGGGGACACTCCTTGGGCGCGTTCGTCTGTTCCCAGATAGTGGAGGCTTCAGATCGGATCAGCGGAATTGTTCTGGAGACCTCCGCGGTGGATGCAGAAGAGGTCGCGGCTGCCATACGACCCTGGTATCTGCCTTTCATCCGTATCCAGATTGCCGACAGCCTGGTTGGCTTCAATACGCCGGACGCCCTCTAGGATTTCCCGTGTCCGGTCCTGGTGGTCGGCGCGGACAAGGACAATGTTCTGCCTGTTCGCCTGCACCGATCACTGGCGCGCCGGCTTGAGGCGGCCGGCGCGGACGTGACCTATCTCGAATACCCGGCAGCTGGCCACAATGATGCTACACGCCAGCCGGGCTTCCGGGCCGACGCTGCGCCGTTTCTGGAAAGTGTCCGCGCCTGCCGGTGAGGCGCAGGCTTGCGCCTTATCTTTCAACTGCCGTTGGCGACAATGAAGCGCGCGCCCGTTCCTGCCCGGCCGGCACTTGTCCAAGGCGCCTGCGACCTGGCACTCAGTGGCCAGCTGGCAGCCTCCGGCAAGGGCGCCGCCGATCCCGAAGACCTCGTCGACGACCTGTTGCGGCTTCTGAAGCCCCACTGAACCCGTGCGGATGGCGCGTCCCCCGGAAAAGGGACGTCAGTGCGCCAGTTTCATCCAGTCACGGGCAGACTGCAGCGCAATCTTCACTTCGTCCGTGGACAGCAGCTCCGCCATCTCTTGGCGCTGCGCGCGGGCATCCTCATGGCCGCGCACGGCCGCCAGGTTGAACCATTTGTGCGCCTCGACGAGGTTGATCTCCGTGCCCGTGCCGGTCGCATAGGCAAGTCCGGCCCGGTAGAGATCGTCGGGGTGGGAGTGCGCGCCGAGCAGGCTCGCGGGTTCCACAGGTGTATCTGAATATGCCATCGTCTCTTGTCCTTAACTCCAAAAACCGGCCGGCCGGGTTTTCCCGTGCACAGTCCAGAAAGCCATCACGCACCGAATATTCCGGCAGCGGCTCAAGCCTGCCCTGAGAGCGTTGGAACATGGTTAAGATCGTCTTCGCCAAAGCATGGCTTCGTTAACATGCGTCGAGGAAGCGTTAGCCTCTCTCCGAATGGGGGAGCTTTTCGGGAGGAAACGCGAAGAATCATTCTGGTCAGGCCGGGCCAGGATAGCGCGCAAATGCCTCTATCGCGTGAAGCTCCGAGATCCAGAGGGCCTGCTCCGCCGTCTGCACCTGTGCGCCGGGAGGGAACGCGTCGGCCTCGTCCAGAGTCGCGGCCTGTACATCAATCAGGCCCGGCAGGAGTGTCTCGTTGATATAGTAGATCCCCGTGCCGCAGGCGCCGCAGAAATAGCGGTAGGAGTCGCCGGATGAGTTGAAGACGTTTGGCGCGCCTGTTGTCAGGCGGAACCGGCCTGCGGGCATCATCGCCCAGACCACCATGGGCGCTCCGGCGCTCTTCTGGCAATCGCGGCAATGGCAGATCGAGACCCGGTCCGGCGCATCGGCAAGTTCATACCGGACCCCGCCGCACTGACAACCGCCTGTGATCGCCATCTGATCGCCCCCGAGTTCATGGTATGTTCTTGTTTGCCGGAAAGTCAGCCCCGAGTCAAATCCCAAACAGAAGGCCAATAAGCAAAAAACCCCGCAGTCGGCTGCGGGGTTTCTCGGATAAAATGCCGAAGCTGGCCTGAATTCAGGCGGCAACTTTCTTCTTGGCGAGCGATTTGGCGAGCATTTCCATCGCCTTGCCCTTGTCGATGTTCTCGACAGCGGCGAGTTCGCGGGCCATCCGGTCCAGAGCGCTCTCGTAAAGCTGGCGCTCGGAATAGGACTGTTCGGGTTGGTCGTCGCCCCGGTGCAGGTCGCGCACGACCTCGGCAATCGAGATCAGGTCGCCGGAATTGATCTTCGCCTCATATTCCTGGGCGCGGCGCGACCACATGGTGCGTTTGATGCGGGCCTTGCCGCCGAGCGTCTTCAGCGCGTCCTCGACCAGCTTCGACCCGGCGAGGGCGCGCATACCGGAGGCTTCGGCGCGGTTGGTGGGCACGCGCAAGATCATCTTGTCCTGGTCGAAGGCGACGACATAGACTTCCAACTGCATGCCAGCGACTGTCTGTGTTTCGATGCCCGTGATCCGGCCCACACCATGCGCAGGATAGACCACACTTTGATCGACCTCGAACGAATGAGTCCGAGCTTCTGCCTTTTTCGCCATGTCTGATATGACCCTTTTTTTACGCACTATATGTGACTCGCGTTCTCCTGGCCTCAGTTCCCGAAAAGGCTCTGAGTTAGGATTTCCCGCTCTTCATCAATTATTGCTCAAGTTCTGCAACTAGCACAATCTTGCAGGAATTACAACAGTCTGGAACAGGCAGGCCCGCCCGCCTGCCGCCACGCGGCCGACGAATTCGTTCATATCCGCTTAGCCATCAAGCGGTCTGCACAGCCCGGCTCTGACGCGTCTTCGGCGCAACCCGGCGGATCCAACCCTGTCTTGAAGATGGCCGGTCAGTCTCCCGTGCCGGGCGCCGCGCTGAAATATTTCTCCAGTTTTCCGGTCTGCTGAGCGAACTCTTCGCGGTCAGCCGGCGGCTCCCGCATCCGCGTTATGTTGGGCCAGACCTTGGCATAATCCGAGTTCAGCTTCAGCCATTTGCCGTCCGGATCGTCCTCCGTATCGGGCTTGATCGCCTCGACCGGGCATTCCGGCTCGCAGACCCCGCAATCGATGCATTCGTCCGGATGAATGACGAGCATGTTCTCGCCCTCATAGAAACAGTCGACCGGGCAGACCTCGACACAATCCATGTATTTGCAGCGGATACAGGCATCGACAACGATATAGGTCATGTGGGCTCGGGTCTCGTAGGGCTGACGCAAACCTGCCAATTGGCAAGGCCGGCGCGCCCTGTCAATGCGGCGCGCTTAACCGCGCTGAGAGAATGGCTCAAACCGCGCCGGATGAGCGGACTTCGGCGCTTTTGCGGGCCTGCGCGCGCAGCACGTCATCCACATGCAGCAACCCGGCCACATGCCGGGCATAGGTGTCCTCCAGGTCGCTGTGTTCTCCATCGGCAAAGATCACGCGGTAAATGGCTTCGATCACCTTGACGCGCTCTGTCAGGGGCAATCCCTTGGCGTGGCGCGTGAACTGATGGCTTCCAACCGCTTCTTCGGCCAGCGTTTCGGCTTCAGCCAGCACGGCGTCGGCTTTTGCGGCATCGAAATGGAACACTTCGAGCAGGATCTCGGCGATCATGTCACTCTCAATGTTCACATACACCCCGTCTACCAGCGCAGCTTCAACCAGCAGGGCAGCGATGGCAGTTTCAGCGGGCATCGGCAGTTCAGCCGGGGTCTTGCCGGCGAACATGCGCCTAATTCGGTCCATCATGTCTCGGCCTCCGCGGTGCGATAGAGGGTTCGGGCTTCATCTGCCGGCCCGCGGCGCTCGCCGAGATCCAGCACTTTAACCGAATAGATACGCCCGGCCTTGCTGAAAGTCACCACATCGCCCGCCGCGACCAGGGCCCCGGGTTTGTCCGTGCGCCGCATCTGGCCGAGATGCCAGAGGCGCACGCCATGTCCGCGCACATAGGCGGTCGACAAGGCGCGGGATTTGAAGAAACGGGCGCGCCAAAGCCAGACATCAAGGCGCAGCGTGGCGTCCTGGTTCATTCGAACGGCTTGTAGACGAACCCCGTGGACGCAGGTTCGGCGGCAGGCTTGTCGTTTCTGGGCTTTTTCGGCTTTGGGGGTCGCGGCGGCTTGGGTGGCGGCAAGAGTGCCGCGAGCGCCGCAAACGGGCTGTCCGGGTCTGCAGCGCGGCGCGATGGCGGGGCAGACCGATTGCCGTGTCGGTTATCTGGGCGGTTATCGGGCGGGCGATCGCCGCCTCGTCTTTCACCGCCCCGTCTATCGCCGTGCTGGCCGCCTCGGCCCTCGCTGCGCGGGCCTCTGCCAGCGGGCCGTTCCGGGGGCGAACGGCCTTGCTGTTCGCCAGGTGCGCGCTCGCCCTGTGGCCGCTCATTTTTCGGCCGGTCGACGCGGGGCGGTCGAGCGGACGGCCCATCGTCCGGCCGTGCGCGTGCGGCGTAGCGCCAGAGTGTGACGGCCTCGGTTTCCTTGTCCTTCTCGGCCGGCGCGAGGCCAAAACCTTTGAGCACGGCCGGCCAGTCATCGGCCGGGCAGGACACCATCGAGGCGAGATCAATCGGAATGCCAAACGCGTTCTTGCCGGCGTCCTTGCGGCGCTTGGAAATCTCCCAGCCGAGGCGTTCGGCGAGGTCGGCGCGCACGGCCCGGCGTCCGAAACGCAGATAGCCATTCGCCGCCAGCGCCTCCTCCGGCCAGGTGCCGTCGAGCGGGAACGAGCCCGCCCCTTCGGGCGCGAGCGGATAGTCGACGCCGCCCGCCACCGCCTTCAGGATGGCGATCGTGCGCTGCGCAGCTGGTTTCTGCGCGTCCGGTGCGTGCACGGCCACGCGGCCAGCCCTCAGGCCCGCCGCCTTGAGCGCGTCGCGTTGTTCCTGCGTCAGGCGCGGCGGCGGATCATCATTGCGCAGGTCCACCGCTGCGCCGGTTTCCAGAATCCGGAACGCCAGCCCGCGCGCCAGGCCCTCCAGCCCGGCGCCCGTCTCCCCACTCGCCAGCTTCGCATGCGTCGGCAGGATGCGGGCGATCTCGCCTTTGAGCCAGGCTTCGACCCGCTGCAGCGCGGGCTGGCGTTCGGCAGGTTCCACTTCCAATGCACCGATAAGCTCGAGCCGCGGGCTGATCCAGGCCGCACCGCGCAACAGCCGGGCTACCGGCTCGTCACGGAACTCGATCTCAGCGGCGCCGGTCAGCGTGAACGCCTCAGCAACTGCGGCGGTAATCTCTCCCAGCCGCTGGCTCAGCATCGGGCGGATTGCGGCGAGCGCTGCGCCGCGCACGGCCTTACCCTCCAGGGTGCGCGCATCCAGAACCGGCTCGAAGGCGAGGCCCCTCAGGCGGCCGACAAGATGGCCCTCTACGGTCACATCGCCATCCGGCGTCAGGTCGGTCACGAGCGCGTCTTCCTTTCTGAGACTGGCGAGCAGCGCAGTGGTGCGCCGGTCGACAAAACGGGCTGTCAGCGCAAGGTGTAGCGCGTCTGAGAGGGAGTCTTCAATCTCTCGTGTCCGCGCCTGCCAATAGGCCGGGTTTTCCAGCCAGTCGGGGCGGTGCGCGGCATAGGTCCAGGTGCGGATCGCCGCCAGCCGCTGCTGGATCTGGCTGATGTCCCCGCGCGGCTCGCTGAGGTCGTCCAGCCGGTGCTCGAAACCGGCGTCCGACAGGCGCCCGTCGGGGTCCGCGAGCGTCTCGGCGAGGCCGAGCACAAGCCGCCCATGACCTTCCGGCCCGGCCTTGCGAAAGTCCGGCAGGCGGGCGAGGTCCCATAGCCGCCGCACCTTGCGCTCGCCCTTCACGTCCGGGCCGATGGCGCCATCTTCGCTCATCCGGCGCAGCATCCATTCGTCGAGCGCGTTCGGATTGTGGATCAGCACCGGATTGCCGGAGGGCCGTTCGAGGCTGCGGATCAGATTGCGCAGGCTGGAGAAATCGAGATCGCAGGAGCGCCACTGCACACTGTCGACCGGATCAAACCGGTGCGCCTCGATGGCTTTCCATTCTTCGTCTGCGAAAGGCGGGCAGTTGCCCGTCTCGCCAAACTCGCCATCGGTGCGGAACCGGCCTGCGCGCCCAGCGATCTGCCCGCATTCGGCCAGTGTCAGCGGCCTGTGGCGGCGCCCGTCGAATTTCGTGCGCGAGGCAAACACCACCCGGTCGACATCGAGGTTCAGCCCCATGCCGATGGCGTCGGTTGCGACGATGTAATCGACTTCGCCGGACTGGTAGAGCGCGACCTGCGCGTTCCGGGTGCGGGGGCTCAGTGCGCCCATCACCACTGCCGCGCCGCCCTTCTGCCGGCGGAGCAGTTCGGCAATCGCATACACTTCCTCGGCCGAGAAACCGACAATGGCTGTTCTTTTCGGCAGCTTGGTGATCTTGGCATGGCCGGCATAGCGCAGCGCCGAAAACCGCTCACGTGGCTCGGTCTCGGCGCCCAGCTTCAGGGCCTTCAGCACACCGCGCATCGTGTCTGCGCCCAGCAGGAGCGTCTCGTGATTGCCGCGCAGGTTCAGGATCCGCTCAGTAAAAACATGACCGCGGTCGTCGTCCTCGGCCAGCTGGATCTCGTCGATCGCCACGAAGTCGGCCCGGATGTCCGCCGGCATCGATTCCACAGTGCAGACGAAATAGCGCGCCGTCGGCGGAATGATCCGCTCTTCGCCGGTGATCAGCGCCGCATGGGCATAGCCCTTGGCCGCGACGACGCGGTCATAGACCTCGCGCGCCAGGAGACGCAGAGGCAGGCCGATAATGCCGGTGCCATGCCCGAGCATGCGCTCGATGGCATAGTGGGTCTTGCCGGTATTGGTGGGGCCGAGAATGGCCTTGAGAGTGCTCATGAAGCCGGAAGGGATGGGGGCGCCAGCGCTTCAGGTCAAGCTGGCAAGGACGTTCAAGCCCGGGCCGCATCAAAGCGGACCATGCCTTCGCCGTCCGGATGGAAGCCGGGCGGCAGCAGGGTCTCGGCATCATAAACCGCGCCGGTGAACACAGCCTTGTCCCGCTCGCCCCACAGGCAGAGAGCCCCGCACAGATTGGCGCCGGACATATCCGCCCCTATCAGGCTGCATCCGGTCATGTCGGCCCCGGCCAGATTGGCCATGACCAGCCGGGCTGAGCGAAGGTTGGCACCCTTGAGGGACACAGCCCTCAGATGGGCATGTGCCATTGACGCATGCAGCAGACGGGCATGATTGAGATTGGCGCCGGCGAAGTTCGCCCAGTCGAGCCGCGCGCTCTTGAGTTCGCAATTGCGGAAATGCACGCCGGAGAAATCCTGCCCGCGCAGGTCGGCGCCGCCGAAGTCGCGTCCCTCGATCCGCAGATCGCGGGTCTGAATGCTCGCCGTCATGCCGTTGACCGTTGCGCTGATATTCATGAGCTGCCCATCCCGTCCCGCTTCTCTTTGCGCGCATTCGAGGTCGTGGGGAAGGGCCGGACCTCGCCAGCCGGTCAATCTGAAATCTCGAAAGCGACTTGATGACGTCAAATAACTTTGCTATTCAAAGTTATCTCAGGCAAGGAGGCCAACATGACGGTCGAGGAACTCAACGCCCAGCTGAAACATATGCGGCTTGAAAGCTATGCCCGCGTGCGCGGCGGATGGCCCGTGCCGCTGGCGGGCGCAGCTTACTGGGCGATCCTCACCGTGCTAGGCCGTGTCGTGACCCCTGAAGACTGGTCCTGGATGGCCGCGGCCCTGTCCGGCATCATCTTCCCGCTCGCCATTCTGTTTGCGGCCGTCTTCCGCAACGCCTTTCTTAAAGAGAAACTGCCTGATCAGGGGGTCACCTACATGGCAATGGCCGGGATGCTGATGTTCTGGCCCTTCGCGGCGGCGGCAATGTGGACCCAGAACGACCTCGTGCCGCTCATTCTCGCCATCGGCATGTCGACCCACTGGCCGGTCTTTGGCTGGTCTTATGGCCGCCCGGCGCCCTTCATAGGCCACATGCTGGCGCGCGCCGCGACCGTCACCGCGATCTGGATCGCCCTGCCGGACGCCCGGTTCACCCTGCTGCCACTCTCGGTCGCGGTCATCTATCTTCTGACGGTGATCGTCATCTACGTCGACAGCAGCGCCTTTCGCGCGCGCCCGGAGCTCCAGCCAGCCTGAAGAACGCCTGCCGCTGCACCCGTAAAGGCAGCATCTGGGCCGGATCAATATACGCATTGGACAGCCAGCCCCCCTCGTCATAATCTCAACACAGCGTTAACCTACGATCTCGGGGCGTTCATTGGCAACCGCATGGGGATATCCGGTATGTTGAGACTGTTCACCGCGCGCTCCGCTCGCACCGCTCTCGCAACTCTGCTCGCGGGAGGCGCCATTCTCACCGCCTGTGATGAGCTCGATACACGCCTCGACCGGGCACGCGAGGTCGCCGATGCGGCGGTCGAGCAGATCAGCGGCGAGACCGTGATCGACCCGCTCGCCCGAAATCTCGCCCGCGCGGATGTGCGCGACCGCGCCCTCGCCGGCACGGTCATGGCAGAGTTCGACATCGACGATGAGGAGCGGGCGCTTTTCGCTGTCGGCTCGATTATCGCCAAGCCCTTTGACGTGCCGCCGCCCTCTGCCCTCGTGACAC
Source organism: uncultured Hyphomonas sp. (assembly GCA_964409375.1). Lineage (GTDB taxonomy): Bacteria > Pseudomonadota > Alphaproteobacteria > Caulobacterales > Hyphomonadaceae > Hyphomonas. The sequence goes on from CAYPDA010000023.1 coordinate 20,774, forward strand.
TGGAAGCCGAGGCCTACGCCGATGAAGAGATGGCATATTTCGATATGGGAGAAGCGCCCGTCATGGAACCGGCGGAGCCATCTGATCCGGCAGGCCAGCAGACCATCCGGGAAATCGCCCCTGCTCTGCGCCAGGCCGGGGACGCCACCCCGCAGACCCTGCGCCGCATCCGGATCGATCCGCGTGACATGGCGGAGACCCGCGAGGAGATCGCCCGCGCAAGCCGGGACCTCGAGCGCGTTGCCATAACCCCGCCGGCCCAGATGATGCAGCGACGCAGTGTTCAGGACTCCGATATCCGCGCGCTCGCGCCGGCCGAGCAGGAAGAAGTCCGCAAGCTCGTCCGCCGCGCGCCCGTCACGCGTCAGGCTGTTCAGAAACAGCTCGATGCCAACGAGGTCATGATCGACACCATGGCGCGCTATGGCATGGGCGGCGAGATCACCTTGTCGCGCCAGGGCCAGATGGTCATTCAGATCGGTTCGGACGGCGCCAGCCCGACCCAGTTCCGGGGGCGCGTCGCCGCCGCGGAGTTCCTCGCCCGGTCTGACGAAGTGACCTGTCCGGAGAATGGCGACATGCAGGCAATCCGCGCTGACATGGCGCTCGCCACCGCCTGCATGGTTCGGGACCTGCGCGCATCCGGCCAGTTCGAATATGTCGAGCGCGACTACATCTTCCAGAACCAGTTTGCCCGCCGCCCGCCCGAAGCGCCCGCCGGCACACCCGGCGTCAGCGGGCCCCCGGCGCAGACGCCGCAACCGGCAAGCTTCCTGCCGAATGACCCGCTCTGGGGCCTGCAATGGCATTTCCGCGACCGGGGCACGACAGATGGGCGCTCGCCCGGCGGCGCCGGTTTCGAAAGCTTCTGGCAGCGCGAGGGCATGGCCGGCTCAAAGGATGTCGTGGTTGCAGTCGTCGATACCGGCCTGCAGATGGACCATCCGGACATCGCCGGCTCGCCCAATATCATGCCGGGCTGGGACATGGTCTCCGATCCGCGCATGGGCAATGACGGGGATGGGCGCGATCCCGACCCGACCGATCCCGGCGATATGTGCGATCCCACACGCCCGGGCGCCGCCGACAGTTTCCACGGCACGCATGTCGCCGGCACGATTGGCGCAGCCGCCACCAACAACGGCGCCGGCGTCGCGGGCGGCGCCTGGAATGTCCGTATTGTCCCGGTCCGCGCCCTCGGAAAATGCGGCGGGCGTCTGTCCGACATCAACGACGCGATCCGCTGGGCCGCTGGACTGATCCCGGCCGAACATCCCGATGGCCGCGAAATCTGGAACGAACACCCGGCCAACATCATCAACCTGTCCATCGGCCTGCTCGGCGCCTGTCCGGCCTCGCTCCAGGATGCCATCGATTCGGCGGCCGAACAGGGCGTGATCGTTGTCGCCGCAGCTGGCAATGCCCGTATGCCGACCAGCCTCTACGCTCCGGCCGGCTGCCAGAATGTCGTCACCGTCGCCGCCGCTGATGCGCGCGGCCACATCACGCCCTATTCGAATTTCGGCCCGGAAGTGAACATTCTCGCCCCCGGCGGCGACCTCACCCGCGATGACAATGGCGACGGCAAGCCCGACGGCGTCCTGTCGACCAAGGCTGCCTCCAACTGCTATGACCCGGTCACCGGGGAGGGCGTTGAGCAATGCTATTACGCCTATGAACAGGGCACCAGCATGGCCGCGCCGCATGTCTCTGCCGCCCTCGCCCTTCTGAAGGCGCGTGATTTTGAAGCGAGTTCCAGCACGCTGGTCAGCACCCTCGTTGAGGCGCTGGACCCGCGCAGCACGCTGCAATGTGCCAGCCCCTGTAACCTCTATCCGGGCGCCACACCGCTGCCGGACGATCCGGAAATGTGCCTGCGCCCTTGCGGTAGCGGCCTGCTGAACCTTGCCAATGTCCCGGTCTCGACGGTGCAGGGCGGTGGTCGCTGAGGATGGATTGGTCAAACCTGCCTTTTGACGTGCGCGGCCCCTGGGGCATTGCGGGTGTCGGCCTGATTGCGGGTTCGGCAGCCCTGCTCGCGGCGGGCATCGGCGGCGGCGATCCTGCGCCCGACTCCGATCCGGTGACCACCGGTCTGGCTATGGTGCGTCCTTTCACGGACGATCCCGCGCTGGTGACGCCAAACGGGTCACCTGCCTCCGGCGCTGCGCCCGTCTGGGACAATGGCCCGGCGCCCGAGGACCAACCCGTCATCGACCCGGAACCCGCGCCCTTGACGCCGGAACGCGAAGAGCGCCCCTCTTCACCGCTCGTGACAACCCAGCAAGCCAGCGGCGGTGTCATGCCCGCGCGTGCCGGCACGTCGGAAGTCGTCTTCATCGTACGCCTGCGCGGCGCGCCGGAAGTCGATGTCATCACAAGAAACTTCCGCCGCGATCCGGCCGCCGCCCAGACCGCATGGTCGGAGCTGGTGGCCCGCATCCCGGAACTGGCGGAGTTTGAACTCTCCAGCGCCAGCTATTCCGGTGAGATCCGCCTGCTCTATCGCATGCCCTCGGCCACCCCGGCCGCCGTTCGCGCGGTGCAGGAGCGGCTTCTCGCCATTGACGGCGTGTCGTATGCCGACCCTGACTATGTCGCCCATCCGGGCCAAGAGGAAACGCCATGAAGCTTTCGCGCACGCTCCTTGTCTCCATGTTCGTGTCCGGCGGCGCTCTACTCACCGCATGCGACCAGCTCCCGATGCGGGGGAACGGCGAAAACCAGCCGCCGTCACTGGCTGATCTGGACATGCCCCCGGTTGAACCAGGCCAGACCCCCGACACAGCCCCGGCGGAGCCGGACCTGCCCGTCCGCCCCGAATCCACAACCTCGTCCGCCGACATCGACTGGGACGCGGCCCGCCGCGATCTCGCCTCGCGCCCGCTTGATTCGCGCGAAGAGGGTGCCTTTCAGATCGCCTCTGGCGCGGGCGCGCCGCCTGTACCCGTCTTCCTGCCATCCTCGCCGGTTGCAGCCCAGAGCGGGGAGGGCGGCATGCGTCTTCAGCCGACACGGGACGGCTATTATGCCTTCCTCCCCGGCGATGACTGGGACGCCATCGTCAATGGCAGCAACCGGGTGATCACGCCGCCGGGCGAAACCGTCCAGCCGCGGGGCGAGAGCTTCAACTACCAGCCGACCACCACCGGCGCCCAGGTTGCCTTCTCGCGCTACGGCGCCGACTATCTGGTTGAATTCGAGTGCAAGGAACTCACCAACGGCCTGCCTGCCTGCATCACAGAGGAGGACGCCGTCAGCTTTGCTCAAGATCTCGTGATTTCGGGGACACGCTAATGCGATCACGACTTTCCGTTGCCGGACTATCGCTTCTGATGTTCGGCCTCACCGCCTGCGATGTGGTCCGCTTTCCAGGCGATGGCGGGCCTCCGCCTCACACGCCGGAGCCAGGTCCGGTGATCCCGCCCGGTGCACCTGGCCCCCCGCCGCCCGATCCGGAAGACGACCCCTGGGCCCTGCCGCCGATCGACGACCCCGACCCAGCGGATCTGGACCCCGTCGATACCGATCCGCCCACGGACCCGGAGCCGCCCCCGTTCATCCCGGTTGATCCGGCGCCGGATGATCCGGGCGAGCCGCCACCCCCGGAGCCCGAACCACAGCCTCAGCCTCAGCCGGAGCCGCCCCCCCCGCCGCCGGAACCCGTCTTCAGCTACTTTGCCCCCGGCGCGCTGCTGCCCGGCACCGGCGGCGGCTTCCCGGACCAGATTGTCCATGCCCCGGACATTCTGTTCCCGATAAAGTCCGCGCCGGCCTATCTCCAGTCCCAGGTCTTCACCTTCGGCGGCGGCGTCGCCGGCGGCGACCAGTGCGACCCGCGCAATTATGATTATCCGTGGCGGGACAATTTCTGCGAAACCCGCTCCGCCAACCGCGGCACGCCCTTCTGCCCGGTCAACCGGATCCATCAGGGCCAGGACATCCGCGTCGGCACGGCAGCAGACTGCAACGCGCTGCGCCGCCAGTCGCTTTCAGAGCGCGGCATCCATGAAGTGGTGGCTGTCGAGGACGGCATCGTCACGTCAATCGGCACGTATACGGTCAAACTGCGCGGCGACGGCGCAATCTACAATTACATGCATCTCAACATGAACCGCCTCGCCGTCACGGCCGGCCAGTTCGTGCAGGCCGGCGATCTTCTCGGCTATGTCTCGAATGATTTTGGCGGCACACCGACGACTATCCACCTGCATTTCGAAATCGTCCAGAACAGCGCCGCCCATGGCTGGGTGCATGTCCCGCCCTATTTGTCGCTCGTTTCCGCCTATGAGCGCCGCCAGAACGGTCCGGGTGAACAGCTGGAACAGCCGGTGGTCGTCGCTTCGGACGAGATCTGGGAAATACCTAAAGGCTTCGAGATCATCGAATAAGGGGTATGAAAGGTGAGGCGGGCGTCAGCCCGAGATCGCCTGCTCGTCGCGCTCACCGGTGCGGATCCGCAGGATCGAGTCGATATCGTGCACGAAGATCTTGCCGTCCCCGATGGTCCCGGTATTCGCCGCCTGCGTGATAGCCTCGACGAAACGTTCCACATCGTCGTCGGCGCAGGCGAGCTCCACCTTCACCTTCGGCAGCAGGCGCACCTCATATTCCGCGCCGCGATAGACTTCCGTCTTGCCCTGCTGGCGGCCATAGCCGCGTACCTCGGTGACGGTCAGGCCGGTCGCCCCGGCATCCGAGATAGCCTCGATCACCGCGTCCAGGCGGCTTGGCTTGAATACGGCGATGATCAGTTTCATGGCTTTTTCCCGGTCGAATGGCGTATGCTGCAAACGCGAAGCTACCCTACATGACAAATTCGTCAATGTTCTTCGCGTGTTGCTGCCCTGGCCGGGCGGGCGATGCGTACGCGTTCAGTCACCGGTGCTCCCGCCCCACCATTTGGCGGAGCGTATAGCCGCTTGACCGCCTCGACCAGTACGACGCCGCCAAAGCCGGGCGCAATCAGCCGCCCGAGTGCTTCCCAGCCATCTGCGGCGGCAGTCACCAGCTTTGCGTTCACGGGCGGCATGTAGAGCGCGCTGGATGAGGCCGTCACCTGGAACAGGCCGAGCGACAACAGGCTCGTCAGCTGCCCCCTTGTCCAGGGCCGGCCATGTCCGAACGGCGTGCGCGTCGCGCGTGACCAGACGCCGGCGCGGTTGGCGGCCGCCAGCACGATCCGCCCTTCCGGCGCGGTGATCCGCCAGATCTCGCGCAGATAGGCCCTCGGGTCGCCGGTCTCCTCCAGCCCGTGCAGCACGATCACCCGGTCGAACAAGCCGTCCGTAAAGGGCAGGCGTGGATCGCCGACGCCCACCGCCGCATTGCCCCGGCCCGAATAGTCCCAACGCACCGGCCCATGCTCATGTGGTACAGCTGCGATGATCCGTCCGGGGGCAGTCGAGAACGCGTCGAGCACCGGGATGGCATAGCCCAGCCCCAGCATCGACAGCCCCTGGCAGTCCCCCCACAAATCCGTCAGTTTGCCGCACAAGATGCGCGCGGCTGCCTGGCCGAGCAGCGAGCCATAGAAGCGTTCGAGGGTGACGGCGTCCTGTCGCATCGCTATGGCTTAACCGGGGCGCCGGACGAGGGGTAGAAGGATGAGCATCGTGATCGACATACACCAGTTTCCCTGCCTGAACGATAATTACGGCTTCCTCGTGCATGAGCCGGTCTCGAGGCGCACGCTCGCGGTCGATACACCGGACGCTGCCCGCTATCTCGAGGAGGCGGCGGCCCGCGGCTGGAACATCACCGACATCTGGAACACACACTGGCACCCGGACCATGCCGGCGGAAATCTCGCGATGAAGGAAGCGACCGGCTGCCACATCATCGGCCCGGCAGGAGAGGCGGCGAAGATCCCTGGTCTCGACCAGGCCGTGCGCGGCGGCGACACGCTCCGGCTGGGGGAGGTCGCAGCCGAGGTCATCGACGTGCCTGGCCACACACTCGGCCACGTCGCCTTCCACTTCGCCGGCCAGAACGTCGCTTTTGTAGGCGACTCGGTCTTTGCGCTCGGCTGCGGGCGCGTCTTTGAAGGCACGATGGGCATGATGTGGAACAGCCTCACGCGCCTGAAGGCCCTGCCGCCCGAAACTCGGCTCTATTGCGCGCATGAGTACACCGCCTCAAACGCCAAATTCGCCGTCACCATCGAGCCGGACAATGCCGCCCTCCGGGAATATGTTGCCTGGGTGGCGGAGCAGCGCGCGATGGGCCGGGCGACGGTCCCGGCGCTCCTCTCGCGCGAGCTTGAAACCAACCCCTTCCTCCGGGCGGATGTTCCGGCGCTCCAGAAAGCCATGGGCCATCCGGACGACGCCGTGGCCACCTTCGGGGAAATCCGTACCCGGAAGGACAAGTTCTGATGCATCGCGCCATCTCCGGCGATCTTGGCGCGGGCGAAATCATCCGGATGCTGAATCTCGCGCCGCATCCGGAGGGTGGCCACTATGCCGAAACCTACCGCGCGGCCGGGACAGACCGCTCCGCGCTGACCGCCATCTATTATCTGCTGCAGGCCGACGAAATCTCCGCCTGGCACCGGGTCGATGCGGATGAAGCCTGGCTCTGGCATGCGGGAGGTCCGCTTGCGCTCACCCTCTCCGCACCGGACGGGAAGGGCGCCACTTCACTGCAGCTTGGCCCGGACCTGCGCGCCCGCCAGCGCCCGCAGGCAATTGTGCCGGCACATTACTGGCAGGCAGCCGAAAGCCTCGGCGCCTGGACACTCGTCTCCTGCCTCGTGGCGCCAGGGTTTGAGTTTTCGGGCTTCACTCTCGCGCCGCCCGGTTGGCGGCCCGAGATGTGAAACGCAGCGCTCAGCTCGCGATATACTGCGCGCCGTTCACCGTCATGGTCGCCCCATTGATGAAAGCCGCTTCGTCCGAGGCGAGATAGACGCACATCGAGGCAATCTCCTCGGCTTTGCCGAGCCGGCCGACGGGGATCGTCGCAATGATCCCCTCCAGCACTTCCGGCTTTACCGCCTGCAGCATCTCGGTGTCGATATAGCCGGGCGCAACGGCGTTTGAGGTGATGCCCTTCTTGGCGCCTTCATAGGCGAGCGCGCGGGTAAAGCCGATGAGGCCGGCCTTGGCGGCGGAATAGTTCGCCTGGGTGAATTGTCCCTTCTGGCCGTTGATCGAGGAGATGTTGATGACGCGCCCGAAACTCCGCTCCCGCATCCCGTCCCACACCTGGCGGGTCACGTTGAAGGCGGAGGTCAGGTCCACATCGATCACCTGCTGCCAATGTTCCGGCGTCATCTTGTGGAACGGCGCATCGCGCGTAATGCCGGCATTGTTGACGAGGATATCGACCGGGCCAATGTTCGTCTCGATCGCTTTCAGCCCTTCGCCGACAGCCGCATAATCGGCGACGTCGAACTTGAAAACCTTGATTCCCGTCTCGTCGGCAAACGCTTGGGCCGCCGCGTCATTGCCGCCATAGTTTGCTGCAACCGCGTACCCCTTCGCCTTCATCGCCAGGCTGATCGCCCGGCCAATCCCGCGTGTTCCACCCGTCACCAATGCTGTTTTCGTCATGGACTGTGCTCCTCCCCTTGTCCTTCTTTGGGCACAGGATTGCCCGCAAGCTGGCGCAACTTCAATAGCGCATTGGTGTTGTGCAGGTTTTGTGCAAAGATTTTCGCACTAGCACAATAATTGCTTGCCCCCCGTAAGGGCAGCCCCGCGAGGTGAGGACATGGCCAAGCATAACGGCTCGAACGGGCCGATAATTATCAAGAAATACGCGAACCGGCGTCTGTATGACACGTCGACCTCGTCCTATGTCACTTTGGAACATCTTTCCGAACTGGTCCGCGAAGGACATGATTTCGAGGTGCGCGATGCCAAGACCGGCGAAGACCTGACCCGTCAGGTGCTGACCCAGATCATCTTCGAACAGGAGACCAAGGGGCAGGGCGCCCTGCCACTGAACTTCCTGCGCCAGCTCATCGGCTTCTATGGCGGCGGCGCGCAGGCGTTCCTGCCGCCTTTCCTGGAAATGTCGATGAACAGCTTTTCCGAAGCCCAGAAGGAATGGCGCAAGGCGGCCAATCCGATGAACCTGTTCGAGGCTCAGGCCCGGCGCAACATGGCGATGTTTGAACAGGCGATGAAACTGTTCATGCCCACCTTGCACAAGGCTTCCGGCGCCAGCGATCCGCGCGCGTCTTCCGGCCTCGCCAATCCCATCATGGAATACCAAGCCGAAGCCCTGGCCGCGATGCAGGAACAGATGGAAGCTATCCAGAAACAACTTATGGAACTGTCCCGGAAGGACTGAAAACCGGCGTCTGCTGGCATCCGCATGCCAACAGACCGCCTGTCCTCAAAGGTCGCCTGCGACTCCAAAGTCGCGACGCGCCGAGACGATCGTTACGATCACGCCCGCCAGCACATCCAGCAGTGTCATCGACATCAGGATGAAGAAGGTCGATGTCGCAAAGTTCGGCATCAGCAGGAACTGAACCAGGCAGAGAATGAACAAGAGCAGCGAGATGCCGTGATTGACGATCGTGGCAGTGCCTGTGCTGGTTGATTTCAGGATTTCCAGGAACAGGAAGACGACCGCCAAGAGGACGATCGCATCGCCCTTGGTCAGTTCCCATTCGACACCGGAGATCATCGGCAGGCCAACGAACCGCTCATTCAGCAGGCTCGCCATCGGCGATGCCGCGGCCATCTGGCCCGAGGCATCGATTGCCGGCGCCCCGCCGCCAAACACCAGCGCCATGAGGTTGTAGAGAATGACCGGTATGACCAGCAGCGGAAAGATGCCGAAGATTAGACGCATGAATGACCCCTGTTGCTGTCTGCCATCGCCGTTCCCGCCGCGACCACGTTCCCGCTCCATCTTGGCAGCGGCCGCGCCGGTCAGCGCGATTTTCGTGCTTCTAGGGGTTCTCGATGACATCTCCACCCTCGCATACGGTTAAGCAGGCAGACCCTGTCTAACGTATTGGCCAGACTGAGGCGAGCGGATTTACAGTTATCGGTCGCGCCTCAACCTCCCTCAGGCGGCTCGAAGCGTGCTTCCTGAGCATCGTGATGCAGTTGCAGATTCAACAGGATGGCCTTCGCCATCGGCAGCAGCAGGACGCAAAGTCCCGTCACCAGCGCCGCCACCCCGATCATCGCCAGCACCTTGAAAGGCGCCGAAAGCGGGCTCATCGGAACGAGGAACAGGAAAGGCGCGGTCAGAACCAGCACGCCGAAGCCGACGAAAAACGCCGGCCCGTCCGCCGTGTCCGCTGCCGTCATGTCCCGCCCGCAGGCGGGGCAGGCAACATTGAGCTTGAGGTAAGAGCTGAAAACCTTGCCCTTGCCGCAGGCGCCGCAGCGCAGCTTGAGGCCGGACAGGACGGGCGCTGGCTTGTGTCTCATGTTCCGACAATACTGCCGCAGCGCCGCTCGCGCGACGTGACAAAGCCCCGCGCCGCCCCTTGACGCCGCCCGGCGCATTGCCCACGAGTGCGCCCGTTTGCACACCCCCAAGGAGCGCCTCGCCCATGCCCGACCAGATGCCCGACCCCGTTTTCGCGCGCATCGCCATCATCGGCGCGGGCCTGATCGGCTCGTCTATCGCCCGCGCCGCGGCGAAAACCAGCGCGGCGGGCGAGATCATCCTGCATGACGCCAGCGCTGACGTGCGCACACGCGCCGCCGGGCTTGGCCTCGGCACCATCGCCCCCACGCTCGAGGCCGCCGTCGAAGCCGCCGATTGCGTCATTGTCTGTGTCCCCGTCGGCGCCATCGGTGCGGTGGCGGCGGGCGCCGTGCCCCACATGCCCGCGGGCGCGATCCTCACCGATGTCGGCTCGGTCAAGGCCCAGGCCGCGGGTGCGCTCGCCGCGGCATCCGATCCGGGTATCCATGTCATTCCCGGCCACCCGATCGCCGGTACCGAACAGTCCGGTCCCGAAGCCGGCTTTGCCAGCCTGTTCCGCGGCGCCTGGCATATCCTCACGCCGCTCGCCGGTGGCGGCGAGGGCTATGGCGGCGCCGTCGCCCGCCTCACCGCCTTCTGGCAACGACTTGGCGCCAAGGTCGAGACGATGGATGCCGCCCGGCATGACCGCGTGCTTGCCATCACCTCCCACCTGCCGCATTTGATCGCCTTCAACATCGTTTCCACCGCCTTCGACATGGAAACGGTCGAGGAAGGTGATGTGGTCAAATACTCCGCGGGCGGTTTCCGGGACTTCACCCGCATCGCGGCGTCAGATCCCGTCATGTGGCGGGACGTGTTTCTCAACAACAAGGAGGCGGTGCTGGAATGCCTCGGCCGCTTCTCTGAGGATCTCGCTGCCCTCCAACGCGCCATCCGCTGGGGCGACGGCGACATGCTGATGCGCGAATTCACCCGCGCCCGCTCGATACGCCAGGCGATCATTGATGCAGGGCAGGATTCCGGCGCGGTGAACTTCGGCAGGAACGTTCCGAAGGCGGAGGAGTAGGAGCACTTACCTCCCACGCCTCAGGCACATAGTCGGGCGAGGGGGCATTGCGCAGCGATGGAAGGTGAGGGCCTTACGTCACCGAGGCGCGCGCTTCGCCAAAATCCGCTGAAGGGTCCGGCGGTGCATGTTCAGCCGCCGCGCCGTCTCAGAGACATTGTGATTGCACAGCTCATACACCCGCTGGATATGTTCCCAGCGCACCCTGTCTGCCGACATCGGGTTTTCAGGCGGGGCAGGGCGTTCATCTTTCGTCGCCGTCAGTGAGCGGATGATATCTTCCACATCGGCGGGCTTGGATAGGTAATCGACCGCGCCGGCCTTCACAGCCGCCACGGCTGTCGCGATCGCGCCATAGCCGGTGAGGATCACGGCGCGCGCTTCGGGCCGGTGCTTCTGCAGCATCTCGACCACTTCCAGCCCCGTGCCGTCTTCCAGCCGCAGGTCCAGCACGGCATAGGCAGGCGGGTTTAGCCGGGCGATGTCCTTGCCTTCGGAAACGCTGGAGACCGCCGAGACGATGAAGCCGCGTTGCGCGAGGGCCCGCGCCAGCCTCTGAACGAATGGGCCGTCATCATCCATGACGAGGCAGGACTTGTCTTCCACGCCTTCGAGGCTTGGATGAAGGTTTACTGTGGCGGGGCGTTCCATACGCGCTACTCCTGGCGGCCAAGGGCCGGTTTAACCTGCGATATAGGGCTAATTCCCCAACTAATCCAAGTTTCGCGGCAGCAGTGCGCTGAGCGGCCACACTGCCTGTACGACAGCCCCTGTGCGCGGCAGCGTCCGGTTGCGGCTGGCAATCCGCCCGCCCGTTCGCTCGATCAGCGTCTTGGCGATGAAAAAACCGAGTCCCATGTCGCCGCCGCCCAGACGCGCCTCAGACCGGTCGGAGATATACGGCTCTCCCAGCTTTGGCAGCACTTCCGGCGAAAAGCCGGGGCCGTCATCGGTGATCGTCACGACCACCTGGTCAGTGGTCCAGCTCGCCGTCGCCTCGACGCGGGTTGCCGCAAAGCTCACGGCATTCTCGATGAAGGCGCCCAGCGCATGCAGGATTTCCGGGCTGCGCTCGATAACCGGCGGCTTGTCGCTGCCGCCCTCGCCGGGCAAGGCCTGCACGATGACTTCCACGCCCAGCCCCTTCATTGGGGCGGCGGCTTCCTCTACCAGCGCGTCCAGTGGGATGCGCGCGTGGACGATATCGGTCGCGTCCCGCGCATCGCGGATGGCTGACAGGATACCCCTGCAGCGCTCGGCCTGTTCGGCGATGAGACGGTAATCCTCGGCCCTCGGATCATCAGGAGCTGTGTCGCGCACCAGTTCGTGGGCCACTAGATGGATCGTCGCCAGCGGCGTTCCCAGCTCATGCGCCGTCATCGCCGACATCGCGCCGAGCGCTGAGAGCTTCTGCTCCCGCGCCATCACGACGCTCGCCGCGTCGAGCGCGCGCACCAGCCGCGCCTCGTCCTGGCTGACCCGCGCCGCTGACAGGGTGAAGAACACGACGCCCACCGCCAGCGCCGCGAACTGGCCCCACTGGAACAGGATCGGCAGGTGTGTGCCGCCTGCCTGTCCCCACGGCAGCGGCAGGCCCACCAGCGGCATCAGTGCCGCGAGCCCCAGCGCCAACACGGCAATGAAGCTCGCTCTGAGGCGGCTGAGGCTGAGCGCCGCCACGGTCACCGGCGCCAGCATGAGCAGCAGGAACGGGTTCGACAGCCCCCCCGTCGCCGCGATCAGCGCCGCCAGCTGCACCGTGTCGAAGCCAAGCTGCAGCACCGCCTCCCAGCCTCGTGTCAGCCGCTGCGGCGGAAACGCGAAGGAGAGAAACACGTTCAGCCAGGCCGATGCCGCAATGATCCCCAGGCAAATCGCCAGCGGCAGTTCGAAGCCCAGCCCGAACGCCACCAGCAGCACCGCCGCTGTCTGTCCGCCCACCGCCAGCCAGCGCAACGCAATGAACGTGCGCAGCCGCGTGCGCCCAAGCGCTGACTGCGCCGAGCCGAGCCCCTCCGGCGCCAGGGTGAAGATGGCGTCTTCGAAACCCAGTCTCGACTCGCGGGAGATGTCTTCCATGGCAGCTTTATGCGGCAGCCTGTCTCTTGCGCCAAGCGCGGGAATTGGGCCTAACAGCCGCATGTTCCGCACCGCCGCCCTTGCCGCCGCCGCCTCGTTCCTGCTCGCCGCCTGCGGTGAGAGCGGCCCGGCGCCCGGCGCAGGCAGCAACGGCGTCGCGGCGGCCGGCGGCGTTCAGTCC
>CAYPDA010000024.1:0-33093 GCA_964409375.1 uncultured Hyphomonas sp.
TTGATCTTGATCTTGTGCATCGGCACATGGCCGGGCCCTTCGATCATCACCTGGCAGCCCTTGGCCCAGGCGATCTTCGTTAGCTCACCGAGGGTTTCGAGCTCTGCGAACTGCGCCGCGTCATTTGCGTCCGCGATCGCGCCGGGGCGAAGGCCGTCTCCGAGTGAGAAGGAGACATCATAGGCGCGCATGATGTCGCAGATTTCCTCGAAATGTTCGTAGAGGAACGATTCCTTATGGTGCGCCAGCATCCACTTCGCCATGATCGAGCCGCCGCGGCTGACAATACCGCAGACGCGGTTCGCGGTCAGGTGTATATAGGCCAGGCGCACGCCGGCATGGATGGTGAAATAGTCGACACCCTGTTCGGCCTGTTCGATCAGGGTGTCGCGGTAGACCTCCCAGGTCAGGTCCTCGGCGACTCCGTTTACCTTCTCCAGCGCCTGATAGATCGGCACGGTGCCGATGGGCACGGGGCTGTTGCGGATGATCCACTCGCGGGTGTTGTGAATGTTGCGGCCGGTCGAGAGATCCATGACATTATCGGCGCCCCAGCGCGTCGCCCAGACCATTTTTTCGACTTCCTCCTCAATGGAGGAAGCGACAGCTGAATTGCCGATATTGGCGTTGATCTTCACAAGGAAGTTGCGGCCGATGATCTGCGGTTCAAGCTCGGCATGGTTGATGTTCGCCGGGATGATGGCGCGGCCGCGGGCAATCTCTGACCGGACGAATTCGGGCGTGATGTGTTCGGGGATCTCGGCGCCGAAGGAATTGCCGTCGTCTAGTCGCGCGCGCGCGTTGTCGAGGGCAGCGCGGCGGCCGAGATTCTCGCGCTCGGCGACATAGACCATCTCCTTCGTGATGATGCCGGCCTTGGCGAACTCGTATTGCGTGGTGGGCTTTCTTGGGTTGCTCGCGGCTGCTCCAGCGCTCTCGGCGCCGGGCCGCTGCGCCTTCGCCTTGCTTGTGGGGTCAAAGCCGATGGCCTTGAGCGGCCGGTGCTTCACCGGGAACTCCCGCGTCAGATGCTTGCCGGCGGCGAACCCGTTGTCCTCGGGGCGAATGTCGCGGCCTTCATATTCCTCCACGCCGCCGCGTTCGAGTATCCAGGCGCGGCGCGCGCGCGGCAGGCCCTTCTCCACATCGATGGCGACGGAGGCGTCGGAATAGGGACCTGACGTATCATAGACGCGCACGGGCGGTTCGTTCGCGGATGGATGAAGATCGATCTCGCGGTGCGGCACGGCGAGGCTGGGGTCTGCTTCGGGCGCGGTATAGACCTTGCGGCTCGCGGGCAGGGGGCCGGTGGTGACGGCGCGGGGCGTGAAGTCGCTCGGCTTGGTGGGGGTGTTCATTGTGGGTCTCCAGAAAATGCGGAAGACCCGGGATAATCTAGCGGTCGGCTTCCGTCCCTCGCGCCGGCATGACCCGGATCAGGTTCAAAGGGTAACTCTCAGCCCGGCCCCATGCCGGACACCCCTCGGATTCAAGCCAGCATAGGCGGGTTGCCGCGCGCAGGAAAGGGGGCGTGTGGGGCGGGAACAGGGAACTGATCTCCGCGCTGCGCATTAATGATGAAGGGTGAGCTAAAGGGGCGAGACACGATGAGAGCTTTTCACGCAATTCTGACCGCGATACTGGTTCTGTTCGTGGCCGTCATGTTGATCTTCCGGATCATTGACGGTTCTTTCCAGTCGGCTGGTGCGCGTGTCGACCGGATGCTCGGCGCGGCCGCGACAGAAGTGGGTCAGGCGGCGGACGAGGTCGTGCAGGCCACAGACTCCGCCGTTCAGGATGCGGCGGAGGACATCGCCAACCGGCGGGACGATAAGTGAGCTTTCCGTGACGCGCGGGATCGAAAAGTAAGGCGATCAACTAAGTAACTTGACAGCCGTCGCCGGATCTGATTGGTTAGGTTTATGCCTAACAAAGCGCCTGCTGACATACACATCCTTGATCGCGGCTTCCACGCCCTCGCCGATGCAACGCGGCGCGGCGTCATCGTGCGGCTCGCGAAAGGTGAGGCGAGTGTGGCCGAGTTGGCCGCCCCCTATGACATGGCCCTGCCAAGCTTTCTCCAGCACGTCCGCGTGCTGGAAGACGCCGGCCTGATCAGCACGGTGAAAACAGGCCGCGTACGAACCTGCCGGCTGGAGGCGCTGCGCCTCGCCGAGCTTGAAGGCTGGATCTCGCGTTATGAAGCGGCCTGGCGCACACGTCTCGACAGGCTCGAAGATGTTCTTGACCGCAAAGGAGATACCCAATGAGCCATCAGAGCATGGTCCACCGGACGGCAACCATGGAGTGGACCTATGCCGCAAGCCCGGCGCGGGTATTTGCCGCCTGGGCAGACCCTGAGATTCGTAAGCTCTGGGGCTCGCCCTCGGATGCAGTGCGGATCCGCAATGATGCGGCCGATTTCCGGGTGGGCGGGGAAGATGTGCAGACCTGCCTGCTTGAAGGCCACCCTGTCGCCACGGTGTTCGGCCGCTATCTTGACATCGTGCCGGACGCACGGCTCATCTACACGGAAGTCATTCGCGACGAGGTGAGCCTGCAGGGCATGAGCCTTGTCTCGGCCGAGTTCATTCCGGACGGCCCCGGCACCAGGCTGGTGCTAACCCTGCAGACAGTCGCGGTCGATGGGTCGGACCTGCTTGAGGGCGTCGAGGAAGGCTGGTCCAGCGCGCTTGACAGGCTCGGGGCCCAGTTCGTGAACGCCTGACCTGACGCTCCGGCCCGTCCGCCTGTCTCAGCGCTGGCGTTCGAAGAAGTCCAGAAGGGCCGCCTCCATGATATGGCCCGGCGGTCTGGACGGCCAGTCGTGGCCGCCTGAGAGACCGGTCACCGCGACCAGCTCCGATGCGCCCTGACACCTGCGCCGGGTGATTTGAACGCTGCTTGCCGCGGATACGGAAGCGGCGCTGCTGCAGGCTTTCATCGCCGCAAGCCGGGCTTCGGCCTCAACAAAACTGACATGCGGCGCGGTTCGCCAGCGCTCGGACTTTTCATCCGGGTTGGCATCATAGCTCACAACAGCATCATCGACGGCGTGGTACATGAAAATCGAGGTACGGGCGGGAATGGCGGGCTGGTCGGCGAAGATCGCGCCGCTGAAGGTGGCGACCGCGCGAGGCGCTGTCTTGATGGCGCCGGCGAGACGATAGGAAAGCATGGCGCCGTTGGAATGACCGATGAGGAAAATCCGTGTGCGGTCTATGCCGAGCCGTGTGTCGAGCGTGTCGATCACCGCGTCGGCATAGGCGGCGTCATCGATACGAGCGCGGGCAGCATAAGCGCAGCAATGGACAGCGTGCCAGGTTCGCAGCTTGTTGCGGTCCCGCCGGGTCGACCCATTCATATAGACGACTGTGTAGCCGGCCCCCGTCAGCGTGCGGGTCAAGTCACGGGATTTGTTCGTCATCCGGTTCGCACTGCCGCCGCCGCCATGGAAGACAAGAGCCAACGGGGCGCCTTCGGTGCTGGAAGGTCTGTAGACGACGGCATCACGCGCGCTCCTGCCAGCGTTTACTGTTATGGTTTCGGCCTGGAGCAGCGGCTTGGGCGCCGGAGACGCCATCGCAACCAGTGGAAGCAGAACCAGGGCGAGGGTAGACCAAAAGATATGGCGCATGGGAACTCCCGGAGACGAACCTAACGGGAATGGAACGTGCTGCGGCCGGAGTTCCGTTGCGAGGCTGCAGACGTTTCTCGGTTAGCCGATCCGCGATTTCGTTTCAGCAGTCCAGCCGACCAGCACCTCGTCGCCCGCTTCGATGACCGGGCGTTTGATCAGGGTGGGATTGCCAAGGAGCAGGCCTTCAAGGCTGACGCCGTTTGCGCGCGCCTTGTCGGCCTCCGACAGGCCCCGCCAGGTGGTCGAGCTGCGATTGATGAGCTTGTCGCCCACCGCTGCAAGCCAGCGCGGGAGTTTCGAGGAGAGGTCTGCTTCGGCGCGGATATCGACAAAGTCCGCCGGCTTGCCTTGGGCCTCAAGTTCCTTCAGCGCCTTCTTGCAGGTGTCGCAATTCTTCAGGCCGTAGAGGGTGCGGGTCATGAGGGATGCCTTCGCGTCAGGATGGTTCTGTCTGGCAGGCAGATATGGGGCGCCACCCCGGTCTGCAACCAACTCACAGGTCCTTTCAGCACGGCTCACGTCTCAGCCCGGATCGTCCACGAAAACCTCCCCATCAAGATCATCAAGGCGGCGCTGCAGATGCAGGCGCACATCCTGGACGGCCTCGTTATAGGCCGCCGGGCCGATGAGGGCGGTCATCCGGTCGATGAACTCACCCGCCTGAAACTCGCTGAGAGGGATGTCGAAGTCGCGCGCAGACATCTTCCGCAATTCATCGATCAGGCGCTCGCGGCGCTCAGGCGACAGCGTCAGCGTTTTCATTCGCGGACCACACCCACAATCGGGCCCATGTCCAGCCCGGATTCGTTGCGTTCAAGCGACGGCACATAGACTTTGGAGACCGCGCCATCCAGATACAGCGCATTCGGCGTTTCAAGTCCGTCCCGGAACAGCCGGGCGAAGGAATGGAAGTTCACCGGCACCTCGCTGATGACGAAATGCACCCCGCGGCCATCGGCGCTGACGCCGACACCGTTGCGCCGCCGCAGGCTGGTGCCATCCGAGTTGAACGAAGGG
Organism: uncultured Hyphomonas sp.; assembly: GCA_964409375.1. GTDB lineage: Bacteria > Pseudomonadota > Alphaproteobacteria > Caulobacterales > Hyphomonadaceae > Hyphomonas. The sequence continues at coordinate 4,658 of CAYPDA010000024.1, forward strand.
TGCAAATCGCCGCTGATCACCAGCATCGGGCCGGACTGGGTGGCGAAACGCGGGGGTGTTTCGCCGAAGGTTTCCTCGTAAGCGAGCGTTTCCGCGACGCCTGCGCGCGCGCCCTCAATCCAGAAGACACCGTTCGGCAGCATCCCGAAATTGCCCGGCCCGGCAGACCGGACGAGGCCCATCTCGGCTTCGCCCTCCTCGACATACAGGCCGACCGGGCGGCGGTCGTCATGGTACATGCCGGCGTTCATGGCAAAGACGAGGTTGCCGCCTCCGGCAGCAACATGATTCGCCAGCCGGTCGAACTGGCCAAACGGTCCGCCGGCCTCGTCGCGAAGGAACAGGCGGATATCATCTTCCGCCGCATCGAAGCTGCAGACCAGATAGGGCAGGTTCTCGAAATTGCGCGTGTGGCACGGGCTGTCCCGTTGGCCGCCGCAGGCCGGGAGCAGGGCGCCGCAAAGGGCAAGCAGGAAAAAGCCGAGGCGCATGATTTATAGGTTAGTCATAAGCCCCGGATACACAACGGGGACTGATGCAGCAGGCTGGCCAAGGGGTCAACAAGCAGGCAGATCCGGGCATGAGAGACGGGGTCCGGCAAAAGCGGCGCTTTTGTCCGGTGAGGGCAGGGCAGCCGAATATGGGAGTGCTGGATGAGTGATCAGTTGATGCCGCGGGAGGCTCGCCCTTCATTGGCGCTGGGCGGTCCCGCCGGCATCCTGTTCGTCATCACAATTTTTGTTTCGGCGGCGCTTGTCTTCCTGGTCCAGCCCATGTTCGCGCGCATGGCGACGCCGTTGCTTGGCGGATCGCCGAATGTTTGGAACGTGTCACTGGTTTGTTTCCAGGCGGCGCTTCTGGCTGGATATGCCTATGCCCACCTCGTGAACCGGCTTGTGAAGCGGGTGACCTGGCAGGTCGGCCTGCACGGGGCGCTGCTCCTTCTAGCGGCCGTAGTCCTGCCGTTCCAACTCAGCGGGGTGTTTGGCCCGCCGGATTCAGAACGCCCGGCCATGTGGTTGATCGCCGTGTTTGCCGTCTCGATTGCACCGCCCTTTGCGATCATCTCGGCGACCGCGCCGCTCGTCCAGGCCTGGTATGCGCGCACCGGCCGTGCAGATGCGCATGATCCCTACCACCTCTACGCCGCCAGCAATGCGGGCTCCCTGCTGGGCCTCGCGGCATATCCGCTGCTGCTGGAGCCGCTCGCGCCGCTGGCGATGCAAACGGGCGCCTGGTCAATGGGCTATGCGGCGCTCTGCCTGCTGTTGATCGGGTGCGGCCTCGTGGCTGCGCGCGGGCCAGGTCTTCCAGCGCCGCTGCCGGAAAACCTGGAGACGGTTCAGCGCCCCGGTGATGCAAGCCTATGGCGCCAGCGGCTATGGTGGGTGACGCTGGCCTTCGTTCCGTCGAGCCTCCTGCTCGGCGCGACTACCCATATCGCTACCGATGTCGCGAGTGCGCCCTTCCTCTGGGCCCCGCCGCTGATGCTCTACATCGGCAGTTTCGTGATCGTGTTCGCGCGCCGTCCGGTCGTTACGACGGCGATGATGCGTCATATCGTGCCAGTTCTGGCGGGCCTCGCCCTGTTCAGCCTGGCCAAAGCGTCGGGCGTGCCGACGCTCGTCAGCTTCGTCATTCATCTTGCGGCGCTGTTTGCGGCGGCCATCGGGTGTCATGGCCTTCTGGCGGCAAGCCGGCCCGAGGCTGGAAGGCTGACCGAGTTCTATCTGCTGATGTCGCTCGGCGGCGTCCTTGGCGGCGCGTTCAATGCGCTGCTGGTCCCGGTGATCTTCAACACGGTCGCCGAATACCCGATGATGCTGGTCGCGGCGACGCTGCTGATGCCGCATCCGCTGCTGAGCAGCTATCGGCGCATGCTGGCGGGGATCGTCATCGGGGTTGTTGCCGTGATGCTTGCACCCTTTGTGACAGACGTTCCCCTGCTGGCCCTTGATCCTGTGCGCTCCTTGTTCCTGCTGTTGGTGGCAGGCCTCGTCGCGGTTTATCTCACGCATACCTCGCGGATCGCCGGGGCCATCGGCGCGCTGTGCCTATGGGGGGTCGTCTCGGCCGCCAGCCCGGCGACGGGCGGGTTCAGCGAGCGCGGCTTCTTTGGCGTTGTCCGTGTGCATGAGCGCGGCGGTTACCGCCTTATGGTGCATGGCACGACGCTGCATGGTGCCCAGGCGCTCGACCCCGAAGAGGCCTGGCGCCCGGCGACCTATTACGCCCCAGAAACGCCCATCGGGCAGGTGTTCAATGCGCATATCCGCCCCGGTCGGGCGGGTCTGATCGGTCTCGGGGTTGGCTCGGTCGCCTGTTATGCCTGGCCAGAGCAGGAATATGTCTACTTCGAGATCGACCCGATCGTCGCTAGGCTCGCGCAAGACCCCGACCAGTTCACCTACCTTTCGGATTGCACCCCGGATGCGCGCGTAGTGCTCGGCGACGGGCGGCTGAAACTCGCCGAGGAGCCGGATGAAGGCTTTGATCTCCTGCTCATCGATGCGTTCTCATCCGACTCGATCCCGGCGCATCTTCTGACGCGCGAGGCGATCGAACTTTACCTGTCGAAGGTCAATGATGAAGGGGCGGTACTCCTGCATGTGTCCAACCGCTACCTTGCGCTGGAATCGGTCGTCGCGCGGATTGCGGCGGATCTGGGTGTGCCGGGCCGGGTGAAGTTTGATGCGCCGGATACGGAGCACTGGCCCAGCTACCGCGCGCAGGCGAGCGGTGTCGTGGCGCTGGCGCGCACCGAAGTCGCGCTGACAGGCCTCAATCTCGAGACGGGGTGGACGGTCCTCGAGGCCGATGGCGGGCGTCCCTGGACAGATGACTATTCCAACATTCCCGGCGCGATGTGGGACCGGGCAGTTCACAAAAAACGGTAGGGAAGGAAACCAGCCGATGGCCGAAAAGTTTGAACGCCACCGTCAGGCCTGGACGACAGACGAGGTGCAGAAGCTGCACCTTCTGGCAACCAAGGGAATGGGCCTGAAAGCCATCAGCAAGGCCCTGACCCGCAGCGAGGAATCAATTCAGGCCCGCGCGAAGATCGACAAGCTGAAGATTTCGAAGATGCGGTAGGGGCGGCCAGAAGTGGCCATTGGGCATCTGCGGACTTGCCTTGAGCCGCGGCTCACTGACCAGGCGGAGGACAACGCTATAGCGCCGCGAGAGCATGGGGAATGTCAGCTCTGACCAGCGTGTACAGCTCGCAAGCAAGCAAACGGTGATCTCCAGTCTTCGGGCATGGCAGAGCCGCACATCGACACGGGTAAGCATGGTCCTTGGGCGGAGCTTTTTCGGCCGCTCATGTCAGAATGGTAACGCGGCGTGTGTTGCGCGGCGGAACCTAGCGCCCGTTCACTGGTTCTAGTGTGACAAGCATCAGGAGCGCAGCATGACCCATATCAAATCCGCAAGAATAGCCATCCTCTCCACCAACGGGTTCGAGCAATCGGAATTGTTCCAGCCGAAGGAGGCGCTCGAAGCGGCGGGAGCGAGCGTGCATGTCGTCTCGCCGGAAGAAGGATCGATCAAGGGCTGGAAGGATGGCAACTGGGGCGACAGCGTGACAGTGGACGTGCTGCTGAAGGACGCCCGCCCCGAATACTATGATGCGCTTGTGCTCCCAGGCGGTCAGATGAACCCGGACGTGCTGCGGACCCTTCCGGAGGCAATAGACTTCGTGAGATCTTTCTTCGACGCCGATAAGCCGCTCGCCGCGATCTGCCATGCCCCTTGGCTGCTGATCGAAGCGGGCATTGTCCGTGATATCTCCCTGACCAGCTACAAGTCGATCAAGGCCGATGTCGTCAACGCGGGCGGCAAGTGGGAAGACAAGGCTGTGGTCGTCGATAACGGCGTGATCACCTCCAGGAACCCGGGCGATCTCGATGCGTTTTCGAGCGAGATTATCAAACGGGTTGCCAAAAGCCGGCACGCGCGCAGCGCGGCCTGAACCGTACGCCAGCCAGTTTTCCGAAGGAGTCCGGCAGGGGCGTTAGTTTTGAGCTGGGAGACATCTGCGGCTAGCGCTCGCCGCCTCAGGCTCCTGCTTCGCCGCCTCCCAAAGCCTCGCGACGCTTCTCGGCGGCGGACTTCTTGACGCTTTCGGAGCGCAGCTGGCCGCAGGCGGCCAGGATGTCGCGTCCGCGCGGGGTACGGATCGGGGAGGCGTAGCCGGCGCGGTTGAGTACTTCGGCGAAAGCCTCGATCGTCTCCCAGTCGGAACACTCATACGGCGTCCCGGGCCATGGATTGAACGGGATGAGGTTGATCTTGGAGGGCACACCTTTGAGCAGCCTGACGAGGTCGCGCGCCTCGGCAAGCGTATCATTGACGCCCTTCAGCATGACATACTCGAAGGTGACGCGTTTTGAATTACCAAGATCCGGATAGGCCCGGATCGCTTCGAACAGCGTCTGCAAATCATATTTCCGGTTCAGCGGGACGAGTTCGTTGCGCAGATCGTCATTGGTTGCGTGCAGGGAGATCGCGAGCATCGCGCCGGTACGGGCGCCGAGCTCCGGGATTCTTGGCGCGACACCGGCGGTCGAGACGGTGATCCGGCGCCGGCCAATGGCCATGCCGTCGCCATCCGAAATCGTGTCGATGGCCTCGGCGACATTGTCGAGATTATATAGTGGCTCGCCCATGCCCATGAATACGATGTTCGTCAGGCGCCGGTCTTCGTTCGAGCTTGGCCATTCGCCCAGCGCGTCGCGGGCGATGATGACCTGCTGGACGATTTCCTGGGCCGTCAGGTTGCGCACCAGCGCCTGTGTGCCGGTATGGCAGAAGGTGCAGTTGAGGGTGCAGCCCACCTGGCTCGACAGGCACAGCGCGCCGGCTTTCCCGACATCCGGGATGTAAACGCTCTCGCCCTCGATGCCGGGGGCAAAGCGGGTGAGCCATTTCTGCGTGCCATCGCGGCTAACCTGGTGATCGGTGATCTCCGGCCGCGCAAGCTCAAAGCGCCCGGCCAGCTGGCCGCGCAGCTCCTTGGCGATATCGGTCATCGCGGCAAAATCGGTGATCCCGAAATGGTGAATCCAGCGGCGGAGCTGGCGCGCGCGCATGCTGGCCGCCTTCGGATCGAGCCCGAGCGCTTCCAATTCCGACCGTAAGGCCGGAACTGACAGCCCGGTCAGGCGTTTATGCTTAGGCGCTGGGGTTTTCGGCTCGCTGAGATCAAGTATTGAGGTCATGGCAGGGCTATAGCATGCGGGGAAAGCCAAGGAAAACGGCCGGAACATGGACGCAATTTAAGACGCGGGTCTTCAAAAACTGCGCCAATTTCAAGGTTACAAGTCCGGACGTATCGCATGCAGCCATCGATCAGTTGGCTTACGTTCAGATTTCAGCAGGCAGAGGGCCTGCGTTACCATCTCAACAAAGGGAGTCTTTCCAGATGAAAACACCAGCCATTCTTCTCGCCGCACTGGCGCTGCCATTTGTGTACGCGTGCGAAACCGGCCCTAGCCAACGGGTCATGACCGGCACCGCCGCAGGCGCCATCCTAGGCGCTGGTGCAGGCATGCTGGCCGGCGGCGACGATCGCCGCAATGCTGCCATCGGCGCCGCTGTGGGCGCTGTCGCCGGGGCATCGGTCGGTGTCTACATGGACCGCCAGGAAGAAAAACTGCGCCAGCAGACCGCCGGAACAGGCATCGAGGTGCAGCGCCAGGGCGACCAGATCGCTCTGACCATGCCGTCGGGCATCACCTTTCAGCAGGGCCGCGCGGACATCCAGCCGAACTTCTACTCGGCGCTCAACAGCGTTGCCTCGACCCTTACCGAGTACCCTTCCACGGCCGTCGACATTTTCGGGCATGCAAGCTCTGAGGGCGACCGCGCATTCAACCAGCGCCTGTCGCAGCAGCGCGCCGACTCTGTCCGCAACTACCTCGTCAATCAGGGTGTCCAGTCCGTACGTCTCAACGCAGTGGGCATGGGCATCGACTATCCGGTAGCCGACAATTCGACCGAAGCCGGCCGGGTACAGAACCGCCGCGTCGAGATTATCCTGACGCCGATCCAGGAATAACCTTCCCGGCGCCGACAGGCAGCGAATCGGGGCGGCAATCACGCAGGTGGTTGCTGCCCTTTTCGTATATGGCGGGCGTTTCGACGCCGTTTCCACAGGAATTCGCGCTGTGGTATGTGGCTATCGGGAGCAAACGCCCGATTGTCGCGCGATGGACGACACAGAAACCGGCAATCCGAGGGGCGGGCCGTTCGGGCGCAGCGCGCCCTATCGCGGGATGTTGTCCGAAGTCTTTCGCGGCTGCTCCTGGCTGTACCTGAAGGTGACGGGCTGGCACATCGCTTCCGACTGGCCGGCAATTCCTCAATCGGTAATTGTGGCCGCGCCGCACACGTCCAACTGGGATGGTCTTACCATGCTCGCCGTCGCGGGCTGGTACCGGGTCAAGCTCAGCTGGATGGGCAAGGCTGCGCTGGTGCGCGGGCCGATGGGGTGGCTGGTGACGCGCGCGGGCTGTGTGCCGGTGGAGCGATCAAGCTCGAATGATGTGGTCGAGCAGATGCGGCTCGCCTTTGCCGCGCGGCCGCAACTGCATCTGGCGGTCGCGCCCGAGGCGACAAGGAGAGCCAATCCGGACTGGAAGACCGGCTTCTACCACATTGCAAAGTCCGCCGGTGTGCCGCTCCTGATGGCCGTGCTCGATTATCGCAGCCGGGTGCTGACGCTCGACGGGCCGATGGCCACAAGCGAGGATATTTCGGCAGACCTGAAGCAGGTGCTGGCGAGTTATGCCGAGGCCGACGGGAAGTTTCCTGGCCAGTTTGTGCGCCCGGACTGGTAGATCGCCCGGAGGGTCAGCGGCAGAGTTCAGCGGCCTTGTCGATAGCGGCGGCCGAGCCCGCGAGCGAGAACCGGTAGCCGACATTCGTGCCTCGCGCAGATACGGCGCTGACACTCATGGACGCGCCGCGGCGAATGCCATCGACGATGCGAGGATCGTCGGCATCATCGGCGAAGGCTTCGCTGCCGACGGCGAACTTCGTCCAGGCTGAGCGGCCAATCGTCAGGCGGGGGACGTTGCCATTCTGGAATGTGTAGCCCACCTTCAGGCTTGGCTGGTTGCGAGCCTGGCCGGATTTCCAGCTGGTGACATAATACCAGACTTGGCCATGATTGGCGGAGGCCGGGGTTTTTGACGTGGCTTCCGTCGCCGCAAAGCAGACCAGGTCATTGCCTCGGGTTTCCGTGAAGACAGCCCAGTCGCGGAAGCGGCCATGGGCCTGCGGGTCGGCCAGCGCAGCCGCAGGCAACAGGCCTGCGACCATCACAACCGCGAGAGTGCGGCACCCGCTTGCAGTTTTGTGTTGCATGTTGAATAATTTACCCACAGATTGCGTATCGAAGCCCACCCATACACGGTGGCCGGGTTGAGGCGAAACACCAATGCCGAGTATTTGCGGGATTAATTAAGCGTCATGGTTGCCTTGCAGTCCAGAAAACCTCAGAATAATCCCTCGGCTTCCCGAAAGGTAGCGCGCGTGTTTGACCAGCCTGTCTGTGCCATCGACAAAAGGTTGCGGGACCATCATGCCGGCTGCATGGACGCCATTGCTGAGCAGCGATCTCGCGGCGCTTTCGCCGAATTGTTCAGCTATTTCGCCCCGCGGATCAAAAGTTTCATGCTGCGCCTCGGCGCAAGCGATTCCGAGGCGGAGGAACTTGCGCAGGACGTCATGATCACAGTCTGGCAGAAGGCCGGGCTCTACGATGCACGTCAGGCATCGGTATCAACCTGGATTTTCCGGATCGCCCGCAATCGCCGGATCGATGTGCAGCGTCGCCAGAACCGGCCGGAGCTGCCGGCCGATGACCCCATGCTGATGCCGCCGGATATCGAGATGCCGGACCAGATTGTTGCGCGAGGACAGACAGAGGAACTTGTGCGCGATCGGCTGGCACGCCTCTCGCCGGACCAGAAAGTGCTGATTCAGGCTGCCTTTTATGATGGCCTGTCTCACTCCGAGATCGCCAGGGCTTTCAACCTGCCATTAGGGACGGTCAAGTCGCGTCTGCGGCTTGCCTTCCTGCGCCTCAAGGGCGAGCTCATTGAACGCGTATAGCTCCCTTGCTGCAATCCCGGGCTGTTGAAACTTGACGGCAACACAAACCGGACAATGTCTCGGTAACAAAGCTGAGACCAGACCCGCCCATGAACACTTCTTCTTCCCGCTTCAGTGAACTCTACGGCGCCTATGCTGCGGGCTGCCTTGATCCGGCCTTTGCGTTGATGGTCGAGACCCAGTGCATGATCCGCCAGGACATCCGGACGTCGATTGCTGTGAGCGAGATGATTTCAGGATCGTTCCTGGACTCTGCGGAGCCCGCCGAGATCAGTGAACATGCCATCAGCCGGGTCATGGCAGCCATTGATGCGATGGATGCGCCGGTCGAGACAAGCCTGATGGCGGGCAAGGCAGCAGGGCAGGCGATCAATGAGCTTCTGGCTCTTCCCGAACCTCTGCGAGCAACGGCTCTGGATGCCGCCGGCAAGCGCGGCTGGCAGACCATGGGACTCGGGCTGAAGCGCTTGCCTCTGGATTTCGATACGTCAATGGATGTCGAGCTTTACCGGATTGCGCCCGGCTCGAAGATTCCTCGCCACTCGCATGGCGGCACCGAATACACGCTGGTGGTTTCAGGCGGCTTCCGGGACGAACATGGCGGCTACGGCCCCGGCGATGTGGCGGTGATCGACGGCGACACAGTTCACCAGCCGGTCGCGGATGAGGACGAAGTGTGCCTCGCGCTGGTCATACGGGACGGCGGCCTGCACTTTACAGGTGCCTTCGGCGTGATGCAGAGACTGTTCGGCGCACGCTAGGTTTACCTCAACTCCCCGGCTATTTCCGGTCCGGACCCTGAACATGTCTGCGGCGCGATACGCCGTCCGGACCGCCCGGCATGATCGGTTTCGGGCCATACCCGCCCATCGACAGGTGCCTGTCATACATTACCAGCGCGCCGGCCAGGCTGACATTGATGCAGAAGCGCGTCGGAATCTTCACGACATGCGCGCAGCGGGCCACCGCCTCGGCAGAGAGGCTGCCCTTTTCGGGCCCTAGAATATAGGCGGCCTGCGGCGGGTGGCGAAAGACGGGAAGCTCGACGGCGTCATCTGTCAGTTCGATGCCGACGAGCTGGCATCCGCGGGGCAGTTGCATGTCCTCCAGCGTGTCCCACTGATAGTAGGGGATCTGGCCAGCCGACTTCGATGTGTCCGAGGCGTAGGCCTCTTTCAGGTTTCTCTCGGCATCGATGGAAAAGACAAAGCTCGCACCAAAGGCATTGGCCGTGCGCATCAGTGCGCCGAGGTTCATCGGCTTTGAAATGCGCTCGGAGCCGATCGCGAAATAGCCGCGCATGTCAGATCACCCCCAGCACAAGCCGCCCGGCGAGCACAACCAGCAGCAGCAGGAATGGACCGAAGAGCGAAACCCGCCGCGCCAGTTTCAGCCAGCCGAGGGGGACTGGATACTCCGCTGCCAGATACTGTCCCGCCTCGCCCTCAGGTGCGCCCCGGCCAGCGAGAAGGATGGCGGCGCGATAGTCGGCGTGGTTCGGGTCCGCTCCCAGCTTCGCCGAAAGGGCCCGGCGCAGCGAATAGGAGATCAGAACCCGCATCTGCGCGGCAAGCGCGATGGAAAAGGCTATGACGACCGCGAGCGTCCAGAACAGAACAATGGTCACAGGAAGGTCGCCACTTCAAACCGGCCCTGCCAGTCGGTGAGCCCGCGCTTCAGGCCGCTCGAATTGAAGACCGCCGCAAGGTCACCGCTGGCGGAGACGGCGATCATCCCGCCGTTACCGCCAAGGCGCTTCACATCATCCAGCGCGCCCTGAACGGCTGGCGCGAACTGCGAGCCGCCATAGCGGATACGGGCCGAAACGTCCGCAGCGGCATTGGCGCGGATAAAATACTCGCCGAGCCCAGTGCAAGAGACCGCGCAGCGTTCGTCCGCCCAGGTGCCGGCGCCGATGAGCGGTGTGTCTCCGAGGCGGCCGGGTGTCTTGGAAAGGACGCCGCCGGTCGAGGTGGCTGCCGCCATGTCGCCATAGATGTCGAGTGCAACGGCGCCGACCGTGCCTATCTGCGCGGCTCCGTCCTGGACGGTGTCTTCATCGACAGCGCCATAATAACTTGCCGGGTCATCAATGCGCGCAAGGCCTGCGGCCGCAGCGATGCGGGCAGCCCCTTCGCCGATGATCAGCACGTTGGGCGTTTTCTCCAACACCAGGCGGGCGGCCCGGATGGGGCTCTCAAAGCCCTGAAGCGCTCCGACAGCGCCGGCATTGCGCGTGCGGCCGTCCATGATCGCGGCGTCGAGTTCCCAAGCCCCTGCGGTGTTCGGGCTCGCGCCCTTTCCCGCCACATAAAGGCCGGAAGCTTCGAGCTCGATCACCAGCGCTTCGACTACGTCTAGCGCCGCTTCGCCGCCTGCAAGCAGCTCGCGCCCTCGTTCCAGCATCGTCGAGATATGCGCCTCCTCGGGCGCATAATCACGCCCCGGGATCGGACCGGCGCCGCCATGGATGGCGAGGGACCAGATTTTTGACATCGCAGCGCTTCCTTTCCCCTCGCGTCAGGCTTGGCGCCTGCTTGCCGCATGGCTAGCGTCTGGGACTTGAAACAACAAGGTCGTAAGGGAGAGGCATATGAGAGCCATACTGTCGAAAGAAACTGGTGGACCGGAGATGCTGGTGCTCGAGGATGTCGCCGTGCCGGCCCCCGGCAAGGGCCAGGTCCTGATCGAGGTGAAGGCCTGCGGCGTCAATTATCCGGACGTGCTGATCATCCAGGACATGTACCAGTTCAAGCCGCCGCGGCCCTTCTCGCCCGGCGGAGAGATTTCCGGCATCATCTCGGCGGTGGGGGAGGGGGTCAGCCATGTGAAACCCGGCGACCGGGTCCTCGCCTCGACCGGCAATGGCGGCATGGCGGAATATGCGCTCGCCGGCGGGCACGGCGTGATGCCGATCCCCGAGGGCATGCCGTATGATGAGGCCGCCGCCTTCCTGATGACCTATGGCACATCCTACTACGCCCTGAAGGACCGCGCCGATCCGAAGCCCGGCGAGAAACTGCTGGTCCTCGGCGCAGCCGGCGGTGTCGGTATCGCGGCGGTCGAGCTTGGCAAGGCGATGGGGCTCGAAGTCATCGCGGCCGCTTCCAGCCAGGACAAGGTGGACTTCTGCATGGGCAAGGGCGCCGACAAAGGCCTCGTCTATGCGCGGGAACTCGACCGCGACGGCCAGAAGAAATTCTCCGAGGACATCAAGGCGATCTCCGGCGGCGGCGTCGACATCATCTATGACGGCGTCGGCGGCAACTATGCGGAACCCGCCGTGCGCGCGATGAACTGGGAAGGGCGCTTCCTCGTCATAGGCTTCCCGGCCGGCATTCCGAAACTACCCCTGAACCTGACGCTGCTGAAGAGCTGCGATGTGCGCGGCGTGTTCTGGGGCGCTGCGGTTGCGCGCGACCCGAAGGCACACCAGCAGAATGTCGTAGAACTGTTCGAGCTCTATAAGGCCGGCAAGATCCGCCCGCACGTCTCGAATTCCTATCCGCTCGAGAAGGCGGCCGACGCCATTCGCGAACTGCAGGACCGCAAGGCGCAGGGCAAAGTGGTTGTGACGTTGTAGACCCAATCTGCTCATTCCCCTGCACGGGGATCAGCAGCGTAAAGAAGCCCGCTGGATTGCCCCGCGGGGTTTTTTGTTCGTTCGAGCAAGGTAGGCCCTATGCGCGCTTCTCGTCGACTTCCTCGAAGTCGGCATCGACCACATCGTCGCCGCTCTTCGCTCCTGTCTCTTCCGAGCCTTCAGCCGAGCCCTGGGCGGCATAGATCGCCTCGCCGAGTTTCATCGCGGCGCCCATCAGCGCCTGATGCTTGGCAGCGATGTCGGCAGAATTGTCGCCGGCCGCAGCGGCCTTGAGGTCGGTGATGGCGGTTTCGATCTCGGTTTTCACAGCGTCCGAAACCTTCGCGCCATGCTCGACAAGTTGCTTTTCGGTCTGATGAACCAGCGCTTCGGCATGGTTTTTCGCTTCGACCAGTTCGCGGCGTTCCTTGTCTGTGCTCGCATTGGCTTCGGCGTCCGCCATCATGTTCTTGATATCGGCCTCCGTGAGGCCGCCATCTGCCTGGATGGTGATCTGCTGCTCCTTGCCGGTCGCCTTGTCCTTGGCCGAAACCGAAACAATGCCGTTGGCGTCGATATCGAAGGTGACCTCGATCTGCGGCAGGCCGCGCGGGGCAGGTGGGATGCCTTCGAGGTTAAACTGGCCCAGCATCTTGTTGTCTGCGGCCATTTCGCGTTCGCCCTGGAACACCTTAATGGTCACGGCGGGCTGGTTATCATCTGCGGTCGAGAAGACCTGGGACTTTTTGGTCGGGATCGTCGTATTGCGCTCGATCAGGCGGGTGAAGATACCGCCGAGCGTTTCGATGCCTAGCGAGAGAGGGGTAACATCGAGCAGGACCACGTCCTTCACATCGCCCTGCAGCACGCCGCCCTGGATCGCGGCGCCGATTGCGACGACTTCATCCGGGTTGACGCCCTTGTGCGGCTCACGGTTGAAGAACTTCTTCACCGCTTCCTGCACGGCGGGCATCCGTGTCATACCGCCGACGAGCACGACTTCGTCGATGTCGGCAGGCGTTTTGCCCGCGTCTCTCAGCGCCTTGCGACAGGGCTCGATGGTGCGCTGGACGAGATCGTCAACCAGGCTCTCATACTTGGCGCGTGTCAGCTTGATGTTGAGGTGTTTGGGGCCGGTCGCATCCGCGGTAATGAAGGGCAGGTTCACCTCGTACTGGGTCGCAGAGGACAGTTCCTTCTTGGCCTTCTCGGCTTCTTCCTTGAGGCGCTGGAGGGCCAGCTTGTCGGTCTTCAGATCGATGCCCTGCTCCTTTTTGAACTCGGCTGCCAGGAAATCGACAATCCGAAGATCGAAATCTTCGCCGCCAAGGAATGTGTCGCCATTGGTTGAGAGCACTTCGAACACGCCGTCGCCGATTTCGAGCAGCGAGACGTCGAATGTGCCGCCGCCAAGGTCATAGACGGCGATCGTCTTGTTGCCGCCCTTGTCAAGGCCGTAAGCGAGCGCTGCGGCGGTCGGCTCGTTGATGATGCGCAGCACTTCAAGGCCGGCAATCTTGCCCGCATCCTTGGTGGCCTGGCGCTGGGCGTCGTTGAAGTAAGCCGGGACCGTGATGACGGCCTGTGTGACTTTCGAACCGAGATAAGCTTCAGCGGTCTCTTTCATCTTCGTCAGAATAAAGGCGGAAATTTCCTGCGGCGCGTAATCCTTGTCGCGGCCCTTGACCCAGGCATCGCCGTTCGGCGCCTTGACGATGCCGAAGGGGCTCATCGCTTTGTCTTTCTGAGCGGTCGGGTCATCAAAGGTGCGGCCGATGAGCCGCTTGATGGCGTAGAAGGTGAAGTCCGGGTTGGTAACGCCCTGGCGGCGGGCGGGCTGGCCGATCAGGCGGTCGCCGCTTTCCGTAAAGGCTACGACCGACGGCGTGGTGCGGGCGCCTTCGGCGTTCTCGATGACTTTCGCCTGGCCGCCTTCCATGACAGCAACACAGGAATTGGTGGTGCCAAGGTCGATACCGATAATCTTGCTCATTTACGTCTCTCTCTTTCGTCAGCCGCCACTGGCTTCGGTGTTGTTCGGTCTGCTCAGCAGCCCCGCGCAGCCAACGGCTCTATCCAAGGGTCCATTTGAGCCGGCGAGTGAGGCGTTACAGCCCGCTCACCTGTTCGGCTTCGGATATGGGAACCTCTGCGACAGGCTCAAGAGGGCAATGCAGAATTGGCCATAGGCCGGCTCTATGCCGGCAGCAACCCGAATCGATTTGAAAATCATTCTCAACAGCACCATCTTGGGACCATGAGATTGAGATTCCCGCCCATGCCCCGCCCGGCCCTGAAGACGCTGACTTACAGCGTTATGCACTTCTTTGTCGCCATTTCCGTCGCCTACGCGCTAACCGGAAGTTGGCAGACTGCGCTGGCAATCGGCCTCATCGAGCCGCTGGTGCAGACGGTGGCCTACACGCTTCACGAAGGCGCCTGGGCGCGGACCGGCGTGAAACGACACTCCGTCCAGCCCGCCCCCCTCTAGATCGGGAACGTCTAGGCCCAGAGCGTTTCGTCCTTATTTGAGAGCCGGTAAGGGGACTCTCCCATGAAATATCCGAAACTTGGACGTATCGGACTGGTTGTGTCGAAACTCTGACTTGGCCCGATGACGTTCGGCGGAGATGGTGGCATCTGGAAACTCATCAGAAAGCCGCGGCAGGACGAAGCGGATGAGCCAGTCCGCAGGGCATTCGACACAGGCATCAGTTTCTTCGCTACGGCGGATGTCTATTCGGCCGGCCGGCCGGAGAAAACCTACGGCGAGGCGATCCGCGGCACTCGCCTGCCGCGCGACGTGATTATCGTCGCGACAGAGGTGTTCCGGCGCGGGTCGATGCTGGTCGGGGACGAGGCGACCGACGACAAGAAAGCCGAGGCTGAACGGCGCGAAAACCGGCCGGAATGTTTCCGGCGTTTCTCACGAGCATCTCTTTGATGGCGTGGATGCGGATGATCTCGCCGCGCCAGATAAGGTGTCTGCGCTGAAGCCCGGATATCAGGGCTGGATGCTTGACCGGCAGATTATGGACCGCTGCGGGCAGGTCTGATGCCTGCGACCTCCTGTCCGTGACGGTAACCTTGTTGTAATCAGCGCTGTCGCCCACCTCCTTCATAGGAGTACAAGCGTATGAAAGCCGACGTCAAACCTGCACAACCGGTTTCACTGGAGTATCGTCACGTTCCGGGCGACCTCTCAGACCGGATCGCCTATGCGTTGACCCGGATGTTGCGGTTCTTCGCCGATTTCTTCTTCCGCAAACGCTACGGCCACCGCGCAGTCGTGCTTGAGACGGTCGCAGCGGTGCCCGGCATGGTCGGCGGCATGCTCAACCACCTCAAGAGCCTCCGGCGCATGACGGATGATCGCGGCTGGATCAACACGCTGCTAGAGGAAGCCGAGAATGAGCGGATGCACCTGATGACGTTTATTGCGGTCGCCAAGCCCAACTGGTTCGAGCGGTTCCTGATCATCACAGCGCAGGGCATCTTCTTCAATGCTTTCTTCGTCCTCTACATCCTGCATCCGAGAACCGCCCACCGGCTGGTGGGCTATTTCGAGGAGGAGGCAGTCATCAGCTACACTCAGTATCTTGCCGAGATCGACTCCGGGCGGCTGCCCAACCCCGAAGCGCCCGAGATTGCCATCGAGTATTGGAACCTGCCCAGGGATGCGCGCCTGCGGGAGGTTGTTATTGCCGTGCGGGCGGACGAAGCCAGTCACCGAGACGTCAATCATGCCTTCGCCAATGAACTCAAGGGCGGCGACGCGATGGGCGAGAAGGTGGCTGAAGGGTCCGAGCCGAGCGAATTGGCGCGCTAGTTGGCCGGGCCAAGACTGACGGCGACCATCGCAGCGCGCAGCGTCCGGTCGCCGATGCGCCATCCGGGCTGGAATAGCTGAGCGATCGTACCGGCCGTATGCTCTGAGGGGATCTGCGCGACCGCCTGATGGACGTTTGGATCAAAGCTGCCACCGGGCTCTGCTTCCACGGGCACGACACCGTGACGGCTAAGGGCTGTACGTAGTTCTTTCGCGGTCATCTCGATGCCGCCGAGCAGGTTCTTTCCCGCTTCCGTCAGGCCGGCGCGGTCCGCGTCGGGTAGCGCATCCAGCGCGCGGGCGAGATTGTCTGATACGCTGAGGAGGTCCGCCGCGAACTTCTCAATGGCATAGACCCGTGTTTCGCTGACCTGCCGGTCGGCTCGCTTGCGGGTGTTGTCGAGATCGGCCAGCAGGCGCAGAATCTGGCCGTGCATCTCGGCTTTTTCAGCCTCGAGCCGCGCAATGATCTCGTCTGCAGGTATTTCGGCCTGCGTCGCCTCGGCTTCCGGCCCGGCAGCAGCGTCGATCTCGGCGGCTTCGCCCGTATTGGTTTCGTCGCTCATCACTTCCCATCCTTGCTGCGCCGCGAGGTGAGGATCTCCCCCACCACCTTGGCAGTATAGTCCACCATCGGAATTACGCGGGCATAATTCAGCCGGGTCGGCCCGATGACGCCCAGCGCGCCGATCACATGTTTTGTTCCGCCGATATAGGGAGCCACAATTACACTTGAACCCGACAACGGGAAAAGCCTGTTTTCGGACCCGATGAACAGCCGGACGCCTTCCGCCTCCCGTGTTGTGTCCAGCACATCCAGCAGGTTCTGCTGGCGTTCAAGCTCATTGAACAGCTGGCGAACCCGGTCAAGATCCTGGGCCGCGTTGGCATTTTCGAGCAGGTTCGCGCGGCCCCGCACGATCAGGCTACGGCCGCGTCCCGGCGCATCGCCGCCCCATTCGGCCAGCCCGGCCTCGACCAGTTCTGTCGTCGCTGCGTCCAGCGCGGCGCGGCGGGTGCGCAATTCCTCGCGGATTTCGACCGCCGCTTCGGCGAGGGTCCGCCCCTTCATCCGGGCGGAGAGATAGTTGCCGGCCTCGATCAGCGTGGTCACGGGAAGGCCTTCCGGCACCCTTATCATCCGGTTCTCGACATCTCCGTCCTCGGAAACCAGAACACAAAGCCCGCCGCCGCCCGATAGCGGCACGAACTCCACATGCCGGACGGGCACGTCCCGGGTCGGTGAGGCTACCAGCCCAGCGCCCCCCGCAAGACCGGACAGAAGATCAGAGGCTTCGCCCAGAACCGCCTCGATGTCGGTGCCTGCAGAGGCGAGCCGGTCGTCAATCATCTTGCGGTCAAGCTGTGATGGCTCGCCATACTCCAGGAAGCCGTCCACGAACAGGCGGAGGCCCTTATGCGTTGGTGCCCGCCCAGCCGAGATATGCGGCGCATCCAGAAGGCCAAGATCCATAAGGTCGGCCATCACATTGCGGATCGAGGCGGGAGATAGGGCGATCCCGCTCTTGGCAATGGTGCGCGAGCCGACCGGATCGCCGGTTTCCAGATACCCTTCAACGATCTCGCGGAAAATGTCCCTTGAGCGCTTGTCGAGGCGCTGCATCAGGCTCTGGCTGTCAGGAGTCTCGCTCATGTTACAGCAGTAGGGGCGAGCCCACTGCCATTCAATAGGCGCATGCCTCAGTACAATCCTTCGATCTGGCCATTCGGGTTCAGATGGATCTGCTCGGCCGCGGGCTGTCTCGGGAGACCCGGCATGGTCAGGATGTCGCCGCAGATGGCCACGACGAAGCCCGCCCCGGCCGCCAGCCGGACTTCCCGCAGTTGCAGGACATGGCCTTCCGGCGCGCCTAGCAGGCCCGGATCCGCCGAGAAACTGTATTGGGTCTTGGCCATGCAGACAGGCAGATGGCCAAACCCGGCCTCTTCCCACCGGGCGAGCTGGGCACGCACAGCGCGGCTGGTCTCGACGCGTCCCGCCCGGTAGATCGATGTCGCCACCGTCTCGATCTTTTCAAACAGCGATAGATCGCTGCTGTAGAGCGGTCTGAAGGCGCTGATCTGCGCCTGGATCGATGCGGCCACTGCGCGGGCAAGGTCTTCTGCGCCGCGCCCGCCTTCCGCCCAGTGCGTGCAAAGTGACATCGGCGTGTTGCGGGCCTCACAATAGGACTCAACCGCGGCAATCTCGGCGGACGTATCCGTGGTGAACCTGTTTACGGCCACGATCACCGGTACGCCGAACTTCTTCAGATTCTCGATGTGGCGTCCAAGATTGGCGAGGCCGATGTCGAGCGCGCTGTAGCTGGCGCTGCCAAGGTCGTGTTTCTGCAGCCCTCCATGCATCTTCAACGCGCGGATCGTCGCGACGAGAATAACGCCATCCGGCGACAGTCCGGCCTGACGGCATTTGATGTTGAAGAACTTCTCGGCCCCGAGATCGGCTCCAAAGCCTGCCTCGGTGATTACATAATCGGCCATTCGCAGGGCCGCGCGCGTCGCGATCACCGAGTTGCAGCCATGCGCAATGTTGGCAAACGGGCCGCCATGCACGAGGCAGGGATTGTTCTCCAGCGTCTGAACGAGCGTCGGCAGCATTGCATCCCGCAGCAGCGCCATCATGGCGCCGACCGCCTTGACGTCCGCTGCCGTGACAGCTTTCCGTTCGCTCGTATAGCCGACAATCATCCGGCCAAGGCGCGCCTCCAGATCGGCTGTATCCCGGGCGAGGCAGAGCACGGCCATGACTTCCGACGCCGCCGTGATGTCAAAGCCGGTTTCAGAAGGCGTGCCATTGGCCGGCCCGCCCAGGCCCGTGAGGACTGCGCGCAGCGCCCGGTCGTTCATGTCCAGAGCGCGCCGCCAGACAAGGCGCCGCGGATCGATCTTCGGCTCAGCGCCCCAGTGGATGTGATTGTCCACCATCGCGGCAAGCAGGTTGTGCGCGGCGCTGACGGCGTGGAAGTCGCCCGTGAAATGGAGATTGATGTCCTCCATCGGCACGATCTGGGACAGGCCCCCGCCTGTGGCGCCGCCTTTCATGCCGAAGCAGGGGCCGAGCGACGGCTCCCTTAGGCAGAGCAGCGTGTTCGCGCCGATCCGGTTCATCGCATCAGCGAGGCCGATTGAGGTCGTTGTCTTGCCCTCACCGGCGGACGTGGGGCTGATCGCCGTGACGAGGATCAACTTGCCCGCCGCCCGGTTGCGCAGACCGGCAATGTGGCGGGCCGATATCTTGGCCTTGTCATGGCCGTAGGGGATCAGCTCTTCCGCCGCGATGCCCAGACGGGCACCAATCTCGTGGATCGGCTTTTTCCTTGCCGCCCGCGCAATTTCGATATCGCTCGCCATTGATACTTCTCTCTTCCCCACACAGCACTGGTGTAGACAGCTGCGTCAAAACCCGCAAATCAGGCGATCCAGCTATAAGGATTCCTGCCAATGCCAAATCTGATCCGCCCATCGGGCCGCGCTTTTGATGCGCTTCGCGAGATCAAGTTGGAAACTGGCGTCACCCGATATGCCGAAGGCTCCTGCCTCGCCAAGTTTGGCCATACCCATGTACTATGCACCGCCAGCTGGGAAAAAGGCGTACCCGGCTGGATGAAAGGGCAGGGGCGGGGCTGGGTGACTGGCGAATACGGCATGCTGCCGCGCGCGACCCATACCCGGGGACGCCGCGAGGCGGCGCAGGGCAAACAATCCGGCCGGACGCAGGAAATCCAGCGTCTGATCGGCCGGTCCCTGCGTTCTGTGGTCGATCTGGCTGCCCTTGGCGAAAACACCCTCACCATCGACTGCGACGTTCTGCAGGCAGATGGCGGCACACGCACCGCCTCGATCACCGGCGGCTATGTCGCCCTGGCGCTGGCTTGCAGCTATCTCAAGCGCGAGGGCGTTATCAACGCCAACCCGGTGGTAAAACAGGCCTCGGCCGTTTCCGTGGGGCTGTATCAGGGCCACCCGGTCGTTGATGTCGACTATCCCGAAGATTCTGAAGGCGAAGCCGACATGAATGTCGTGATGAGTTCGGATGGCGGCTTCATCGAAGTGCAGGGCACGGGCGAGTCCCGCCCGATCGCGCGCGAAGAACTCGCCGAAATGATGCGCCTCGCAGAAAAGGGCTGCAGCGAACTGTTCGTTGCCCAGCGTGCCGCGCTCGGCCTTTAGAGCCGCGCGATCAGATGGTTGGCCCTAAGGCAAACGGCGTCGCGACCGCCAGGTTACGTGACGAATTCATAAGCAATCGCAGGATCGCGCAACGGGCCGGCAGGCTCGTCACCAAAATTGATTTCTAGCGGCAGGATGATGCTGCCGGCATGACGCTGGTTGAGATCGCACAGCACATGCTCGATGCGCCGGATCAGCTCGCCGCCGCGCTCCGCGCCGAAATGGGCGGATTCCCTAAAGTCAAACAGGATGAGACAGGACCGATCAGGGGAGCAACCTCAATCAGCTTTACTCCATTGGTTTCGAAAAATTGATGTTATTTGTCTGACTACTCCGCCGCCACCCTTCGCTCTCCCTCTTCGTCTTCCGTGTCAAAGACGAGCAGGTCGCCCGGTTGGCAGTTCAGTTCCCGGCACAGCGCTTCGAGCGTCGAGAAGCGGATCGCCTTTGCCTTGCCGGTCTTGAGAATGGACAGGTTGGCGAGGGTGACGCCGACCCGTTCGGACAGCTCCGTCAGCGACATGCGCCGTTCAAGCAGAACACGGTCGAGGGTCACGCGAATGGTCATGGCCGTGTCATTCCTCAGATCGTCATTTTTTCTTCGTCGCGAAGCCGAGTGCCTTCACGGAATACTTGGGAAAGGATGAACAGGGCGGCCACTGAAATCCACAGGATCAGCTGTGTGGAGAGTTTCGGCGGTGCATCTCCCACCAGGCCAGGCATGGTCCGGACCACCAGCAAAGTCGCCACCCGGATGAGTTCCATGACCGCAATCGCGATGCCGATCCGGGTCAGGCGTCCGGCATTCTCCGGCACGAACGGATCCCCCTCGACCAGCGTGAGCAGAATCCGGCGCATCTGGAGGCAGATGAAGATCAGGCCCGGCACGATCACACAGAGCAGGCCCAGCGCAATGACGAAATTGCCAGGGGTGACACCGTCCGCAAGCGCCTCAATCCCGGCCAGTGTCGCTGTCCCATTCGAGAGGCTCGCATACAGACCGATGCCGAGCAGGGGGATGCCGATCACGCCGAAGGCGGCGGCAATCCACATCGCAATCGTGACCAGCACAGTCATCGCCTCGGCCATCGAGTTCCGGCTGGTCTTTGTCATGCGCGGCCTTTTCACCCGGATCGGTTGATGGTTAATGAAGCGGAACTTTGCCTGTGCGCCATCCCGTTATTACCGAATAACGATATATGTATTCGCGCACAAAGCAAGAATGGAGCCAAAAAACTGTGCAAAATGCATCTGCTGTGCCGCGCCTGACCCCCGGCAAGCTCGTGGCGGCGACGCATAACCGCGGCAAAATCACCGAACTGACGGCGCTTTTTGCCCCGCAGGGGTTCGAGGTGGTTTCGGCGCTCGCGCTCGGTCTCGAAGAACCCGATGAAACCGAAGATAGCTTTACGGGCAATGCCCTGTTGAAAGCGCGCGCGGCGGTGCAGGCGACCGGCCTGCCGGCCTTGTCGGATGATTCGGGGCTTTCTGTGACTGCACTCGGCGGCGAACCCGGCATCCACTCTGCCCGGTGGGCAGGAGAGCCCAGGGATTTCTACAAGGCGATGGAAAAGGTCGAGCAGGCGATTGCGGCCGCAGGGACAACCGACCGGTCAGCAAAGTTCGTCTGCGCGCTGGCCGTCGTCTGGCCGGATGGCACCGAGGCGGTGTTCGAGGGTGAGGTGCATGGATCGCTGGTCTGGCCTCCGCGGGGCACGCGCGGCTTTGGATATGACCCGGTCTTTGTGGCCGAAGGCGAGACCGAGACCTTTGGTGAAATGGAGCCGGACCGCAAGCATGCCATGAGCCACCGGGCAAGGGCGGTCGAGAAGCTGCGCGCGTCGCTGCTCGCATGAACAAGCCTGTTGCCCCTTTCGGCCCGCATTTCGGCTTCGGACTCTATGTCCACTGGCCGTACTGCGCGCGGATATGCCCGTACTGCGATTTCAACGTCTATGCCGCGAAGGACCGCGCCAGAGGACCGCTGGTGCAGGCCATCATTTCGGACATCCGGGTGCACCGGGATCGTCTGCCCCAGCACGGCGCACTCGACACGGTCTATTTCGGCGGCGGAACGCCCGCACTGCTGGCTCCGTCTGAAATTGCGGCCATCCTTGAAGCAGCGGAAACAGCCTTCGGACTCAAGCCTGGCGCTGAAGTGACGCTGGAAGCGAACCCGAACGATGTCCTGCGCGGAAATCTCGCCGGGTTCAGACAGGCAGGCGTAACGCGCCTGTCCATTGGTGTGCAGTCGCTTCGGGATTCGGCGCTGGCCTTCCTGGGCCGCGATCATGATGCGCTGGCCGGCGAGCAGGCAGTCAAGAAGGCCCTGAAGGTGTTCACGTCCGTCTCATTCGACCTGATCTATGCCCGGCCCGGCCAGTCACCGGCAAACTGGGAGACGGAGCTGCTGGATGCGCTCGCGCTCGGCGCGCCGCACCTGTCCTTGTACGAACTGACCTTCGAGGCGAAGACTGCCTTCGGGCAGGCTGCCCGCCGGGGTGAAATGACACCGATGGAAGATGATGCGCAGGCGGATCTTTACGAGCTGACGCAGGCCTTGACCGCCTCGGCCGGTCTGCCAGCCTATGAAGTTTCCAATCACGCCGCGTCGCCAGATCATCAGTCCAGACACAATCTGACTTATTGGCGGGGCGGCGACTGGATTGGCGCCGGGCCCGGCGCCCATGGCCGTCTGACTGTGGGGGGGCACCGCTATGCAAGCGAAGCAGAGCGCCGCCCCGAAGCCTACATGGCCGCCATCCAGACGCTCGAGAACAGCTGGGCAGATGCCGGCCGGCTGGAACGCCGGGATATCGCTCGTGAAATCCTCTCAATGGGCCTGCGCGCCACCGAGGGCGTTGACCTGCGCAGGGTGGATCTTGTCAGCGGCGAGCCTGTTCAGCGCGACAAGATTGGCGCGTTCACGCAACAGGGCTGGGCTATCCTGGACGGCCACGTCCTATCGCTGACCCCCAGCGGCCGGCTTCTGGCCGATGCCATCACGCTCGAACTGTCGCCTTAGCGGCGGCGCTCAGGCGCGCGGATGGGCGCTTGCATGTACCTCACGCAGTCGGCCGGAATCGATGCCCGTATAGACCTGTGTCGTGGACAGCGAGGCATGGCCCAGTAATGTCTGGATGGAACGCAGGTCCGCGCCATTCGCGAGAAGATGTGTCGCAAAGGCATGGCGCAGGGCGTGCGGGGTCGCTGTGTCCGGCAGGCCAAGATAGACGCGCATGCGCTGCATCAGCCCCTGGATGAGGCGCGGATTCAGCGGCCCGCCTTTCGCCCCGCGGAAGAGAGGCTTGTCCCTGGTCAGTGCATAAGGGCAGATGTCAGCATACGCATGAATGGCATCTCGCACCGCCGGGATCACCGGCACGATGCGGACCTTCCCGCCCTTGCCATTGACGCGCAGTCTTTCCGGGGCAGGCAGGTGCGCGCCGGTCAGGCCAAGCGCCTCTGAAATCCGCAGGCCACCGCCATAGAGCAGCGACAGCACAGCCGCGTCGCGGGCGCCGATCCATGCTTCCTGGCCCGGCTCGTTCTCGGCTTCCGCGATCAGGTCGGTGGCCGCGTCGATGGAAACCGGGCGCGGCAGGCGCTGCGGCCGGCGCGGCCCCTGAAGGTAGCCGATTTCGGCATTGTTAATCTGATGGGCGCGGTCCAGCCAGCGATAGAGCGCCTTGATGGAGGACAGGATGCGCGCGACCGACGCGTCCGACAGTCCCTCACGGCGGCGCTCGGCGAGATAAGCGCGGATATCGCGGGCGCGCACTTCGGCCAGTATTTTCGGGGAGGGCTCGCCGCCCATATGAAGCTGCAGGAAAGCGAGGAAGAAGCGCAGGTCGCTGCCATAGGCTTCCACCGTCTTCACCGCCATGCGGCGCTCGCGGGTCAGATGGTCAAGAAAGGCGGCCAGAATGTCCATTGGTGGGAGCCTGCCATGGCGGGCTTAAGGATGGCTGAAAGCAGCGGCAGGCACGGGCTTCAGGGCTGATAGCCTTCCCAGTCCACGATCCAGTCTTCCTGGTCCTCCTCGAAAACCGTGTTCTCCGAGACCGTCCGCCCCAGGATGGAGTGGCTTTCGGTATGCACCCGCTCCCGGTCGCCGCAGACAAGATGGTGCCAGTCCGGCAGATCCTTGCCCTCATGTACGAGCCGGTAGGCACAGCTGCCAGGCATCCAGCGGATATCGTCGATCCCGGCAGGCGTCAGCTTCACGCAGTCCGGCACGTGCGTCTTCCGGTTCGCGTAGTCCGAACATTTGCAGGTTTCCGCGTCCAGCAGGCGGCAATGCAGCCGTGTATAGGCGATCTCGCCTGTATCCTCGTCCTCCAGCTTCAAGAGGCAGCATTTCGCGCAGCCATCGCAGAGGCTCTCCCATTCCTCGGTGTTCAACTGGTCCAGCGTCTTGGTTTTCCAGAAAGGCCGTGTCATGCCTTGCGGGCCGCCCAGTCCGGCGTTTTGTCGATGAGCGCGCTCGCGAACCAGCAGGACGAGGTCACGGCTTCATTTGCGGCGATGATGTCTTCCATTACCCGTGCCACGAGCCGCTGGCCCACGCCTCGCCCGCCCACCGTGTCCGGCACGATCGTATGGGTGATCCTGCGCTGGCCGGGGTGCGGGCGCTCATAGGTCAGATAGGTCTCGGTCCCGTCCACGATCAGGCTATAGCGCTGGCGGGCGGTGTCATGGGTGATATGGTCAACATTCATGAGAGTACATCCGTTCTGGATTGGGCCAGCTGTTTGCAGATCCAGCCCGGCAGGAGGAAAAACACGATGCCGCTCAGCCAGACCGGCGTCAGAAAAAGACTCGCCCCGATCACCACGCCGATGCCAGACGCGACACCCGAACGGGTGGAGCCATCTGTCTCAGACGGGCCGTGAAGGCAGCCACGACCGTCCTCACGAGACCAGTCAGGCCCCAGACAGCTCCCAGAATTCGCAAAAGCACACCCATGTCTCATTTTCCGGCGCAGACCACCTGCAGAAGCGCACCATGTGAAGTGTCAGGCGAGCACATCGTGCCATTCAGCATGCTTCTGGATCTGGGCTTTTGCAAACGGGCAGAGCGGTATGATCTTGAGGCCGTGGGCTCGCGCATCTTCAACTGCCTGTTTCACGAGCGCCTGTCCGGCGCCCTTACCGCGCAGCGCATCCGGTACGCCGGTATGGTCAATAATTATCCGCGTGGCGCCCGCCTTTGAATAGGTCATCTCAGCGGAGTGCCCATCAATAGTGACCGTGTACCTTCCGCCCGATGGACCATCCTCTCGCCTCACATCCATATCGCTCATGGCTGGCTCCCTTTCATTCGCCGTGCTTGACTTGGGATGGCTGCGTCAAAACCGCAATGCCCCGTCTGGTTCCCATCGTGCCGGCAAGCGGCTAGGGCAGGGCGCATGGCAAGGCTGCTGACCTATCCCGAGATTGACTGGCGCGCGGACGGCACCCCTGTCGCGCGGGCCTTTGGCGACGTGTATTTCTCGGCCAGCGATGGCCTCGCCGAGACCCGCGCGGTGTTCCTGAAAGGCTGCGGCCTGCCGGAGGCCTGGGCCGGGCGGCGGCGGTTCACCGTTGCCGAGACCGGCTTTGGTACTGGGCTGAATTTCCTGGCGCTATGGCAGCTCTGGCGGCAGCACCGGCCATCACCCGACGCGCAGCTCAGCTTTGTCAGTTTCGAAGCCTTCCCGCTCCGGCTGGAAGATGCCCGCCGGGCGCTCGCAGCCTGGCCAGAGCTCGCCGGCCTCGCCGGAAGTCTGCTCGAGAGATGGCCGGGACCCGTCCGGGGTGTGCGCCAGCTTCGTTTTCCCGAGGACGGGATCGAGCTCGTCCTCCACCTCGGTGACATTGCCGAGACCCTGCCGCGCAGCCGCTTCCGGGCCGATGCCTGGTTCCTCGACGGGTTCCGCCCTGCAAGCAATGGCAGGATGTGGACCGTGGCACTGTTTCCGCAAATCGCCGCGCGCTCGGCGCCGGGCGCGCGCGTTGCGACTTTCACCGTGGCGGGCGGGGTGCGCCGCGCCCTGTCGGCCGCGGGGTTCACCGTCGCGAAAGCCGAAGGCCATGGGCGCAAGCGCGAACGGCTGGAGGGCGTGTTTCAGGGGGATGAGGCTTGCAGTCTGCAGCCTGCGCTCCGCCGCGTCGCAATCCTGGGCGCTGGTATTGCCGGGGCAGCCATCGCCGCGCGGCTGAAGGCGGCTGGGCTGGGCGTTTGCGTTTTTGATCCGGCCACAGAGATTGCAGCTGGCGCCAGTGGCAATCCGCTTGCCCTGTTGATGCCGCGCCTCGATGCCGGCGACACGGTCGAGGCGAGGCTCCTGATCGACGCCTATCTCGAAGCGCGCAGCACCTATCGCGGCCTTCCTGGCGCGGAGGAGACCGGCGTCCGCCAGATGCCGCGCAATGACACGGAGCGCCGGCGTTTCGAAAAAGTTCTGGCAGACCCGCCGCTGCCGCTGGAGGAACTTGAGGCGCTTGCCGGCGGAGGCCTGTTGCACAAGCGGGGAATGATCCTCCGGCCCCGGCAGATCGTCGGGGCGCTGCTGGAAGACGTCCCCTTGCGGCTCGGGTCACCTGTGACGGCCGATCTTGAAGCGCTCGAGGTGAACAGAGAGGCATTTGATGCCATCGTGCTGGCGAGCGGCATTGCGCTGCGCGCTTTCCTGCCCTCGATCGACCTGACGGGCCGGCAGGGGCAGGTCGAACATCTGATCAGCGCCGTCAGCGCCCCGGCGTCTGCGGATGCATCGGGCGCCTATGCCCTTTGCCTGCAGACAGAGCGGTTGTGGGGCGCCACATTTGAGCCTGTCGATGAAGCGGGCGAATCCGCTGTCAGCGCGGCGGCGCGAGCAGAAAATCTGGCGGGTCTGGAAGCGCTCTCCCCCTGGTGGGTTTCCGAAGCGCGGTGTGGCGCGCCTGTTTCAAGAGCCTCTGTCAGAGCGACGACACCGGACCGGCTTGCGCTGGTAGGCTGCGCTCCAGATACCCGAGCCATCGAAGCGCAGTATACGGAAAAACACCGCCGGGCGCTCTGGCCTGTGATTCAAGGGGTTTATGTGGCGGGGGGGTATGGAAGCCGTGGGTTCACCTGGGCGCCGTGGGCGGCTGGAGTGATCGCGGCGGGCCTCACCGGGTCGCCTGCCCCGGCAGGCCAGGATCTGATTGGCGCGGTTGACCCGGTGCGGCAGATCCTTCGGCGGCTTAGGCGAAGCTGATCTGATCAGCTCGCCAGAACAAAGAAGAGGCGCAGGCCGCCCTCTTCATGGGACTGGAAACTCATGGCTACACCGGCAACCTCGACCGACAGTTCACCGGTGAATGTGGAGGTCAGGGCCGCGGCGATCAGAAGGCCTGCGGCGATGGCGCCAAGCAGCCAGTTATTGTGAAGGAAAGTCCCCTGTTTCATTGTCCGGTCCCTTGAACGGTATGGTGTTGGCGTGAAGGTCGTGCGGTCTCGTCAGTTGCCTTTTTCGAGGTCGCGGAATTCCTGGCGCAGGCGCCATTCGTCAGATGTGACGGCGCGCTCCATCGTCTTCAGGCGCTCGTCGAGGTCCATGAAGGTATATTTCAGCGAGCCGAAGGTGGCACGCGGACGATCCGAAACGCCGCGCCAGAATGCGTCTTCCTCCGCACTCATTGAGCTGTGCCCGTAAGGCGCGCGCGGCGTGATCATCCAGAGCACGATGTATACGATCAGTCCGATCGGTCCCATCATGAAGATGGTTGCCAGAACCAGCAGCACACGAACGAGAACGGGTTCCCATCCGAAGCGTTCGGCGAGGCCCCCGCAGACGCCTGCGATCAGCTTGTCATTGCGTGAGCGATAGAAGCGCTTCGGGTTCGGGGAAGTGTAGAAATCCTGGGGGTGGGACATGTGTGTCTCCTTAGTCGTCGAATGAGGGACGGGCGGGGCGCGGAGGCCGGCTGGTTTCGGCCTCACGCGCTTCGAGCAGGGATTCGAGGGTCTCGATCCGGCGCTCCATATTCTTGGCGGAGCGCCAGAGGTCCTCGAGCATCCGTTCGTCATCCGGCATCAGCGTTTTCTGGCGCCGCCAGAGCGTGATGTAGTGGAACACCATCCCTGGCAGGAAAACGAAGATCGAAAGGATTGCGATCAGCGGAATAATGAGTTCCGGCATCGGTCATGCCTCTCCTCGAGAGGGTGCGGTTCTGCGATCCTCGATCGCCTGGGCGACGAGGCCCGGCGTGCAGATCACGGTGAGGAAGCCGAACAGGCAGGCGAGGGAGAACAGCATGGGTCAGCCCTCCGATTTACGGCCGGCAGCCTTGCCCTTGCGGGCTTTCAAGGCAGCCAGTTCCTGTTCAATCGCATCGTTCTGCTCAAGCTCGGCGAATTCCTGAGCGAGGCTCGGTTCGCCGCCGCGGATCGTATCGGCATAGGCTTCCATCTCGTCGACCTTGCGCTCGAGATTGGCATAGCGGGCGATCGCGTCATCAGCGCGGCCGTCATAGATCTGCGTGCGCATCCGGATCCGCTGTTCGGCGGCTTCGCGGCGCATCACGAGGGCGCGATGCTTGGCCTTTGCTTCGTCCAGCTTGGCCTGAAGCTTGGTCAGGTCGTCCTGGCGGCGGGCAAACGCCTCTTCGGCGATTTGCATCGCATGATTGCGGCGCTCGATTTCGGCGTCTGCCTTCTGCTTGGCGATCAGCGCGCCGCGGGCGAGGTCTTCCCGGCCCTTGTCGA
>CAYPDA010000025.1:0-9809 GCA_964409375.1 uncultured Hyphomonas sp.
GAAGGAAGCGCGCAATGAACGGGCTGGTCTCCTGGTTCACCCGCAATGCGGTGGCTGCAAACCTCCTGATGATCGTGGCCTTTGCGGGCGGGATCTTCGGCTACAGCTCCATGGAACGGGAAATGTTCCCGGTCGTGAAGGTCACCGGCGCCTCGGTGGTGATGTCCTGGCCCGGCGCCTCGCCGCGCGACATCGAGGAGCAGATCGTCACAAGGATCGAAGAGGCGGTCGCCAACATCAACGGTCTCGACCGGATCACCTCGATTTCGAGCGAGGGCACCGGCGTCGTGAACATTCGCGGGCGCGACGACATCGACATGGATGTCTTCCTCGACGAGATCAAAATCCGTGTCGATCAGATCAATAACCTGCCGCAGGCGGCCTTCCGCCCGCAGGTGACGCGCTGGGAACAGCGCAACTGGTATTTCGGCATGGCCATCAATGGCGACATTGATCCGCGCGAGCTGCGCCGCATCGGCCGGGAAATCCGCGACACCGTCGCCCGCCTGCCGGGCGGCGAACTGGCCGTGCTGCAGGGCTCACCGCCGGAACAGGTGAACATCGAAGTCTCCGAAGACGCGCTGCGCCGCTACGGGCTGACACTGGGCGAAGTGGCGAACGCGGTGCGCCAGTCCTCGCTGAACGCATCCGGCGGGCGCATCGAATCGCCCGTCGGCGATGTCGCCATCATGTCGCGCAACCTCGCCGACACGGCCGAGGAATTCAACGACATCATCATCCGCCAGTCCAGCAGTCAGGGCACAGTCCGCGTCGCCGATATCGCGACGGTGATCGACGGCTTTGCGAATGAGCGCTTCAGCGCCACGCACAACAACCGGCCGACCGTGTTCGTGATGCTGCCCGAGCCCGACAATATGGACATCCCGACCTATGCGGCGGGCGTGCGCGACTTCATCGAACGGGCCAACGATCCGGCCAATGGCATCCTGCCGGAAGGCGTGAAGATCGATATTCTCTGGGACGATTCCGACACCTTCAATGCGCGGATGGACCTGATCGTAACCTCGGCGCTCATGGGCGCCTTCCTGGTGCTGCTCGTGCTGGTCCTGTTCCTGCGCCCGGTCGTGGCCTTCTGGGTGACGATCGGCATCATCACCGCCTTTGCCGGCGCGGTGATGCTGATGCCGTTCTTCGGCGTTTCCTGGAACATCCTGTCGACCTTCGCGGTATTGCTGGTGATCGGGGTGATCGTCGATGACGCCATCGTGGTCGGCGAGAACATCCACAAAGAGGTCGAGAGCGGCCGGCGGGAGGGCGTCGATGCGGCCACGCTCGGCACGCAGCTGGTGCTGAAGCCGGTCGTGTTCGGGGTGCTGACGACGATCATCGCCTTCCTGCCCTGGGCCTTCCTGACCGGGCCGACCCGGATGTTCACCCAGCAGATCAGCTTCGTCGTGGTCGCCGCGCTGACCTTCTCGATCATCGAGAGCATGTTCATCCTGCCGAACCACCTGTCGCACATGAAGAAGCAGCGCTTCGACGGGCCGATGGGCGGCTTCATGAAGCTGCAGCGCCGGATCGCCGACAGCCTGTTGTGGTTTGCGGACAATATCTACCGGCCCGTGCTCGAATTCGCGATCCGCTTCCGCTATGCGACGGTTGCGTTTTTCTTCTCGCTGTTCGGCATTGCCGCGACGATGCAGGGCACCGGCCTCGTGCCGTTTGCCTTCATGCCCGAGATCGAGGCAGACCTGATCCAGGTTAATATCCAGATGCCGGACGGCACACCGTATGAACGCCTGCTGGAAGTGCGCGACCAGCTTCAGGCCGGGGTTGCCATTGCCACGCAACAGACAAAGCGCGAGCATCCGGAACTCGAGACCGGGCTGATCCGCGAGTCTTCCATTGTTGCCGAAGGCCGCCAGATTCAGGCATGGGTCGGGTTGCTGGCGCCGGAAGACCGGCCGGAATCGATCCGCTCACGCGATATCGCCGAGAAACTGCGCACCGCCACCGGAGAAATTCAGGATGCGGAGGAAATCGATTTCTCCTTCACCTTCAACCAGGCCGATACCGGTGTGCAGTTTGCCCTCAGCCATCCGGATCTCGACCGGCTGCGCGCGGCGTCCGATTACCTGAAGGCCCATCTGACAACCTATTCGGAAGTCATGGACATTTCCGACAATTTGTCCTCCTCGGCCGAGGAGATCCAGATCCAGCTGAAGCCCGGTGCGACGGCGCTCGGCATCACGCTCGGCGATGTCTCGCGCCAGGTGGTGCAGGCATATTATGGCGAGGAAGTGCAACGTCTCCCGCGGGACGGCGAGGATGTGCGCGTGATGGTACGGTTCCCGGAAGCGGCGCGGCGCGATCTCGACAGCCTGTCCCGGCTGCGCATTCGTACACCCGACGGGCGGGAAATACCGATCACCCAGGTGGCGGACTTCGAGTTTGCCCCAGGTATCAACCGGATCGTGCGGCGCGACCGGGTCCGGTCTGTTACCATCTCGGCGGAAGTCATCGGCGATGGCGGGCGCGGCCGGATCATGACATCGATGGAGCAGGATTTCTGGCCGGCTTTCACGCGCGAGTTCCCGGACGTCGTGCGCGACCGGGCAGGCGGATATGAAGAGGAGCAGCGCTTCTTCAATGAGGTCAACCGGTTGCTGCTGATTGCGCTGGGGGCGATGTATATCCTCCTTGCGGTGGCGTTCCGCTCCTATGCCCAGCCCATCCTCCTCTTGATGGCCCTGCCCTTTGCCTATTGCGGCGCGATCTTCGGGCTGTGGCTGACAGGTACACCGATGGCGATGTTTGCCTTCTTCGGGATAGCGGCGGCGGCGGGGGTCGTGATCAACGACAACCTTGTGCTGATTGACTATGTCAACCGAAGGCGCGAAGAGGGCGCAGGCGCCGTTCAGTCGCTGGTCGATGCCGGTGTTTCACGCTTCCGGCCGATCCTGCTCACCTCGGTGACGACCTTTGTCGGCATCCTGCCGCTGATGGCCGAACGATCCGTACAGGCACAATTCCTGAAGCCGATGATCGTCTCGCTGGGCTATGCGGTGGCGTTTGCCCTGTTCATCTCTCTGCTGATGGTTCCGGCGCTGTATGCGGTTGGGGTCGAGATCGGACGGATCTTCCGCTGGACCTGGGGCGGCAAGCCATATCGCGAGATTGGCGACAGCTATTCCGGCCATGCCACGGTGGACGAGGAAGAACTGATCGGCACCAGCAAGGGCGGAGGACGCGATTTGCCGGCCCCGGCCGAGTGAGCGGCGCAATAGCGACTAGCAATCCGGATTTCTGGACATATCCTAGTAGCCATGGTTTCAGATGTCCGGCCCCGAGCCGGACATCGCCCCTTCAAAACAACCGGAGAAAAAAAGATGAAAAAACTGCTTCTGGGAACGGCAGCCCTCGCACTCGTCGCCGCCTGCGCCAGCCGGCCGGACGTGCCGCCTGCCGACCTTGGCGCGCTGGAGGCGTTGACCGCGGTTGCGCAGGCGGCGGACGAGATGCCTGAAGACGGACGCTTCGTCACCGAGGAAGGCCTTGTGCTGTCTGCGCCCGACACCTGGGGCGACTGGGGCATTGACCTGACGGTGCGCGACGAAGCTGTGCATCCGGGCGACGATTTCTACCGCTATGCCAATGGCAAATGGCTCGACAGTTTCGTGATGCCGGCCGACCGGACGCGCTATGGCTCGTTCGACCTTCTGCGGGAAAAATCCGAACAGCGTGTCCAACGCATTATCGAGGAGATCGCCGCCGAAGCCCCGCCGGCGGACACGATCGAAGGCAAGATCGCACGCTATTACAATGCCTACATGGATACAGACGCCATCGAGGCGGCGGGCCTTGCCCCGGCTGAGCCGATGCTTGCACAGATCCGCGCCGCCGCGAGCCGCGAGGACCTCGCTGCGCTGTTCGCGGTGCCGGGCGTGCCCTCCCCTGTCGGCGTGGGTGTCGACGTCGACGCCAAGCAGACCGATCGCTATGTCACCTATCTCAGCCAGTCCGGACTCGGGATGGGCGACCGGGACTATTATCTCGTCGACAGCGAGCGTAATCTGGAGCTGCGCGGCAAATATCTCGACATGCTTGAAGTGCTGCTGGGCGAGGCAGGCTATGACGCCCCGCGCGCCGCCGCCGAAAGCGTGCTGGCGCTGGAAACCGAGATCGCGAAGGCCCATTGGGACCGCGCCATCGGGCGTAACCGCAACCTGACCCACAATCTGGTCGGGCGCGGCGATCTTGCCGGGCTGAGCGCCGGATTCCCCGTGGCCGCGATGCTGGAAGGCATGGGCCTCGGCGGGGAAGCTGACTTCGTCGTGCGCCAGGTCACGCCGAGCGCCGAACGGATCGCGGAGGAAGGACTTTCGGCCGAGGACGCCGCCAAGATTGATGGCGGCGGCGTGCCGGGGATCTTCGAGGTGATGCAGACCGCGCCGATGGCGCAGTGGCAGGCCTATCTGACCGCGCGCTACCTGGCCGCAAATGCATCGGTGCTGCCGAGACGGATCGACGAGGCGGTGTTCGAGTTCAATGGCCGGGCCCTGACCGGAGCGCAGGAACAACAGCCGCGCTGGCGCCGCGCGGTCGCGGCCGTAGAAAGCGCGCTGGGCGAAGGCGTCGGCCAGGTCTATGCGGAGCGCTATTTCCCGCCGGAGAAAAAGTCCGCAATGGACGATCTGGTGGACAATCTGAGAATCGCGATGGCGGCCAATCTCGATGATCTCGACTGGATGGGCGAGACAACGAAGGTCGAGGCCCGCGACAAGCTGGCGAAGTTCACGCCGAAGATCGGCTATCCGGAGAAATTCAAGACCTATGACCTTGTGGTCGCCGGAGATGACGCGCTGGCCAATGCCCTGTCAGCGAACGCCTCGGCCTGGACGGAGTCCATCGCCCGGCTCGGCCAGCCGATCGACCGGACCGAATGGTTCATGCTGCCGCAGACGGTGAACGCATATTACTCGCCGCCCCGCAATGAGATCGTGTTCCCCGCCGGTATCCTGCAGCCACCCTTCTTCAACCTGTCGGCCGATCCGGCCGTGAACTACGGCGGCATCGGCGGCGTGATCGGACACGAGATCGGCCATGGCTTTGACGATCAGGGTTCGCGCTCGGATGGTGACGGCGTACTGCGCAACTGGTGGAGCCCTGAGGACGAAGCCAATTTCCGCGCCCTGACCGACGCGCTGGTGGGCCAGTATAACACGTTCTGCCCGCTGGATGACGGGGCGACCTGTGTGAACGGGCGTCTGGCGCTGGGCGAGAATATCGGCGACCTTGGCGGCCTGTCCATGTCCTACCGCGCCTACAAGCTGAGCCTGAACGGGCAGGAGCCTCCGGTGATCGACGGGCTGACCGGCGACCAGCGCTTCTTCCTCGGCTGGGCCCAGATCTGGCGCGCGGCCTACCGCGAGGAAGCCCTGCGCCGGCAACTGATGCAGGGGCCGCATTCCCCACCGGAGTTCCGGGTTAACGGCATCGTGCGCAACTTTGACGAATGGTACGAAGCGTTCGATATCGGGCCGGACCACGCGCTCTACCTGCCACCGGAAGAGCGTATCCGGATCTGGTAAGGCCGCAGGGCCTCTGAAACCGATATGGCTAACACGCGGTTGACGGGTGAGATTCATTCCTGCCGGTCAACCGCGCCTTAACCTGAAATGGCCTAACCTGTGCAACTTGCCACAGGACTGTCCTATTTCGGGAATGGAAACACGACAATGGCGCTCTTGACGCGCATCTTCGGAAACCGCAAAGCGAGCGTCGTTGCGACGGAGCGCTTCCAGAAGGCGACAGCGCCTGTGGAAGATCATCCCCGGCAGGTGCGCTCGCAGGTCTACCGTGAGGCCAGTGTCGTCTATGAGTCCGGCTATACCCGCAAGGGCATCGTGCTCGACTATTCTGACCGGGGTGTACGCCTGCGTTTTTCCACCAATGAGGGGCTGCCGCGGATTCTGACCCTGAATGCCCGCTCTGTCGGCGTGCAGGGGCGCGCTGAAGTCGTGTGGCAGAAGGGCTCGGAAGTCGGGCTGAAACTGCTCGGCTGAAAGGAGCCGCCAAGGCTGGCCTGGCCCGCAAGGTCTTGAGAGATAGCCGGCAATAGGGTTCACTGATCTTCGGGGGGCACCCAAGAGGAGTGAAGCCATGGCCATCATGAAATCCGAAGAGATCCTGTCGGAATCCCCGAAATCGTTCGAAGACGCGATCCAGACTGCCGTCAGCCGGTTTTCAAAGACCGTCCGGGGCCTCGCGTCCTGTCATGTCAATTCGATGTCGACGACGGTCAAGGACGGCAAGATCGGCCTGTACCGCGTGAACATGCAGATGACGTTCGAAGTGGATGCGCCCGCCGAGCGGCGTGCAGCCAGGAAGCCGTGATCCCGGGGCGCCTCGCGGCGTCCTTTCACGGCCTCATCATTATCGGACCGCCGGATTTCCGTTTCGCGGGGATGACGGCGGCTCCGGTTGTCCTATGTCTGTTGCAGTTATCTGTACAGCGATCAGAATTCCGGGAGACTTAGTTTCATGCGCCTTGCCATCCTCGCCCTCGCCGCCACCGGACTGCTTGCGGGCTGCAGCCAGGCGACGGCCAGCGCGCCGCAATCTGACACCCCTGCCCCCCTCGTCATGGAGACCGCCGAGATGACCGCGACCCGCTTCACCGCCATCGATGGCAAGCCGATGGACCTGGCAGCGCTGGGCGCCAGGGCGGTGCTGGTCGTGAACACCGCCTCGCAATGCGGCTTCACCGGTCAGTATGCCGGGCTGCAGGCGCTGTATGAGGCGCGCAAGGCGGACGGGCTGGTGATCGTCGGCGTGCCGTCGAATGATTTCGGCGGACAGGAGCCCGGTACCGAGGAAGAAGTGAAAGCCTTCTGCGAGATCAATTACGGCGTCACCTTTCCGCTGACCCGCAAATATGAGGTGACGGGCGCAGGCCAGCACCCCTTCTTCCGCGCCGCGGTCAACACCCTCGGCGACGCGGCCCAGCCTAAATGGAACTTCCACAAGATCCTCGTCAGCGGCGATGGCACACCGCTGAAAGCCTACCCCTCTTCTGTCCGGCCGGGCGATGCGGGGCTTCAGGCGGATATTGACGCGGCGCTTGCCGGTTGAACCCCGCCCACTCTTGACGAAAAGGCATGGGCAGCGCCTTATTCACGCCGCACTGCACAAAAAATCGTCAGGAAGGAAGACGCCCCATGTCCGAGAAAGATCCCGTTGTCATCGTTGGTATGGCCCGCACCCCGATGGGCGGCCTGTTGGGAGATCTTGCGAGCTTCTCCGCCAATGAACTTGGCGCCCATGCCGTGAAGGCTGCTTCGGCGGAAGCAAAGCTTGGCGCGCTGGACGTTGACGAGATCATCATGGGCAACTGCCTGCCCGCCGGCCAGGGCCAGGCCCCTGCCCGCCAGGCTGCGATCAAGGCCGGCCTCGACAAGAAGACCGAAGCGACCACGATCAACAAAATGTGCGGCTCCGGCATGGAAGCTGTCGTCATGGGCCGCAACGCCCTGCTCGCCGGCGAGGCCAGCGTCATCGTCGCGGGCGGTATGGAATCGATGACCAATGCGCCCCACCTCGTGACGCTTCGCCAGGGCCACAAATATGGCGCCGCGACCGCGCGCGACCATATGGCGACGGACGGCCTCGAGGACGCCTATCAAGGCGGCCCGATGGGCAACTTCGCTGACATGATTGCCCGCGAATACCAGTTCACGCGTGAGCAGCAGGACGCCTATGCGCTCGAGACGCTGAAGCGGGCGCAGGACGCCACCAAGAACGGCAAGTTCAAGCGCGAGATTGCGCCGCTGACGGTCAAGACCCGCAAGGGCGAAACAGTGCTCGACACCGACCAGCTGCCGCGCGAGGCAATGCCGGACAAGATCCCGACCCTGCGCCCGGCCTTCAACAAGGATGGCACCGTCACGGCCGCGAACGCGTCGGCGATTTCGGACGGCGCGGCAGCGCTTGTTCTGATGCGGAAATCGGAAGCGGCGAAGCGCGGCCTGACGCCGATCGCGACGATCGTGTCAGCCTCCAGCCATGCGCATGAGCCGGAATACTTCACCACCGCGCCGGTAGGGGCGATCGAGAAAACGCTGAAAAAGGCCGGCTGGAAAGCCGAGGATGTTGATCTCTGGGAAGTGAATGAGGCGTTTGCGGTCGTGCCGATGATCGCGATGAAGGAACTCGGCCTCAGCCATGACAAGGTGAATGTTCATGGCGGCGCCTGCGCGATGGGCCACCCGATCGGCGCCTCCGGCGCGCGTGTGCTGGTGACGCTGCTGGCGGCGATGGAAGATCGCGGTGTAAAAAAAGGCGTTGCCTCGCTCTGCATCGGCGGCGGCGAAGGCATCGCCATGGCTGTCGAGCGCGCTTGAGCCGGAACGACACGCTCGCGCATTTCAGCGAGCAGGCCGTTTTCTGCCGGGCGCTGGGCTCGCCCTTCATGGACAGGCTCTGCCAGGCCATGGCATCTGACATCGAGACGGGCGGCCCGGTCGCCCGTCTCACCGGGGGCTGGGCGGGGGACCCGCGGCGCGATGCGCTGTCGCTGAGAATTGCCGGATACCTGCATCATGCGGTGCTCACAGGCGCCGCGGAGGAACTGGCCGCAGCCTATCCGGACGCGTCGCCCGGCTGGTCGATGGAGGCGGTCTGGCCGCTTGCCCGGGACTGGCTGGAAGCGACGCAGGCCGAGGCGCAGGCCTTCCTCGCATCTCCGCCGCAGACAAACGAGACGCGGCGGGCGATTGCGCTGCTGCCGGGTTTCCTGAAGGCGGCGGCGGCGTTTCCCGGGCCCTTGCATCTTTTGGAACTCGGCGCGAGCGCGGGGCTGAACCAGAACTGGGACCGGTTCGAGTATCGCTCGCAGGGCTGGGCGCGGCCGGGCAGCAGCGATGTCCTGATCGAGACGGTCTGGGACGGTCCGCCGCCGGAGCATCTGGATACGGCGATCCATATCGCGTCGCGTGCGGCCTGTGACCAGAACCCGATTGATGTGCGCAACCCGTCTGCGGCGTTGCGGCTGAAGGCCTATGCCTGGCCGGACCAGCCGGCGCGGCTGGCGCGCCTCGATGCGGCGATCGCGCTGGCGCGGGAGACCGGCGCGGCGGTCGACAAGGCGGACGCAGCCGACTGGCTGCGGGCGAAGCTCGCGGCGCGGCCGGCGACGGGGCTGACGATCATCTATCACTCTGTTTTCCTTCAGTACCCGCCCGCCGGGACCCGCGCGGCGCTCCGCACGATGATCGGGGAAGCGGGCGAGGCCGCAACGCAGGAACGCCCGCTCGCCTGGGTCTGTTTCGAGCCGGGCGCGTTCTTTCAGGGGCCGAAGACGGCGGGGCTGAACACAGCCGACTTCATCGCCTGGTTCCAGGCCTGGCCCGGCGGGGCGGCGCAGGCGCTGCTCCGCTCCGACGGGCATGTGACGCGGGTGGCTGCAACCGGCTTGGGCTCTGCGCGTTGAATTGGCGATCCTCCGCCGCAATTTTCGTTTACGATGCGGCGAGTCTCATGGGGACGGGCAAATGACGGACTATTACAATCTGCCACCTCCGAAAAAGCGGCGCGGCTATGGCTGGGTCTATCTGGTCCTGCTGCTCCTGTTCCTGCTGGGGCTTTATGCGACCTGGTGGTCGCTGCGCCTGAGACCTGGGGAGGCGCCGGGCCTTGATCCGGTCATGACAGCGTCCGCCACCCCGCCTCCGGCGACCTTCATCGCGCCTGCCCCGCCGCCGCCAATCGAACCGGGGACGATTGATCCGGCGCCGGTTGAGCCCGGGCCAGAGGCTCGGCAAGAGACTGGGCCAGAGGCTGGGCCAGAG
>CAYPDA010000025.1:9909-33016 GCA_964409375.1 uncultured Hyphomonas sp.
GGTTGAGCCCGGGCCAGAGGCTCGGCAAGAGACTGGGCCAGAGGCTGGGCCAGAGACTGGGCCAGAGGCTGGGCCAGAGCCGGTGGCTCTGCCTGAGGCCGAGCCCGGGCCGCCCCCGCCCCTCTTTTCGGACGCCAGCTGGCGCGAGACGGCACGGTTTCCGGGCACGGACGCGGCCGGGCGCAGCGCCGAATTCACTGCCTATGTTCTCGTCAGCGAGGAGACCTGGGCCTTCGCCCGCGCCGACGCCGTGTTCGCCGCGGGGCTGAGCCAGCCGGTCGATACCGCGTTCGAGAAGCTCAATCTCGGCCCCGGCATCTGCGGGCTGAGCCGGGTGATCGCGGTTGGGGCGGCCTCGGTCGAGGGCACATCCGAGCTGAACACCCTGCTCTCACATAGGCGGGGGCATGCATTGCGCGCCTCGATTTCCGGGAACCTGCCCTGCGAGGCGGCAGTCTTGCCTGTCGGCGTCCTGGACCTGGGCTATAGCCGTGCGCAGGTGACCTGTCCGGGAGACGCGCCGGTTTGCCCTGACCTGACGGCGCCCCAGCGCCCGGTCGCCATGATCTTCGTCCAGGCGGATGATCCGGAGACGGACATTCTGGATGCCCTGCGAACCGGCATCGAAGCGCATGAGGCAACCGGCGCCAGCGTGCTGCCGGGCGTCATCGTGTCCGACTATTCGGCCTTTGATCTGCGCTGAACGCCGTCAGTCGTTGGCCTTGCTCGCCTGGCGGACGAGGCCGAGAGGGAGCGCGGTGGTTTTCTTGGCGACGCGGATGACGATGCGCGACTGAACGTCCGAAACGAGTTTTGAGCCCAGCAGCTTGTCGCGGAGGAAATTGTCGTAAGCGTGCATGTCCGTTGTGATGATATGAATGGTATAGTCCACCGCACCGGTCACGGTCATGCATTCCACCACTTCCGGCCAATCCTGGACGAGCGCCTCGAAAGCTTCGAGATTCTCGCGGCTTGGCAAGGCGAGCTTGACGCTGGCGATCACTTCGAAATTGAGCCCGAGAGCGTTGTTGTCGATGAGCGTCACGCGGCCCTTGATGAAACCCGCCTCTTCCATACGCTTGATCCGTCGCCAGCAGGGCGACGAGGACAGGCCGACACGGTCGGCAATTTCGGCGACGGACAGGCTCGCATCATGCTGGATCAGGTCCAGGATGCGGGCATCAATAACATCGAGTTCCTGGGTCAACTTTGCCTCAACTATAATGAAAGTTAGAATAATCTGCCAAGGAATAGCAATTTGCCAATGAGATAGGCAAGCATTTTCGCGCGATTTTTCTAATAATGTGCCGCTCGCCCTCAGGAGGATCGTCTGCCATGCAGCACAGGGAAGTCACGCTGGACGACAAATACGAACTTGTCGAGGGCAAGGCCTATATGACCGGCATCCAGGCGCTGGTGCGTCTGCCGCTGGACCGCAAGCGCCTTGACCTTGCGGCCGGGCACAAGACGGGCGGGTTCATTTCCGGCTATCGCGGCTCGCCGCTCGGCGGGTACGACCAGCAATTGCGCGCGGTGCAGAAGCTGCTCGACGCACATGACATCAGATTCTGGGAAGGCCTCAACGAGGACCTCGGCGCGACGGCGGTGTGGGGCTCGCAGCAGCTTGGCCTGTTTCCGGGCGCGCGGTTCGACGGGCTTTTCGGCATCTGGTATGGCAAGGCGCCGGGCGTGGACCGGACGGGCGACGTTTTCAAGCATGCCAATGCCGCCGGCACGTCGGCGCTGGGCGGTGTGCTCGCCGTTGTCGGCGACGACCATAACTGCAAATCCTCCACCCTGCCCTCGCAGTCCGAATTCGCGATGCAGGACGCGGAGATCCCGACCCTGAACCCGGCCTCGATTCAGGATGTGCTCGACTACGGGATCCATGGCTGGGAGATGAGCCGGTTCTCGGGCGCCTGGACGGGGCTGGTCGCGCTGGCGGACACGATGGATTCCGGCGCGGTGGTGGATGTCAGCCTCAAGCGGCTGGTGATCCGGCAGCCGGACTTCCGCCTGCCGGAAGACGGGCTGCACATGCGCCGGGGCGACCTGCCGCTGAACAAGGAAGCGCGGCTACGCCAGCTGAAGCTGCCGGCGGCGCAGGCCTATGTGCGCGCCAACCGGCTGGACCATGTCATCGTGCCGTCGCCCCGCCCCCGCGTCGGCGTCATCGTCACCGGGCAGGCCGCGCGCGATGTTTTCGAAGCGCTGGCCGCGATCGGGCTCACCCCGCAGGAAGCCGGCAGCCTGGGCCTTAGCGTCTACAAGGTGGCGATGCCCTGGCCGCTGGAGCCGGAGGGCATGCGTGAGTTCTGCGCCGGGCTCGAAAGCGTCGTCGTGATCGAGCACAAGCGGCCGCTGATCGAGGATCAGCTGAAGGCCGCACTTTACAGCCTGCCGGACGGGCGCCGGCCAGTGATCGAGGGCAAGCGGGACCGGGCGGGCGCGCCGCTCCTGTCGGACATTGCCTCGCTGACCATTCCCGAGATTGCCCATGCCCTGATGCGCAGCCTGCCGGGCGGCTGGGACACGGCGCGCGCCGAAGCGTATTTCGAGCGGGTTGGACAGGCGAGCGCATCGGCGCGGTCGAACGCCTCGCCGACGCTGCGCAGCCCGCACTTCTGTTCGGGTTGCCCGCATAATACGTCCACCGTCGTTCCTGAGGGCAGCCGGGCGCTGGCAGGTATCGGCTGCCACTACATGGCAAACTTCATGCCGGACCGGAAAACCGACATGACCAGCCAGATGGGCGGCGAGGGCATCGGCTGGATCGGCCAGCACTGGGCGACGGACGAGAGCCATGTGTTCGTCAATCTCGGCGACGGTACCTATTCGCACTCCGGCAGTCTCGCGATACGCGCGGCGGTGACCTCCGGCGCGAACATGACCTACAAGATTCTCTACAATGACGCGGTCGCGATGACCGGTGGGCAGTCGGTTGAAAGTGGCCAGACGCCGGCGCAGATCGCAAGGCAGGTCGAGGCTGAAGGTGTGAAAACCATCTGTGTCGTGACAGAAGATCCGACACGCTATGCCAGCGTCAAGGACCTGCCGCGCAGCGTGAAAATCTGGCACCGCGACCAGCTGGAAGACGTCCAGACGTTGCTGCGCGACAAGCCGGGCGTCTCGGTCATCATCTATGACCAGATGTGCGCGACGGAGAAGCGCCGCCGCTCCAAGCGCGGCACAATTGCGGGCGACCGGGTCCGCACGATCATCAACACCGAAGTGTGCGAAGGCTGCGGCGATTGTTCGGTGAAGTCGAACTGCCTGTCGGTAGAGCCGGTCGAGACCGAACTTGGCCGCAAGCGCCGGATCAACCAGTCGAGCTGCAATACCGACCTGTCCTGCCTCAAGGGTTTCTGCCCGAGCTTCGTGACGATCAAGGATGGCGAGGCCGCCTGGGAGGACCAGGCACGTCAGACGTTTGACGCGGACGGCCTGCCCCTGCCCGAGACACCGAGCCTGGCGCAGCCCTGGAACGTGCTGTTCACCGGTGTCGGCGGCACGGGTGTGACAACGGTGGCGGCAGTCCTCGCGATGGCAGCGCATGTCGATGGGCATGCCGCCTCCTCGCTCGACATGACCGGGCTGGCGCAGAAGGGCGGGCCGGTGCTCAGCCATCTGCGCTTTGCGCGCGAGCCGGAGATCATTTCGACTGGGCGCGTGCCGCCGGCGAGCGCAGACCTGATCATCGGCTGTGACCTGGTCGTGGCGGCGGCAGGCGACGCGCTGACCCTGATGGATCCGGAGCGGACGGCGGCCTATGCCAATTCGGACGTGACGCCGACTTCGGAATTCATCCGTAACCGGTCGAAACGGTTCGAGAGCGATTTGCTGGCCTCGCGCGTGAAGCGGCAGGTGGCAGAGTTTGCGGCCTTCGATGCCGAGGCGCTGGCCGTCGGCTATCTGCATGACGCCATCTACACCAACATGATCATGGTCGGTTTCTCCTGGCAGAAGGGCAAGGTGCCGGTTTCCCTGCGGGGGCTGTACCGCGCAATCCGGCTGAACGCCACCAAGGTCGATGACAACATGGCTGCGTTCAATATCGGGCGGCTTGCGGCGGCGGCGCCGGAGCGGTTGATGCCGCAATCGGACCCGCGCGGCCAGGTGGCGGCGAAGACGCTGGACGAGCTCATCGAGGACCGCGCCGCGCGGCTGACGGCCTATCAGAACGAGGCCTATGCGGCGCGCTACCGCGATGTCGTGGCCAAAGTGCGCGCGGCTGAGGAGACAGCCGGCCTGGGCGAGGCGCTGACCCGGGCCGCGGCGACCTATGCGTTCAAGCTGATGGCCTACAAGGACGAGTATGAAGTCGCGCGTCTCTATACGGACGGAAAGTTTGAGGCCTATCTCCGGAGCCAGTTCAAGGGCGGCGAGCTGCGTTTCTGGCTCGCCCCGCCGATGATCTCCAAGAAGGACAGCCACGGCCATCTGCAGAAGAAGCGGTTTGGCGCCTGGATGTGGACCGGTTTCCGCATCATGGCGAAGCTGAAGGGCCTGCGCGGCACGAAGCTCGACATTTTCGGCTATACCGAAGAGCGCCAGATGGAACGCGCGCTGCGCGATACCTATCTCACCAACCTGCAGCGGATCGCGTCAGAGCTGACCGCGGCGAACCATGCGCTGGCGGTCGAGATTGCCGGTGTGCCGGATGAGATCCGGGGCTTTGGCCACGTCAAGGAAGCCGCGGTGGAAACAGCCAGGCTGCGCGAGGCGGAACTCTGGGCCGGCTGGCCGGAGGGCAAGGCGCCGAAAGCAAAGACCTCGCTGCTCAGCGCGGTGTGACGCTCAGCCGGTACGCTCGGCGGCCACGTCGATGACCTTGCCGTTGCGGCCCATGCGTTCGACTTCGCGTTCGAGGTCCCGGGTCCGGATCACTTTCGTTTCGGTGCGTGCTCGCCCGCGTCCGCGCTCGTAGGTGACGCTCAGGCGGACGCGTTCGTCCGGTCCGCCTGAGCGCGTCGCCGGTGATCCGTACGGCCTGGCCGCCGACATACATCAAGCTTTTGCCCGCCCCTTCTGCGGCGCTTGCCGCGAGGCTGACCGG
The DNA here is from genome assembly GCA_964409375.1 of uncultured Hyphomonas sp. GTDB lineage: Bacteria > Pseudomonadota > Alphaproteobacteria > Caulobacterales > Hyphomonadaceae > Hyphomonas. Next base: position 14,966 of record CAYPDA010000025.1, read on the forward strand.
GACCGTCACGAGCTTTGCGGCGACGCAGCCACCGAGCGGAAGCGTCAGGGCGGCAACGGCGAGGCAGGCGAGGATGGCAGGGCGCATCGGCTTTGGCTCCGGTGAGGCGTCGCCCCTATAGCGCTGAACTGCCTTACCCGCGCCTTACGCTTCAGCCACGTGCCAGCGCGTCCTCGATCAGCACGGCTGTTTCCGAGACGCCGTAGAGGGCGGTAAAGCTGCCGAAACGGGGCCCCTGCTCCTGGCCGAGCAGGACTTCGTACAGGGCCCTGAACCAGTCGCGCAGATTCTCGAAGCCGTGATCCTTGCCGACGCTGAAAGTCATTGTCTGAAGGTTTTCGCCGGTCGGCTCTTCCTCAAATCTACGCAGGCGCGCAGCGAGATCCGTCATCGCGGCGCGTTCCTGATCGCTCGGCGCGCGGAAGGTTTTCGCCGGCAGGACGAAGTCGCGGTAATAGCGCATGGCATAGCCGGCGAGCTCGTCGAGCAGCGGATGAGTCCCGGGTGAGGTCTGCGGTGCGTAGCGGGTGATGTAGGCCCAGAGCTGAGACACATCGCTCGGGTTTGCGACCGCGACGAGGTTCAGGAGCAGCGCGAAGCTGACCGGACTCGAGGATTGCGGCGGGCGGCCGGAATGGATGTGCCAGGCCGGGTTTTCGAGCTGGGCGGCGGTCTCCTCGGCAGGGAATTTGTCGAGATAGGTCAAATATTCGTCGACGGTCTTGGGGATCACGTCGAAATAGAGTTTCTTGGCGACGCGCGGCTTCTGGAACTGGAACAGCGACAGGCTCTCCTCCGGCGCATAGCTCAGCCATTCATCGACCGAGATACCGTTGCCCTTGGTCTTGGAGATCTTCTCGCCCTTCTCGTCAAGGAACAGTTCGTAGACATACTGTTCGGGCGGGCGGGCGCCGAGAATGCGGCAGATCTTGGAATAGACCGGGGCGTTGGCCTGGTGGTCCTTGCCGAACATTTCGAAATCCACGCCGAGCGCAGCCCAGCGCATTCCGAAATCCGGCTTCCACTGCATCTTCACGGCGCCGCCGGTGACGGGCAGCGTTACATCGCTGCCGTCCTCATCGGCGAACGTGATCTCCCCATGCGCAGCATCAACGGTCTTCATCGGCACGTAGAGGACGCGGCCTGTAGACGGGCTGATTGGCAGGAAGGGCGAATAGGTGGCGCGGCGCTCCTCCCCCAGGGTGGGCAGCATCACATCCATGATGTCCTGATACTTTTCCGCGGCGCGCAGGAGCATCTGGTCGAAGCGGCCCGACCTGTAGCAATCGGTGGCGGAGAGGAATTCGTACTGGAAGCCGAACTTGTCGAGGAAGGCGCAGAGGCGCGCATTCATGTTGCGGCCGTAGGACTCATGCGTGCCGAACGGGTCCGGTACGGCGGTCAGCGGCATCTGGATGTAGGGCGTGAGCGCGTCCGGGTTCGGCACGGTGTCCGGGATCTTCCGCATGCCGTCCATGTCGTCGGAGACGCAGATGAGGCGGGTGGTGTACTGGCCGCCGGTCAATGTCTCGAAAGCATGGCGCACCATGGTCGTGCGCACGACTTCGCCGAAGGTGCCGATATGCGGCAGGCCGGAGGGGCCGTAGCCCGTCTCGAAGATGACCGGGTCCTCAGACTTTCGCGTGCCGGCCATGACCTGATCGGCCACGCGCTTTTCCAGGGCGCGGGCAAGCTCGAACGGCCAGGCTCTGGCGGATTGGGCGAGGGCTGAAAGGTCGGTCATCGGTGGTCTTGTCTTTCCTGTTGTCCAGAACAGGGCAAGCCGGCGATCGCGCGCAGCGAACGCCGGCTCCCTGTCTGGTTTCGAAGGCCCGGCCTAGCGGAAGGTATCAGGGTTGCTGATGCGGCCATGAATGGGCCATTTCGCAAAGGCCAAATACAGAAAAGCGATAATGTTGGCCAGCGGCACAAGCATCAGCAGCGACCAGGCGCCGTTGAAACCCGCTTTGCTCCAGATTCTCCAATAGGCGACGATAAAGAGGATGAGGAGAGCGAGGTAGATCACCCCGGCAATCATCATCCCAATGCCTGCTGCTGCGTCATCCATGATCGAGGTCCCTCCTTGGTCAGATCACGCTGACAGTAGGGCGGTTCGAGCGGCGGCTCAACGCCGGAGGGGAGTTTCTGTTGGGGCGCAGCTCTGGCCCGATGTCGAACATTCTTGACATGTCAAAAATCTTCGACTATCGGGTAATGTAAGGTATTTTTTACATGACCGGAGCGCCTGATGACCCTTTCTTCTGCCTATCGCAACATCTCATTCCGTGAAAAATCCGCCTGGGCGATGGCGATCGTGCTCTCTGCGGCGGGCGCCTTCTACTTCAACAAGGTGGTGCGTATCTCTCAGGCGCTGGGCGAGACGGCGCCGCCCTTGATCGGGCTCGTCATTGCCTATGTGGTGCTGGTTGTGATTGCCTCGATCATCGTGATGAGCGTGCTCGCCGCGTCGTCCGGCAAGGAGGCCAATTCGCCCGCCGACGAGCGCGACAAGATCATCGCCGACCGGGCGGGGCACTGGTCCGGCTATGTGCTTGCCGTGCCGATCTTCGGCGCAATGCTGCACTATTCGGTGACCCTCGACGGCAACCGTCTGTTCCACATGGTCTTCCTCAGCTTCATGCTGTCGCAGATCTCCGAATACATCTTCCAGGTCATCCTCTATCGCCGCGGGGTCTGATCAATGGCCAAGCGTCCGCCCATCACCAACCGCATCCGGGAGCTGCGCGAGCAGCAGGGCGCCATGAGCCAGGCCGCGCTGGGCGACGCCGTAGGCGTGACGCGCCAGACGATCATCGCCATCGAGCAGGGGAAATATTCCCCGTCGCTGGAGAGCGCCTTCCGGATCGCGCGGGTGTTCGGGCTGGGGCTGGAGGATGTGTTTGGCTGGGAAGGGCCGCCAGGCGCCGGCGGCTTGCAAAAAGCTGATTGACACTCATTCGCAACTGCTGCAAATGGGTCGCATGATCATTTGTATCTGCAACCGTATCAATTGCCGGGGCGTGCGCGACGCCGTCGAAGGCGGGGCACGCAGCCCCGGCGCCGTGCAGGCGCATCATGGCTGCAGGTTCAATTGCGGCAAATGTTCAGGCTCCATCAGCGAGCTGATCGCCACCACGGCTGAGCGCGAAGACGCCGGCGTTGCGATGATCGCAGCCGAGTAAGCTTACTCTCGTAAATTCCGGGCAGTAGCGCAGACAGGCCAAGTGCGACGTGTCGCCTGTTGCGGGTGCAAGTGTGTCGCACTTGCATATGAAATTGATTTTATTGGATTTTTCGTTGCTGCGGTGGTGCGAGTCGCCTATATTCGTGCTGAACACCGCTCACCCCCATCTTGAGGAGGCCGCCCGATGCAAGGCGACAAGAAAGTCATTGAATTCCTGAACCAGGCTTTGAAGAACGAGTTGACGGCGGTGAACCAGTATTTCCTGCATTCGAGGATGCTGATGGACTGGGGCGTCACCAAGCTCGGCAAGTTCGAATACAAGGAATCGATCGAGGAAATGCACCACGCCGACTGGCTGATCCAGCGCGTGTTGTTCCTTGGCGGCCTGCCCAACCTTCAGGATCTCGGAAAGCTGCATATCGGCGAAAGCGTTCAGGAAATCCTCGAATGCGATCTGAAGCTCGAAAACCTTGCCATCCCGCTGCTGCGCGATGCGATGGAGTATTGCGAGAGCGTGAGGGACTATGGCAGCCGCGACCTTTTCGGCAAGATCCTCCATAATGAGGAAGAACACGTCGACTATATCGAGACGCAGTTCGCGCTGATCGAGCGTATCGGCATCGAACGCTATACGCTTTTGCAGGCGGAAGCCAACGAAACAAACCACTCATAAGTACCGTACAGGGACTTTAATTTTATTTGTAGTGCGTGTACGAACTTTATTATGCTTCTGTGCACGCTGGCGTATTGACCCCTTGATCCACAGCGCAAATACGGGTCTAGATGCACGCGAGGCATCCTGCCTCTCTCATTGCATATCCGATAATCCGCGACGCCTCTTCTGTACTGCCGCGGACATCAAGAGGAAAGAGATCATGACCACATCTGCAAAAGCGCCCAGCGCCAAGGAAGTACTTGTCGAAAAGTACATCTCCGACCTGAAGGAAAAGGTTGGCGAAGCCCGCCCGGACCTCGCGCTGCTGGACGCCTGCGTCAAGGCCTGCGGCCCGGCAATCTACAAGTCCGACGCCGCCACGGTTGCCGCGTCCGACAAGTCCGAGCTTGAGCGTGTACGGAAGAATTTTATCGAGAAGCGCCTGGGCGTTATGGATGAGGCGAAAGCCGATGCCGCGATCAAGGCTGCGGTCGAGAAGTATGGCCGCTCTGTGCGCCAGAAGCACCGGCCGGTGCTCTACTACCTGATTACCAAGGAACTGAAGAAGGCCGCTGCGCTGAAGAAGGTCTGACGCGCGCTGCAGGGCGAGCAAAAGAAAGGCCGCCGCCCTGGAACCGGAGCGGCGGCTTTTTCATTGCGCTGGGGCCGCCTCAGCGTTTGGTGTCGCGCTTGGCCTGGCTGCGGGCATTGTTGGCACGCGCCGCGCCCTTCATGGTCTTGAGATTGGGGAAGGCTTCCCGCTTCTTGGAAGGCGCAGATTTCATCCCCTCGCCGGCCTTGCGGCTGGCGGGTTTCCTGGCGGCTGCGGCTTCCTTGCGGGCCAGCGCCGCCTCAAGCGCCGCATCTGCCTTTTCCTTGTCGGCAGCGGCTTTTTCACGCTCATTGCGGCGCTCGACAATGCCGAGCTTGGCTTCAAAGCGCTCGAGCGTTTCGGCGAAGAAATCGCGCTTGATGACCGTGGAGGCATTGCCGGTGGGACCGCGCTGGCGGGTGGGCTGGGCCTTGCCGCGGATTTCGCGGGCCTGCTTGCTGGCGAGGTCGCTGTATTTGTCGCGCAGCTTGCGCGTGCGCGCGATCCGTTGACGGAGCGTTTTCGCGTCAAGCTGAGCGATGATCGGCGGAAAGCTTTCGTTCGCGAGTGCAAACTCGCTGGCAGTGCAAAGCGGCTTTGCGTCCCTTCTGGAAATGGCCATGAGTAATCTCCTTCATATTGTTATGGGCCCGGCGTAATCCCATAACGCGCCAGACAGGAAATGATAGCACCTGAACTTGTGAATACTTCCGGTCCGCCGCGCGGCGTCAGTATCCGTTCAGCCGTGCATAGCGGTCGCGGTGCCAGCTGGCAGAGCCATAAAGCGCTTCCTGTACGCGGGCGCGCTTCATGTAGAAGCCGGGTTCTGCCGCGTCCGTCATGCCGATGCCGCCATGCATCTGCACACACTCATTTGAGACGAGATGCACAAGCTCGCCGGCCCTGGCTTTTGCGAGGCTTGCAAGTTCCGCCACATCCGTCTTGCCGGCATCAATCGCGGCAAGGGCAGCCGTGATGCAGGAGCGCGTCATTTCGAGGTCCACGAACATTTTCGCAGCGCGGTGTTGCAGGGATTGGAAGGATGCGATCAGCTGACCAAATTGTTTGCGGCTGTTGAGGTATTCCAGCGTCATGTCGAACGCCGCCTGGGACGAGCCGAGCATTTCGGCAGCAAGGCCGATCGCGGCGCGGTCCAGCACGGGGTCCAGAATGTCGGCGCCTTCATCCGCCGGGCCGAGGAGCGCCGTCTCCGGCACATGTACGCCGTCGAGGCTCACATGCGCAGCCCCGTGGCTGTCGACTGTGTTGAGTTCCTGCACCGAAACACCCTTTGCCCCGCGCGGTACGAGGAAGAGGCTGATGCCGTGGCGGTCGCCGGCCTCCCCAAACGTGCGCGCAGCGACAATCAGCATGTCGGCATGGTGCGCGTCCGGGACATATTTCTTGAGGCCGTTCAGCGTGTAGCCCTGGCCATTTCGCTCGGCTTCGGTCGCGATATTGTAGGGCGAGAAATGTGCGCCTTCATCCAGGGCAAGCGCGAAGGTCGTCTCGCCGCCAGCGATCTTCGGGAGCCATTCGGCCTGCTGGGCAGGCGTGCCACCGAGTTGCAGGGCGGAGGCGGCAATCAGGGCGGTCTGCAGCAGCGGCGTGGCGGCCAGCGTACGGCCCTGCGCTTCGAGGATCTGGCCGAGGCCGGTGAGGCCGAAGGTTTCGCCGCCCGGCTCATCGGGCACGATGACGCCGAAGAAGCCAAGCTCTGCCAGCTTCCTGCGCGTGGCCGCGTCATTGCCGTTCGCGCCGGCATCGCGCAGGGCGCGCAGATGCGTGACGGGGAGTTCATCGCGCGCAAAGGCGAGCGCTGTCTCACGCAGCATTTCCTGGTCTTCAGTCAGTACAAAGCTCATGACGCATCCACCTTCGATTTTCCGAATTGATTTGAAGTCTTGAGGGCCCAGGCCGCAGCCTGGTCGAGCCGGTCATTGCCCCAGAACATTTCACCGTCCGGCGTGAAGAATGTCGGCGCGCCGAACACATTGCGGGCAGCGGCCATATCGGTATTCTGTTTAAGTTCGGCCTTGACCCGATCGGACACCGCCGCCGCAAGCAGCGCATCGGGGTCGTGGCCAAGGCGGTCGAGAATGCGGGTGAGAACGGTCTCGTCCGAGATCAATGCGCCTTCGGCGAAATTTGCCGTGTAGACCGCGCGGACAAAGCCCGGCCTTGCGGCCTCCGGCAGGGCCAGCGTGAGGCGGGCAGCCTTGAGGCCGTTTTGCGGGAAGGCGGCGGGCTGTTTCAGCGGCAGGCCATCGGCCTCGCAGACGCGCGCCAGATCGCGCCACATGTATTGGCCCTTTATGGGTACGGCGTTGAACGGACTGTCCGTCAGGCCCTGCTGAGCCTGAAAAAGCGGGCCGAGCAGGAATGGTTTCCAGGAAACGCCCTGCCCCGCCTCGCCGGCGACGCGCTCGACGCGCATGGCGGCCGGATAGGAATAGGTTGAGGCAAACTCGAACCAGAACTCGATCATCGGATCACTGATGATCCTTAAGGCCCAGCACGCGCTTGGCGATGACGTTGAGATTGATCTCGGACGTTCCGCCCTCGATCGAGTTGCCCTTCGAGCGCAGCCACTGGCGCGTGACCTTGATGGCAGACTTGTCGAAGCCCTCCCCTTCCCAGCCGAGCCCTTCGGTACCGAGCGCCTCGATGAGGAGTTCGTGCCGGTCCTGGTTCATCTTGGCGGCGGCGTATTTGAGGATCGAGGCGGTATGGCCGACGGCCTGACCGGCCTTGGCCTGTTCGGTCTGGCGTTGCACAGTGAGGGAGAAGGCCCTCGCATACATCTTGTGATCGGTGATGCGTCCGCGCAGGTCGCCGTCGGCGATCCGGCCGGTGTCGTCCGTGCCGACATGCTGCTTGGCATAGTCTTCCGGGCCAAGAATGCCGGAGCCGCCTGTGCCGCCGAAACCGCCGGCGGAGATAGACGAGCGCTCGAACTGCAGCAGGCGCTTGGCAATCTCCCAGCCGCCATTCACCCGGCCGACGAGCTGGTCCTTAGGTACTTTCACATCGGTGAAGAAGGTTTCGCAGAACGGGCTTTCGCCGGAGATCAGCTGGATCGGGCGAGCCTCAACGCCCGGGCTTTTCATGTCGAACAGGATGAAGCTGATGCCCTCATGCTTTGTCGAGGTGTCCGTGCGCACGAGGCAGAAGATCCAGTCGGCCTTGTCGGCATAGGAGGTCCAGACCTTCTGGCCGTTGATCAGGTAATGGTCGCCCTTGTCTTCGCAGCGCGTTTGCAGGCCGGCGAGGTCGGAGCCGGCGCCCGGCTCGGAATAACCCTGGCACCAGCGGGTCTTGCCCTTCACGATGTCGGGGATGAAACGCAGTTTCTGTTCATGGTTGCCGAATTCGAGCAGCGCCGGGCCGAACATCCAGAGGCCGAAGGAGAAGAGCGGCTGGCGCGCCTTGATGCGGCGCATCTCCTGCTCGAGCACGCGGGCTTCAGACCGGGTGAGGCCGCCGCCGCCATATTCTTTAGGCCATTCCGGCGCGGTCCAGCCCTTTTCGCCCATTCGGTCGAGCCAGAGCTTCGAGTCCGGGTTCTTGAAGGTGCCATGGCGCCCGCCCCAGACGATCTCGTCATCTTTCATGGGCGTGCGCATCGAAGGCGGGCAGTTGGCTTCCAGCCATTTGCGGGCCTCGAGCCGGAATTCTTCGAGTTGCTCGGCGTTGTCATAGGCCATGTCGGCGCTCCCTCGGGTCGTCAGATTGCTGCCTCGCACACTATGCTCTGGCCGCCTTCGCGCCAAGCGTTCACGCGGCGTCAGACCTTCGAGGTGCGGCGGCTGTCAGCGGCGCGAACGAATACAGAACGTTGCGGAAGCGAAATGATCGGCCGGCAGGGGGCAGCCGGAACAGTTCGGTCCAGACAAGCCCTGCCACACCGGTCAGGGCGAGAGGCCGCAGGCCTTTGCGCTTTCCGGTCTGTTTCAAAAGAAGCGGCGGCTTTGCCCGCCCTCGGGCTGCACGTCTCACAGCCCGCAGCGTATATCCTTTTCCATCCGCGCCTGCAGCGCGGTTTTGCACAGAATATCCACAGGCTTGCCCACAAATCTTTGATTGAACGTGTTGCCTTACCGCAGCAATTCCGACGCGACGCCCTTGCCACTCAGCCAGGCCGCCTCCACCCGCGCGCCCAGGTGCCAGTCCCCGCAGGTGGCAATTCCCAGTGCCCCGTCCGTCAGGCACAGCTTGCCGAGCGGCTGGCTGACCCGGGCATACCGCCAGCGATGCGCCGTCAGGAAATCGGGGCGGGGCGCGCCTGTCTTTTCGCAGAAATACCCGGCCAAGTCGCCCGCAACTGCCTCCGCCGCCTCCTCCAGATGGCTGTCTGACCAGTCGGCACTGGCCTGAACGATCCAGGCTTCCGGCCCGGCGCGGCCCGGCTTCGTGCTATTGCAGGCCGCCCAGGCCAGCGGGCCGCCGGCCCCGCGCGGCTCGATCACGTCAATCGCCAGGCCGAGCGGGCGGTCATAGGCGAGCATTGCCGTCCAGCAGGGCAAGGAGCGAACCGAGCGGGCGGCGGCGGCAAGGTCTGGCGCGGCCGCCGCAAGGAGGACGCCCGCCTGCTCTGCCGGTACCGCCATGATCAGCTGGGTGAAAGGTCCCTCCTCCAGCCCGTCCTCGAACTGCAGCCACCAGTCCATCGGGCCGCCGGAAATCTCGCTCACCTCAGCTGACCAGCTGACATCGAGCGGCCCGGCCATTTCGCGAAGCATGGCGTTCATCCCTGGCCGGCCGACGAACCAAGTCTCGTCCGGCCGGCCGGGGGCCCGCCGCGGTGTCCAGGCAACGACATCACCCGACTGCACCCATTGCTCGACGGCCGAGCGGAATTCGAGACTGCGTGCCGTAAAGTATTGCGCGCCATGATCGAAGCTCAGGGCGCGGCCCTGAAAAACCGTCCGGCGGGCCGCCATCCGGCCACCCGGGCCACGCCCTTTGTCGAACAGGCGGACGGATCTTCCGGCGGCTGTGAGGGCTTTTGCGGCGGCGAGGCCGGCCATTCCAGCCCCGATCACGGCAATCGTCACACGCGTCTCCCGATACTCAACCGCATCTGGCTAGCTAGCCCACAGCTCGTTCAGGTCCATATCCTTCAACAAATCCCTTCTGGACGACTTGCCGGGACGTCCATCTTGTTCTATGTTTGTTCCATGACTAATATTCACGTCATCTGGTTCAAGCGGGATCTGAGGGTGCATGACCATGCCGCTCTTGCCGCTGCCGCTGCGAGCGGCGCGCCGGTATTGCCCCTCTACATCTTCGAACCGGAATACTGGTCGTTGCCGGAGCATTCGCGGCGCCAGTTCGAGTTCGTGACGGAGTCGCTCAGCGAACTGGACGCAGCGCTGAAGGCGCGGGGCGCCGGGCTGGTCGTGCGCACGGGTGACGCGCTGAGCGTACTCGGCGAGCTGCATCGCCGGCATGCGATTGCCGCGATCCACGCGCATGAGGAGACGGGCCTGCAATGGACATATGAGCGGGACAAGGCCGTGCGCCGCTGGGCCCGCAATGCCGGGATTTCCGTGCGCGAACAGGTGCAGCATGGGGTCGTGCGCGGTCTGAAGGACCGAAATGGCTGGGCCGGGAATTGGGAAGCCTTGATGAGCCGGCCCAGGCCGGCGGCCCCGGAGACGCTCATCGCTGCGCATGTTCCTGTGGGCGAGATGCCGCAGGCGTCGGATCTCGGCTTCGGGCCGGACGATTGCCCGGGCCGCCAGCAGGGCGGGCGCAGCCGGGGCGTTGAATGTCTGCGCAGTTTCCTGGATGCCCGCGGGCGAACTTACCGCGCCGACATGTCCGGGCCGCTTACCGGCGGTGAGGCGTGTTCGCGCCTGTCGCCGCATCTGGCGTTCGGCACAGTGTCGATGCGCGAAGCCTGGCAGGCTGCCTGCAGGGCGAAGTCCGCCCATGTGGCGCGCGGCGACATGGCGTTTGCGGCCTCGGTCAGCAGCTTCATTTCGCGGCTCCACTGGCACTGCCATTTCATCCAGAAGCTCGAGGATCAGACCTCGATCGAAAGCCGCAACCTGCACCCGGCCTATGACGGCCTTCGTCCTGTGGCGGCGCCGGATGATGCCCGCCTGATCGCCTGGGCCGAGGGCCGCACGGGATTTCCTTTTCTGGATGCCTGCATGCGCTCGCTGAAAGCCACCGGCTGGCTGAACTTTCGGATGCGGGCGATGGTCATGGGCTTTGCCGCCCATCATCTCTGGCTCGACTGGAAGCGGCCGGCCGAGATCCTTGCGGCGATGTTCACGGATTTCGAGCCGGGCATCCATTATCCGCAGGCGCAGATGCAATCGGCCACCACCGGCATAAACACGCCGCGCGTCTATAATCCCGTCAAGCAGTCCCGCGACCAGGACGCGAAGGGCGACTTCATCCGGCAATGGGTGCCGGAACTGGCCGGCCTGCCGGACGCCTGCCTGCATGCGCCATGGGAGGCGCCTGCCGGCGTCCTGGCGCATGCGGGGGTCGTGCTGGGCCAGACCTATCCGATGCGGATCGTCGATCATCTCGCCGCCGCCGAGGAAGCGCGCAGCCGGATCTTTGCCCTGCGCAAGCAGCCCGGACATGCGGGGCAGGCCGATGCCATCCAGACCCGCCATGGCAGCCGGCGCGCCGGCATCCCGTTTCGCGGCGACCGGCAGGACGGCGCCCGGCGCAAGCGCAAGACCGCCGAAGCGGCCCAGCTGAATCTTGACCTGCCGGGGCATTTACCGGCGCGTGCCCATGCCTCGTGACAGCGGGGCCCGGAAGGCTGGCACTGGCAAGATGGTTTCCAGAAAGGACCTGCCGGTGAAGACCTGCGCGGCTTGCGGCCGGCCGTTCTCCTGGCGCAGGAAGTGGAAGCGGGTCTGGGACGAGGTCCGCTATTGCTCCGACCGGTGCCGCGAAAAGCGCTGACGCGCCCCAGGCGGCATATTGAATACCGATAATTCCAGGATCCGGTCTGCATCAGGCCGAATTATTGTTTTTCAATAAATTTATGGCCTTGATTTCATTTGATATTATTTTTTTTCGATAATTTCATATTGAAAAACAATAATTCTCCTGCTATCTGTTGGGTGTCGGCGGCGACAAGGAAGCGCCAAAGACAAGGACAAGCCAAACCAAACCAGAAGGAGTACCCAGCCATGTCCCCCCTCGCCCGTCTCAGCGACAACGGAACCCTCGTGTTCGACGGTGTCCTGGCCTACGGCCTCGCCTCCGGTGACGCCATGATCCGGTCCCGGCCCGCAAATGACGCAGGCCAGGCTGACCGGCTGACCCTCCTGGTGACGCGCCGCCGCCGCCAGAACCGCCGCGACGCACGCGCCTGACGCGTCTCCTGCTCAGCCGGGTTTGCCCCTGGCCCGGCTGAGCCCCCGTCTGTCATCCAGGACAATAAGACCCAATCGGAGGAAACATCATGAAACGCTCTATCCTCGCCGCCGCAGCCGCCGCATCCCTCATCGCCTTGCCCGCCCTGGCGGCCGTTGAAACCTTCAAGCTCGATGTCAGATACGCGCCGGAGAAGCTTGAAACGCCCGCAGGCGCCTTGGCCGAATACAAACGCATCTCCGAGCAGGTCTCAGAGCGCTGCGCGGCCGAGCATGCCGATCGCGGCCTGGAGCGGATGTTCGAAACCTATGCGACCCGGATCTGCACCGGGCGGACGCTCGAACGCACGGTTCGCCAGATCGGCCATCCGCAGCTGACAGAGGCTCACAAAGCCAGTCGCGCTGCCCGCTGAAACAAGATCGCGGTTGCGGGACTCCAGCCTCAAACATCCCCTGCAAACGCAGCCGCGTTCCTGCCGCCTCTCGCCTTCACAGGCAGGGGCGGCCTTTTTTTGAGCGTTCAGTCCGCGCTCAGTTCCTTCGCCCGGAGGACGGCCGCGAGCCGGAAGCGCGCGGGCTCGAATGCACCATTGTCGAGCGCTTCGAACAGAGCCGCGCAGCTGGTCGGGAATTTCTCGTGCAGGCGCAGCGAGGCGCCGTGATCGAGGGAGCCGCCTTCGCGCAGGAGGCTCAGTGCAAATTCGTGCAGGCCGGGATTGTGGCCGATGACCATCAGCGTGTGGGCCCCGTCATGCTGGCTGACCGCCTCCGTCAGGCCGCGTACGCCGGTCAGGTACAGCGCTTCCATGACACGGACCCGCTCTCCGGTGACGACCCTTGCGACCTGCGAACAGGTCTCGCGGGCCCGGCGGGCGCTCGAGACAAGGATGCGTTCCGGGCTCCAGCCGAGACCGACGATTTCTTCCGCCATCCGGCGTGCGTCGTCATGCCCGCGGCTGACAAGCGCGCGGCCGAAATCGTCGATGCCCTCATTCCAGGGCTCGGTCTTGGCATGGCGCATGAGGATCAGGCGTTTCATACGGCGGGCGATACCCTGAATCGTGAAGGAATTCTCATTGGGTGTATCAGGCGATCTAGGTTGGTCGGTATGGTCTTAGGCACTAGAAACGCCGGGAAAAGCAAGAGCAGAGAACCCGAAGATGACCCTCCTGATCGGCGATGTAGCGCCTGACTTCGAAGCCGAGACCACCGAGGGACGCATTCGCTTCCATGACTGGGCCGGTGAGGACTGGGTGATCTTTTTCTCCCATCCGGCGGATTTCACACCCGTCTGCACCACAGAACTCGGCTATACCGCGCGCCTCAGGGGCGACCTGGCGCAGCGCGGCGCCAAGGCGCTTGTGATCTCCGTCGACACGCTGGCCGAGCATCGCCGCTGGATCGATGACATCGAGGACACGCAGGGCGCGCGGGTGAACTTCCCGATGATCGCGGACCCTCAGAGACAGGTCGCCACCCTCTACAACATGATCCATCCCGGCGCGGATCCGAAACTGACCGTTCGCGCGGTGTATGTGATCGATCCGAAGAAGAAGATCCGCGCCTCGATCATCTACCCGCCGAATGTCGGACGAAATTTCGACGAGATCCTGCGCCTGCTGGACGCGCTGCAGTTGACGGACGGACACAGGGTGGCGACCCCCGTGAACTGGAAACTTGGCGAGGATGTCATCATCCAGCCTTCCCTAAAGGAAAGGGACGTGATCCGGCGCCTGTTCCCGGCGGGCTACCGGGAGTTGACACCCTATCTGCGCTATACGCGCCAGCCCGATAAGCTCTAGTATTCCGTCCATTTTTCGCGCAATTTGCGCCCCTGGCTCCGCGATCTCGCGGCGCTGAACCGCGCTCAGCCAATGGCCGGATACGCGCCAGCGTACATCCGCGGCGGGCGCAGGCTTCGCCTTGGGGGTAGCATGACGGGGTCTGACACGATTGAGATGGAGCTGCCCTATCTGAGGCGGTACGCCCGGGCCGTTCTGGGCGATGCGGATGGGGGCGACCAGGCGGTCGAGCGGATGCTGGAAGGGTTGCTCACCGGCCGGCCCGAGCAGGTGACCCGCGTCTCGCTGTTCCAGCAGGTCGATGAGATCATCCGCACGCCGCTGCCGACGAATGGCCACCCAGCGCAGGGCCGGCAGCCCTCCCCGGCTTCGCGCCGGGCATTCCTGCTGACGGCGATGGAAAATCTCAGCGAGGCGGACGCCGCTGCGATCCTCGGGATAGGCCGCGCAGAGCTTGCAGACCTGCTTGCCCACGCCCGTCAGGATCTTGCTGGTCTCAAGGCCTGCCGGATCGTCATCATCGAGGATGAACCGCTGATCGTCGGCAGCCTGTCGCAGATCGCCGAATCGCTCGGGCATTCTGTCGTCGGCGTCGCCGTGACGCGCACGCAGGCGGTCAGCACGGTTCTGGAGAAAAAGCCGGACCTTGTCCTTGTCGATATTCAGCTGTCTGACGGATCACGCGGCACCGATGCGGTCTCGGACATTCGCGCCCGGTTTTCGGTTCCGGCCATCTTCATCACCGCGTTTCCGGAACAGATGCTGGCCGGCAAGAGCGGCGAGCCGACCTTCCTGATTTCCAAGCCCTTTCGCCCGCGCCACGTGAAGGCCGTGATCTCTCAGGCCCTCTTCATGCATGTAATGCCGCGCTGATTGTCAGGCCCCCCGGAGGAGGCCGGACGGCTCCGCGAGGTCCGTGATGAACGTCGCCGGAGAGCTGCTCCACAGGTGCATGCCGTTCTCCGAAAAGGTGCGCCGGTTGGTCATGTTGGGCATGAGTTCGAGCAAGCGGCTGCCAAAGCCCTTGCGGCCCGGGTCAAAGTTTTCGCCGCGCCCGGTTTCCGTCCAGTCCGAGATGAGATTTCCACCCTCGACCCGCCAGACAACCGACAGCGTGCCGTCAGGCACAGAGAAACAGACATACTGGACCGCGTTGGTGATCAACTCGTGTACCAGCATGGACGTCCATTTGCTGGAGCGAACCGACAACATGAAATCAGGCCCTTCAAGCCGGACCCGAGGGTCATCCGGCGAAATCACCTGTGACAGTTCGATCTCCAGGATGCGGCGTATCGGCAATCCCTGCCAGTGATTGTCGGAAATGGTCATCAGCGTCCGGCTGACACTGTGCAACCGGTCAAGGAAGTCATCGACATAGGTGTCGATGCTGGTGACATTATGGCTGGTCATGATCGCGAGCGAGCCGACCATGGTCAGCGTGTTGCGCAGGCGGTGCTCAAGCTCACGGGCAATGATCTCGTTCTGGCGCCGGACCAGGATTTCGGATGTGACATTCTCGATGACCTGCACGATGTGCGTAACCGAACCGTCCGGCCCGCGAAACGGTGTCTCCGAGGCCCGCCAGAAACATTCCTCGAGCTCTCCATGGGCATTGGCGATCCTGTAGGCCTGCGCCGGCGCCTGCGTGCTTTCGCCTTCCAGGACCTTGTTGAACCGGGCACGCACTTCCTCGATCCGTTCGTCGTCTTCCGGAAAGACATCGAATACCATGCGCCCGGCCAGGTCTTCCCAACGCATACCGAAGGCATGGAGGTAGGATGGATTGGCGAGGACAAGGCGGAAGTCCCTGTCCATCAGGAGAATGGGGGTTCCTACGCAGGCAAGGATGTCGGCGCCTGCTGGCGGCGGCGGGGTCTGGCTCATGGCGTGACGACTCCGTAGACCTGCTATGGTCCGAATTCATACGCTTTTTGGGCTATTGTTGAAAGGCGCTCCGGGGCGGATGAGGCCCTCAGATATTTTTCATCGCAGGCCTTTTGCCAAGGATCGGGCGGTGCCAGATTCAATTTCGCACATCCCGTGCCCAGACTTTCCCGCACCATGACAATCCTTCTCCTACTCATCGGCCTTGGCCTGCTTGTGGCCGGCGGCGAACTCCTCGTGCGCGGCGCCGTGCGGCTGGCAGAACGCTTTGGTCTGTCGTCGCTGCTCATCGGTCTGACGCTGGTCGGCTTCGGCACCTCGACGCCGGAACTGGTGACAAGCCTGCAGGCCGCTTTCAAGGGATCGCCCGGCATCGCGGTCGGCAATGTCGTCGGTTCGAACACCGCCAACATCCTGCTGATCCTCGGCGTCGCGGCCCTGATCTTTCCGGTGGCGGTTGCCCGGGGCACGTTCAAGCGCGACGGGCTGGTGCTCGCCCTGTCGAGCCTGGCCTGCCTTGGCGCCGTGTTGATGGGCGGGCTGACGCCCATCCTCGGCGCGGTGTTCCTCGCCGCACTGGCCGGATATATCCTGTTTGCCTTCTGGCAGGAACGGACCGTTGAAGCTGGGCCCACCGCCGGGAACGCCGCGCCCGTCCCGCAAAGCAAAGGCGGCATCGCGCTCGACATCGTCCTTGTCATTGCCGGCCTCGCCCTCACGATCGCCGGCGCACGCTTCGCGGTCGACGGCGCCATCACGCTGGCCCGGATGTTCGAGGTTTCCGAAACCCTCATCGGGCTGACAGTCGTGGCGGTCGGCACGTCCCTGCCCGAACTCGTGACATCGGTGATGGCAGCCCTGAAGCGGCAGGGCGACATCGCCTTCGGCAATATCGTCGGCTCCAACATCTATAACGTGTTCGGCATCCTCGGCGTAACCGCGATGGTGAAGCCTGTCCCCATACCGCCGGAGATCGCGGCCTTCGACATCTGGGTCATGCTGGGCGCCGCCGCGCTGCTGATCCTGTTCGCCGTCTCGCGCTGGCGGATCGGCCGGATCGAGGGGGGTGTGCTTCTGGCTGGCTATGTGGCCTACACAGCCTGGCTCGTTCTGACCGCCGCCGGCCAGAACCCGGCTTGACGCCGGAGCGGCGCGGCCCCATCGCTCCGCGCCATGCGAACGCCTCATCCGATCCTGCTTGTCTGTTTCGGCGTCATCTTCGGATGCGGTGTCGACGCCGTGATGAAAGCGGTGATGCTGGGCACCACCAGCGTGCTGACGGCGACAACCTGGCGCTACATCCTCGGCGCGGTGATCATGACCGTCCTGTTTGTGTCCGCCGGCCGGCGCATGCCGACGCTGGAAGCGATCCGCTTCCATGCGCTGCGCTCGCTGGCGCAGGTGATTTCGGCGTTCTTCTTCTTCTATTCGCTGACACAGATCGCGCTTGCCGAGGCGGTTGTGCTGGGCTTCACCGCCGCGCTGATGATTGCGCCGACCGCCCGCGTTATCCTCGGCGAGCGGATGAGCCCTGTGACCATCATCGCCTCGCTGATCGGCTTCTGCGGCGCGGCTCTGGCGGCAACCGCCGAGACCACCGGCGCGCCGGCGGATGGCAACCGCGTCTGGGGCGTCGGCGCGATCCTGATCTCCGCCGTGCTCTATGCCGTCAACATCGTGCTGCTGCGCCTGCGCAGCCGGCAGGAGGACAGCCTGACACTGGTGACGTTCATGAACATCCTGCCGGCCCTGTTCCTCCTGCCGTTCATGCTGGTCTTTGCCGCGCCCCTGCCAGAGACGCAGGCTTGGCCGATGATGGTGCTCGTCGCTTTCCTCGGCATTGGCATCTGGTGGCTGATGACGATGGCTTACGGCCGCGCGAAGGCGCAGACACTGGCGCCGTTTGAATATACCGGCCTGATCTGGTCGGCCCTGCTCGGCTATGTCTTCTTCCAGGAGATCCCCGGCTGGCGGGTGTATGGCGGAGCGGCGATCATCATTGCCGCCTGTCTCGTAGTGGCCTTCGACACACACTTCGCCGCGCGGCGGCAGGCGAAGATGCCGGTGAGCGACATTGTGGTCTGACCCGGCCGGCGCTGATACGGCGCTTCTATTCTGCCCGGAGGCATGACATCGTCAACGCCGATGACTGATACGTCCGACCCCCGCGGCAGGAAGCTGCCCCGGTCCGTCCGCGGGCGGTTTGCCGCGCTCCGGAATGTCGGCCCGTTCCTCGGGATGGTCTGGCGGGCGAGCCCGCTGCTGACGGTCGTGTCGGTGGCGCTGAGGCTGGTGCGCGCGGTCCTGCCGGTGATCGCGCTCTGGTTCGGCAAGCTGATCATCGACGAAGTGATCCGCCTGTCGGGCGCCGCGACGGGCGCGGGCACGCTGACGAGCTGGTGGCAATCGGGTGAAGCGAACCTGCTCGTCTGGTATGTCCTGGCCGAATTCGGGCTTGCGATCCTGTCAGACATCATCGGACGGATCATCGGGCTGGCCGACAGCCTCCTGTCCGAACGTCTGACCATGGCCTCCTCTGTGCGTCTGATGCAACATGCAGCGACACTCGACCTTGAGGATTT